>CAYWLC010000115.1:8807-9865 GCA_964458895.1 uncultured Luteolibacter sp. | reverse complement strand
GGAGCACGTCCACCCCGTCCTTGATCATCTGGCGGGCGGCGACTTCCTGCGGGTTCTCGCCCTCCTTGACCAGGCCGCGTTTGACGCAATCCTTCACATTGGTGAGTTTCACGCGGCTGTTGCCGATCGGGCTGCCGCCGTAGCTGTGGAGGATGTGCGCGTTTTCCCGAACGGCGGGGGACACGGCGATGCTGTCACCTAACAGAAGTCCCTTGTAACCCCCGCGATAACAGATGATCTCGATCGAGGGATCGATCTCGGTGTAACGTTCGATGAGAGCGGCGATGGCGCTCGAGAGGCAGGGTGCGAGACCTCCGGCGGTGAGGATGGCGACTTTTTGCGGTTTCATGATGGATGGGGCGTGGAAATCGGCGGTGACGTAACCGCCCCCCACCGGAGAGGCAAGTCGTTTTCAACGAGAAATCGTGGAATGGGTAGGAGGGGAGCTGGACCTATGGGAGCAGCTCGCGCTTGCGCCTGCTCAGGCGCGCAATCGGTGAACGAGGGCAGCCGGGAGCGTGGCGTCGTGCACGGGGCGGGTGCTGGATGCCCACTGCGCAGGCGGCTCCGGCAGGGTGATCCAACTGCGGCAGCCGCCGAAAGCCGCTTCGTAAGGGAATTCCCAGGCTTGGGCAAGTTCGGTGACGCGCACAAGGGCGACGTGGATGCTGCCTGAGGCCATGCCCTTGCCTTCCCAGTCGAAGCGGTCTCTAACCGTTTTCTCAGAGTAAATGTGATGGGGTTCCAATGCGGCGACCTTTGCCCAATCGGTGAGGGTGACGGCCCACAAGGCTTCGGCATGGTGGGTGATGCGGAGGGCGTCGCCGGGCTGCCATTCGGGCAGGACCTTCACCTCGCCCTCACGGACTTGATCGGCCAATGCGTGGAAGCGGGTGGGAAAGAGGAAAAACGATTCGTGGGCGAAGGAGAAGCCCTGACGGCCCTCGTGGATTCCGCCTTTGCGCAGGATGATCGATTGGCGGCCCGAGGCCAGCGCGTCACAGACCACCTGCCATTCTTTGAATCCGTTAGATTCCATGGGGGAGGGGGAGGGGGAG
>CAYWLC010000115.1:0-8797 GCA_964458895.1 uncultured Luteolibacter sp. | reverse complement strand
CGGGAGAAAGCCCCCCCTCCTGTTTTTGGAGTCGGTGGTGGGCGGGGGGGGGGGGGGGGGGGGGGGGGGGGGGGGAGATTTGAGATTTGAAATCTTGAGACGGGTCACGCGAGATCGGAGGTGGTGACGGAGGTTTGTTTGCGTTTGCCGAGCTTGCGGGCTTGGAGGACCACGCGTTCGGGAGAGACATCGAAGCGGTAGCTGTGGCAGTTCGGACAAAGAGTGGCACCGCTGCCGACAATGGAATCGCAGCCCTCGCAGACTTTGTAGCCTGTGGGGTTTGCAGCGATTTTGGCGGCGGTGGCCGCACGGTTGGGTGGAGGGGATTCGCTCATGGTGGGGATGAAAAAAGCGGCACCGGTGGACCGGTCCGCTCGTTTCCAATGGCTGGCAGCAAGGATGGCTCAGGCAATCGCGGCAATGCCCTTGGCGGTCTTGCGCTTGATATTGGCCGCTTTGTTAGGGTGGATGACATTGCGCTTGGCGGCCTTGTCCACTGCGGATGAGAGGTCGGCACTGGCCTTGCTGGCCGATTCCTTGTCCCCGGCGGCAATGGCGGTGAGGGCTTTCTTGCGGAGGGTTTTCATGCGGCTTTTTTCCGCACGGTTGCGCTCGGTCCGGACGACGGTTTGGCGGGAGCGCTTGATCGAGGATTTGTGATTGGCCATGGTGATTGCTTGAAAATATCGATTGCCCGGAGGCGGGCGGGGGAAAATAGGGAATCCGGCGCAGGTGTCAAGCTCGGGTTTCGCAGAATCTCAAGTGCTCAACTGCTTGGCTTGCTGGTGCAGATCGAGGCGGATGCCGCCGCCGGGTTGGCTTGGGGCGTTTGGATGGGGCCGCGGATCACAAAAACATCCGCACCGGTGCCGATGCGTTTGTAGAGATCCGCCACATCGCGGCTGCCCATGCGGATGCATCCAAACGAGGCGGGCGTGCCAAGACGTCGTTCTTCAGGGGTCCCGTGGATGTAGATGGTGCGGCGGTAAGCATTGTGGTTGCGGGCTTCCGTGCCGGTCAGCCAGAGGATGCGCGTGACCACCGGGTCGCGGCCGGGGGCGTCGGGTTTGACAATTTCCCCGGTGGGGCGACGGCTTTTGAAAACGCCGCCGATCGGGACCTTGTCGCCGATTTTTTTCGCGACCTGCAAGCGACCGAGCGGGGTGCGGTTGCTGTTAGGGCGGTCGCCCACGCCGAATTTGGAAGTGGAGATCCTGTAGGTTTTGACCGGTGTGCCGTCACGCACGAGCACCATTTTCTGGTCGCTCACGCTGACGATCATTTTATTGCGGGTGTCCTGGCCGAAGGGGGAGTTTTCGCATCCGGTAAAGCCGAGGGCGACCAACAGGCTGAACGATGAGATGAGGATCGAGCGCGGGCAGGGAAATCCGGTCATGGTTCTATCACGGAGTATAACGATTCACGACTTTGCGAGCCGATACTGCGGTGCCGGATGACAACACGCGGGAAAGCGACGACAGCGAAGTGTAGAAGAATCCGATCGGAAAGGGAAGCAGAAGAATTGCGGACGGCCAACTTCCGCGCATGGCGGCGTCCACGACGACGAAGAGGAAGAAGAATCCGAAGAGCAATTCCACAAACGGGGTGAGGGATTTGATGGCCTTGTAGCTGCTCTTTTTCCAATCGCTGCGGGAGGCATGGCCGATACCGTATTTCGGCGTGCGGACAAAGGCGGTCTGATGGTTGCAGAGGGCCTCGATGACGGCCTTGGCATTGCTGATGGACATGCCGATGCCCAAGGCGAGGAGCAGTGGCAGGTAAGGGATTTCCCGCCACCACGCGCCGGGGCGCAGCGCCTTCTGGGAAACCAGATAGAACACGACGACCGAGACCGAGGAGAAGAAAAAAATCGGGACGTTGATGATATAATAGGTGAATTTTCCGAAGTCCGGATGCCACTTCTGGTTGGGATAAATCAGGAAACACAGCAGGATGAGCAGGAGGTAGGCGAAGTTCGAGGTGAGGTGCGCGGTGGCCTCCAGTTTGATGAACAGGGGCACATCGGCACGCCAGATCGCGGGCAGGACTTTTTTACAAACCTGGATGGAGCCTTTGGTCCAGCGGTGCTGCTGGCTCTTGAAGCCATCCATGTCCACGGGCAGCTCGGCGGGGGTTTCCACATCGTTGAGGAAAATGAAGCGCCAGCCCTTGAGTTGGGCACGGTAGCTGAGGTCCATGTCTTCTGTTAGAGTGTCATGTTCCCAGCCGCCGGCATCCGCGATACAGGACTTGCGCCAGATGCCGCCTGTGCCGTTGAAGGTGAAGAAACGTCCGGAGCGGTTGCGGGCGGTTTGTTCCAACTCCAGATGGCCGTCGAGGAACATCGCCTGGATGCGGGTGAGCACATTGAAGGTGCGGTTCAGGTGACCCCATCGTGTTTGGATCATGCCGATATTGTCATCCGTGAAGAAGTGGATGGTTTTTTCGAGCAGGTCGGGATTGGGCACGAAATCCGCGTCCAGGATGAGGAGAAACTCGCCTTTGGCAAAGCGGGTGCCGTTTTCAAGTGCGCCGGCTTTGAATCCGGTGCGGTCGCTGCGGTGGATGTGTTCGGCATCGAACCCGCGGGCCTTGAGCCGCTCAATGCCGGTGCGGCAAATCTCGACGGTTTCGTCCGTCGAGTCGTCCAGCAATTGGATTTGGAGTTTGTCTTGGGGGTAGTCCAGCGCCGCCACCGAAGTGAGCAGACGGTCCACCACGTGCATTTCATTGAACACCGGCAATTGCACCGTCACCATCGGCAAATCCTGGAAATAATCCTTGGGCTGCGGCCGCTTGCGGGCGTGCTTCCAATATAAAAACACAATCGTCAGGCGGTGGCTGCCATACCCCGCAAGGCCAATCAAGACCAGAATGTAGGATGCATACCAAATGGGAGAGGTCCAGTCCATGAAAGTGGGGAAGTAGTGGTAAGGTGGAAACCCGGTGGACGGGGCTTGAAAATGTTAGGTGCCGCAGGGAATTGCTTGTAAAGCAGCCACCAGTCGCCGCAGGCAAGCGATAAACCCACGTTGTGTCAAGCCCGGAGTTCGGTGGTCCATGCCCCATACGGACTCGCCAATGGTTTCATTTCAACAATCGATGAAATTCCCGAAACCCGCCCATTCAAACCGCCTTGAGGCGGAGCACCCCCTGATTTGCGCGGGCTTTCGATGGATGTTCAGTTCCTGCGCCCGAGGGCCAGCATCACGAAATAGAGGAGTTGGGCCACCGAACCGAGGGCGGCCACCACGTAAGTCATGGCGGCCCAGAACAGGGCGTTTTTCGCTTTTTGATGTTCCATGCTGGCGGCGATTCCGCTGCCTTCCAGCCAGACCAGCGCCCGGCGGCTCGCATCGAATTCGACCGGCAGGGTGACGAGCGAAAACAGGGTGGTGACCCCTAAAAGCGCCACCCAAACCCACAGCATCGTGGCGTTGTGCAGCACACCGATGCCGACAAACCCGAGCAACAAGATGTAATTCAACAGTTGGCTGGAGAGTTGCACGACCGGCACCATTTTCGTGCGCAGTCCCAGCCACACATATGCCTGTTGGTGTTGCAGGGCGTGACCACATTCGTGCGCGGCCACGGCGGCGGCGGCCACCGAGTTGGTATGATAGACCGGTTCGCTGAGATTGACGGTCTTGGACACCGGATCGTAGTGGTCGGTTAGCTGGCCGGGCACGCTGATGACCTTGACATCGTCGATGCCGTTTTGACGCAGCATTTCCTCCGCAATCTGCGCACCCGTGTATGGGATTGGAACTTGGGAATACTCATTGAAGCGTCTCTTGAGCATGCCGCTGACGAGCATGCTGACCAGAAACGTCACCCCGATGATGAGCAGATACGACACGGGAATGCCGTTGTGAGGAGAGCCGATTTGGGCGAGTTGATAGGTTTCAATCATCATGTCCGCAAGCTAGCCGGTATTTCCAGGTTCGCAACCCTAAGTGTGGCCCGGCCCCGGATCCTTTCATTCCTGGCCCCACGTCCAGTTCATCACCACCTCGATGTCCGGATGGATGCTTTGACTCACGGGACAGGCGTGCCCCGCGCTTTCCAGCAGCATGCGGTCCGGATGGCTGCCCGGCAGCGGGATTATTAGATCAACCTCCAGGCGGCTGATCCTGCGCGGTTGGTCGTCCGACATGTGTTTGCGCACGACGACGGCCATGCCTTCGACGGCGATCTGCTTGCGCCTGGCGACAATGCCGATCACGGTGGCGATGCAGGTGCCCAGGGCGGTGGCCACCAGATCGGTCGGGGAAAACGCCTGGCCGCGCCCGTTGTTGTCCACCGGGGCGTCGGTGACAAGAGTGTTGCCGGATGGAGTGTGGAGCGCAATGCAGCGCAGGTCGCCTTCGTATGTGAGTTTGATTTCAACCATGATATTAACTTTTGTTAGATGATGTTCCAGGGGGGTCATTCGGTTTTGGGCGGGACCTTGGCAAGCACCACCCGGAATCCATACATCGAGTCCTGGGTCGCGGGCGGCATCCCGTTCCTGGACCCCGTGTAGAGATTTTCTATCTGATAGATATTCCAGCCTCCCCCGCGCAGAACTCCCAGCACATTGGATCCGATTTTCGAGTATTCGTCATCCACCCATTCCTGGACGTTGCCGCTCAGATCATAAAGGCCGAACTCGTTAGGAGGGAAACTTCCAACAGGCGCCGTGAACGCGAATCCGTCGTCATAGTTCGGGATGGTGCGGTCGAGGGCGACCCCCGGGGTGCGGGAAAGCGTCATGTCGGCGAAGTTGCCGGCTTTGCCGCCCGTCTCCGGCCAACTCACGCCCCATGGGAAAACCTTTTGTTTGCGGGAATCCCTCCATCCGGGGCTGATGCCCTCCTCTTCCTCAAGGCCGCACATCGCGCTCCATTCCAAATCGGTGGGCAAGCGGTAAACATGCGCCTGGGCGATGCGTTCGTCCTTGCGCTCGCGCTGGGTGAGCCACGCGCAGAAGGCCTGGGCGTCGTCCCGTGAGACATTGACCACCGGATGATTGTTTTCCTGTTGGAAAAACGGTTCGCGCGCGGCGGCGTGTCCCGATTCCTTGACAAAGCGCGCGTAGTCGCCCACGCGGGTTTCCCAAACGCAGGCCATCAGATCCTGGCCCACGGGTGCGAAGCGCATCGAGATGCCGTTTTCCCACAGCCGGCCGAACACCACACCCTGGTTTTTTTCAAGGGTCAGACGTTCCTGATAGACCTGTCCCTCGCCGAGCCTGATGGATTTTGCCAGAGGTTTGTATCCCTCGAAAACCAATAACAAATTGACCGGACCCGGTTTGACGTCGGGCACCTCGAGGGGTTCATGTGTGGAACCCACCGCCTGGCCGTTCACATACACATCCGCTCCCGGCGGATTGCTCGAAATCTCCAGCCTGGCACTCACAATCCGGCGGATGTTCACCCGGAACGGACGCAGGCCTTCCGCGCGGCCCGGATCACTCAGCGCGGGATCCTCAAACTTCTCATCGCGCAAGGGCGTCACCTCGTGGTTTTCTGTTAGAAATCCCGCCTTGATGGCCCCGGAACGCAACCACCCGCAGAAGGTATCCGCCGCCTGGGGAGTGCAGAGTATGATGTCCACCGCTTCGTCGTTGCGTGAGAACTTGATGATTTCCACCCGTCCCACGGGTGCCTTGGACGCCTTGACAAACTGGTCCCACAAATCCGCGGTGACATATCCCACGCTGACATGGCGTCCGCTCTCGGGTTCATAGAAATTCCCGAGATGGTCCTGCCATGTTTCCCCGGCCTCCGGCGGGCAGAACACCTGCATCTGGCCGAACAGCACCATCGGTTCGTTCACCCCGGCAAGCGTCATCCTCCCCTCGACCTTGAACGGCAGGTAGCCTTTCTTGCGCAGGGTGAAGCTCACGTCATTTCCCACTTTGGCCGTCATGGTCGGTGTGGGGGTGGTTCCTATCAGCACGCCGTTCTCATCCAGCACATCCGCTTCCTCGGGGCTGCTGAAAACGCGCAACAATCCCACCGCGGGTTCGGGCGGCACCGGTCCGGAAGTGATGTGTTTCGCCCACTCGGTTTCCTTCACCACCTCCCAGCCGGCCCAGCAGGAAAAACCTGTTAGCATGAGAGTGGTGAGCCAGACGGCCAGGCCGCCACGGCGGCGGCGCTTCCCTTGTTGGATGCGCCGCAGCGCCTCGGCCAAGTCCCCGGCGGTCGCGGTCTTGCGTTTGGAAATCCGCGGTTCGCAGACATCGCAGATCACCCGGTTGAGTTCCAGCCAGCGTTTGCGGTCGGGCCCGGACGGGATATCATCCGGCAGTTCGGGGAAATTCATCCGGTCTTTTCCGGTGGCGATCTCATAGAGCACCTTGCCCAGGCTGTACACATCCGCCTGCGCGGATCCCGGCCCCTCCGGCGGCACGAAACCCTCGGTGCCGACAAAGGTCCGCTGGCCGCGCGCCGCCACCAGGCCAATGTCGGCGAGCTTGGCCTTGCCGTTGACAAAAATAATGTTAGATGGTTTGACGTCGCGGTGCGCCAGCCCTTGTTCGTGCAAGTGCTCGAGCGCCTCGGCCAGACGCAGCCCCACCTCGATGCAATCGTGGACGTTCCACTGCGGAATGCCCCCCTGCTGATGGTCCGCCCTCAGCGTGCGCGGTTCATATTCGATCGGGTTGATGTCACGCCCGGTGCGCACGTCATCGCCGAGTTGCATCACATAATAATAAAACGACGTGCCGTCGGGGCTGCGTCCGACGTGGAGGATGTTGACCAGTCCCGGATGGTCGCGCGAGAGCGGTTCGAATTTAAGTATGCCCTCGAACTCGCGCTCGAAGCCGCGTTCATCCTCGAAATCCTCGCGCCACACCACCTTGACCGCCCGCAGCGCACCGGTCACCCCGCGCGCCAGCCACACCTCCCCGTAAGCTCCGCCGCCGATTTTCCGCAGAACTTCGTGATCGGGAATCTGGGGGTGCGGGCGGACTCTAACCGGCATCGTGATCGTCAAGTTTGGCCAGCTCGCGTTTGAGCACGGAGCCGACCCGGTTTTTTGCTAGATATACCTGGGCCATGCTGACGTTGAGTTTCTCCTGCACCTTGCGGGCGTCCCACTGCTTGACCACATAACAATCGAATATCTGATATTGTTTCGGGGAGACCTGTGTCTTCACGCGTGCGAGCGCGGCGTCCGCGACGTTCTTTTTCCACTCGATGTTCCACAGGCGGGAGAGAACATCGCCAGCCGGGTCCTCCACGCGGTCGATGACTGCGGTCTTGCGGTCGTTCTCCCAGTCGCCGGGAATCATCGACGTGTCCTTTTTGCGCTTGCGGAATTGGTCGTTGATGCGCCAGCGAGTCATGTTCATCAACCAGGTTTTGAACGATCCCTGTTCCGGATCATATAACTTCTTTTTGCTCTGTTTGGCGATCGAGAGGATGGTCTCCTGCACACAATCGAAAGCTTCGTCCGAACGCAGGCCGGCCTTGACCGCCACCGAATAAATCAGCCGCCAGTAGGTCTGATAGAACTCGTCCCAGGTTTTCTGATCCTCCCAATTGTCCAGACGGGCGATCAGACTTTTACGGGTTTTCCCGTATGCCTGCGCCAACGCTTCGTCATGGCTCACATCTTTTTCCTCGTCGTCCTCGGACATCGGGGAAATGCTACTCCAATCGGTGCGCCCTGTCTTTCACGGAATCCACTATTTCATAAAGCACTCATAACCAACGTTTCATTCCGATTCGTGCGCTCGAATGACCGTCAAAACCGCAATTTCCCGAGGCATCCAGCCATCCACAGCCGCTCCCTGATGAAATCGCGCGTTGGACATCAGGTGAAATTCCGCTTCAATGGTCTCCAATGAACCGCCTGGATGACCTCTTACGAAACAACCGCGAATGGGCGGCTGCCATTTCCGCCAGTGATCCCGGTTTTTTTGAGAAACTCGCCAGCCAACAAAGCCCGCAATACCTGTGGATCGGGTGTTCGGACAGCCGGGTGCCCGCCAACCAGATCACCGGCATGGCCCCAGGGGAAATCTTCGTCCACCGCAATGTCGCCAATGTGGTCGCGGAAACCGATTTCAACATTCTCGCCGTGCTGCAATACGCCGTCGATGTCCTCAAAGTCCGCCACATCATCCTCTGTGGCCACTACGGCTGCGGCGGGGTCACCGCCGCCCTCGAAAATTTCCGCCACGGCATGATCGACAACTGGCTCTCCGGCATCCGCGCCCTCCACCGCGCCCATCGTTCCGAACTCGACGCCCTGCCGCCCGATGCCGCCTGCGACCGACTCTGCGAACTCAACGTGCTCGCCCAGGCCAAACACATCGCCCGAACCACCATTGTCGAAGACGCCTGGCAACGCGGCCAGGCCATCGCCATCCACAGTTGGATCTACCGCCTGCATACCGGCATCATCACCCCGCTGGCACCGGAAATGACAGAACCGCTCGTCATCTAACAGCTCACAGCGAGGACTGGAGACGAACGATTTGAACTACGCAGACAAGCTGCTTGATGTCCTCTCCAACGATCCCAAGGCCCGCACCCCTGAGGAAGCGCACGGGAAGCCGCCGCAAACGTCCGCAAGGAAATGCCGAACCGGGCCGCATGGATGCCGTGAAGCGCGGGCGGAGAAATACCGGGCGGCTATCGTCGAATTGCCACCGGGCCGAGGCTTGGCCGTGCGGGAGGCGGTGATAAAATCCTGCTGTGCGATTCCCCTTGAAATCCTGCGACGCCATGCTATGCTCCCCCCGACAGCAAATGGGGGCGTTCTGGTTTCGACGGAATGTCTGATGCGCTGGTTG
>CAYWLC010000114.1:3471-9905 GCA_964458895.1 uncultured Luteolibacter sp. | reverse complement strand
TTTCGAGGACCTTGTCCACCAGGCCGTAGGCGACGGATTCCTCGGCGGTCATGTAATTGTCACGGTCGGAATCATGATCGACTTGTTCGACGGTCTTGCCGGTGTGTTTGGCAAGGATGCCGTTGAGGCGTTTTTTGAGATTGAACATGAAACCGATGGTGCGCTCGACATCCGAGGCCGTGCCTTGGGCACCGCCGGATACCTGGTGGATCATGACATGCGAGTTCGGCAGGCAGAAGCGTTTGCCCTTGGTGCCTGCGGTTAGAAGGATGGATCCCATGGAGGCGGCGATGCCTATGCAGTAGGTGTTCACGTCACAGGTGAGAAACTGCATGGTGTCATACATCGCCAGGCCTGCGGTCACCGAGCCGCCGGGCGAGTTGATATAAATATGAATGTCCTTCTTGGGGTCCTGCATCTGCAGGAACAAAAGTTGTGCGATCACCGAGTTCGCCACGAAATCATCGATGGGCGTGCCAATGAAGATGATGCGGTGCTTGAGCAGGCGGGAATATATATCGAAGGATCGTTCGCCACGACCATCTTGTTCGATGACAATGGGAACGTAATAACTGTTGCGTGGCATGGGTGAACTCATGGAATTGAAAGTCATGTTAGTCTTCGGTGATCGGAGCTTCCGCCTCTTCCACAACCTCGGCGTGTTCCACCAGGAAGTCAATGGCCTTGCCGATGGTGATCGAACTGCGGATGGATGGCAGGCGGCCTTCGCGCTGCGTGTCCTTGATGAATTTCTTCACCGCCAGCTTGCGCGACTGGGCGATCTGGGCGAGATGGTTTACCAGTTCGGCGTCGGTCACGATGATTTTCTCCACGCGGGCGATTTCCTGAAGGATGAAATTGGTGCGCAGATTGCTGACAGCCTGATGGCCGGCACTGCTGAAGATTTCTGTCTGTTGGGACTCGATTTCATCCTCGGTCATGCCGGACTGCACGCCGCGGCGCACCATGGCATCGGCTTGTGACTGGGTTTCCTGGGTGACGAGTTCATCCGGCAGTTCGAAATCGACCTGGCTGTTGAAGTTGGCGACGATCTGATTGACCTTCATGTCGTCGATCTTGCGTTTGCGCTCATGCTGCATGTTCTCGCGGATGATTCCGGTGATTTCGGCGAGGGTTTTTCCGGGGGCGAGGCGGGCGGCGAGATCGTCGTTGAGATCGGGCAGGATGGCTTCTTTCAGTTCCTTGAGCGTGGTGGCGAAAACAATTTCCCGGTTTTGCAACTCGGTCACCGGGAAATCTTCGGGCAGTGTGAGGGTGATTTCGCGGCTTTCTCCGGCATTCATGCCGACCAATTGTGCGGCAAACCTAGGAAGGAAGGCCTTTTCGTCCAGACGGATCCAGAACCCCTCGCGGCCGGTCAGGTATCCGGCGGGCTTGCCGAGATATTCGTCAGTGGGTTTGCCCTCGACGGTGGACGAATAATCGATCACGGCGTAGTCTTGGAGCGCAGCCGGGCGGCCCTCGATATCCTTGAAATCGGCGAACCGCTCCTGCAGGGATTTGAGTTGTGCCTGGATTTCCTCCTCCGGCACTGCAAGCGGTGGAACAGTGACCTTAATGCCCTTGTAATCAGGCAGCTGCACCTCCGGAGCGAGCATGAGTTTGGAATTAAAAGACATCCCGCCATCCGGCAGGGTGGTCAGGTCTTCGGGCATGCCGAAATCCAGCACCTTGAGTTCTTCCTGCTTGAGTGCCTCGTCGTAAGCTTCGTTGACCAGCCTGTCGTTGAGTTCCTCAGCGATCTCCTTTTCGAAGCGCTTTTCAATGACCGCGCGCGGGGCCTTGCCGGGTCTGAATCCAGAGATGCGGGCCTTGCTGGTGTAGGCGCGGACGATTTTATCGCGCTGTCCTTGGACTTTTTCCGCAGGAATTTCCACTCGTAGGGTGGCGACACATTTGGGCTGCTTTTCGACAACAATGTTCATGGTAAAGGTGACCGGCTTGCGCGCCGGGGGGGCGAGACTAGCATTCTTACGGTCTGCTTGTCAAACTGGGTATTCACAAATGCGGGACCCCGCAGTGCCTTTGGCAAATGATGCGCAATGAGTAAAGGTCATGCGGGCTTTGAAACCCAATCAATCCTCGATGCGGATGCCCTGCGGGTCCCAATCGATGCCCGGGAGTTTCATGTCCAGTTGTTGCAGCGTGTCCAGCATGATGCGCGCAACGCAGAGGTTGCGGTACCACTTGCGGTCCGCCGGGACGACATACCATGGGGCGAATTCAGTGGATGTGGCCGCGATGGTCTCCTGGTAAGCGGCCATGAAATCATCCCAATGGCGGCGGTCGGCCAGGTCATCCGGGTTGAATTTCCAGTGTTTGTTAGGGTTTTGCAGGCGGGCCTCCAGCCGCCGTTTCTGCTCATCCTTGGAGATGTGGAGGAAGAGTTTCACGAGGGTGGTCCCCTCCTCGGCCAGCATGCGTTCGAACTCGAGGATATGCCGTTGCCGCCGTTGCCAAACCTCATCAGAAAACAACTCTTTCACCCGCACCGCGATGATGTCCTCGTAGTGACTGCGGTTGAAAACGACCAACTGCCCACGGCGGGGCACCTTGGCGTGGACGCGCCATAGGAAATCATGGGACAATTCCTCCTCGCTGGGTTTCTTGAACGAGTGGACATGGATGCCCTGCGGATCAATGGATGAGAAAACGTGCTTGATGCACCCGTCCTTGCCGCCGGTATCCATCGCCTGCATCACTACCAGAACCCGGTGCCGGTTCTGCGCATACAGCACTTTCTGCAATTGTTGGAGTTGATGCTGCAATTCCCTGAATTGAGGTTCGAATTCAGTCCTGTTCGGCCCGTCAAACAAGGCCTTCTCGCCACTATCGATGCGCGTGAGATCCACTTGGGTTCCCGGTTTTATCCAATATCGTTCCAAGGCTCCGCTGACAGGCATGCTGTGGTTTATCCGCAGCTTGAACATGGATGGCAAGCATTCTATCCCGATCCGACCGGCATTTTCGGGATTGAATCCCATGCGATTCCGCGCTGTGATCCGCCGATGCCGAAAATCCCGAGATCCCCGAAACCCGCGCCACCCGCCGAGGCTCTCGTCACCGCCCTGCACATCGGCGCAAGTTCGGTTTCCCTGCTGGTGGCGGAACGCGCGGCCGACGGAACCCTGGTGCCCATTGATTTCCTGCAGCAACCGGCTCCCGTGGGCCGCGACATCTTCCGCCAGGGTGCCATCAGCCTCTCGACCACCGAACGCGTCGTCTCGATCATCAAGGGCTATCAGAAATCCCTCGCCGAACTCGGACTCGACCCCCGGAATGTCACCCGCGCCGCCGCTAGCAATATCTTCAGCGAGGCCGCCAACCACGAAACCGTCATGAACCGCATCCGCATCGCCTGCGGCCTGCGTGTCGCCACCATCGACGACGGCGAAATGACCCGCCTGATCTATCTGAAAACCCGCCGCCGCCTCCAGCACCTCCCCGCCATGCGCAAGGACGCCACCCTGGTCGTCCACGTGGGTCCTGGCAACACCCGCGCCCTGCTGTTCCAAAACGGCAGAATCATGCGCTACACCAGCTACCGCATGGGCACCCACCGCACCCGCGAGGCGGTCGAGGCCTCCCACGCGGAGGGTGCCGTGCTCCTGCGCGTCATTCGCCAACACGCCTACGGCAACCTCGCCCAAATCCGTTTCGATTACTCCACCATCCAAATCCACGGCATGATCATCATCGGTTATGAAGTGCAATCCGTCGCCGGACATCTCGTCAAATCCGGACTCCCCTGCCCTGTCAAAACCCTGCGCCAGTTCACCACCGACGCCGCTTCCCTGAGCGATGTGGAACTCGTCAGACGCTTCCATCTCGACTATCAGACTGCGGAAGCACTCCTGCCCGCCTTGGAAATCAACCTCGCCATCGCCGAAACCTTCAATCTCAGCCAGATCCATATCCCCGACAGCGAATACGAACAAGGCCTGCTCCACGACCTGCTCGTCTCACGCGACCTCACCGGGGCCTTCGCCGACGAGGTCCTGCGCTCGGCACGCATCCTCGCCAAACGCTATCAATCGGACCCCGGCCACGGCGAACATGTTCGAAACCTCTGCTCCAGGTTGTTCAACGATCTTACAGAAGTCCACCAGCTCACGCCCCACGATTCGTTGCTGCTTCAGGTCGCGGCCATCCTTCACGAGGTAGGCACCTTCGTCAGCCCGCGCGCCCACCACAAACATTCGGAGTATCTCATTCTCAACTCGGAAGTTTTCGGTCTCGACCGCGCGGATGTCACCATCGTCGCCCTGGTCGCCCGCTACCACCGCCATTCGTGCCCGGTGCTCGATCACCCGAGCTACGCCGCACTCAATACCGACGACCGCATCCGCGTGTCCAAACTCGCCGCCCTGCTGCGCGTCGCCGACGCCTTGGAACGCACCCACGCCCAACGCGTTTCTCAAATCGAAATTCGTCAGGAACCCGGCAAACTGCGACTCCGCCTTCCGGGTCTCGCCGACGCCGCCGTCGAGCGCCTCGCCATGGATTCCAAAGCCGATCTCTTCGAACAGGTCTTCGGTCTCGCCGTCGTCATTGATGATAACAACTGAGAAGATGCCAATGGAAGATGTGCAATGAGTTAGAGGATGAAAAATGTCCGGCAACCGATGCTTCACTAACAATAATCTTCCATCCACGATCCAACATCCACACCTCATGCCCGCTCCCTATCTCAACCGCGAACTCTCCTGGCTCGAGTTCAACCAGCGCGTACTCAACGAGGCCATGCGTGACGACTTGCCATTGTTGGAACGCGTCAAGTTCCTCGCCATCACCGCGTCCAACCTCGATGAGTTCTTCCAGGTGCGGGTCGGCGGGCTGATGATGCTGCTGCGCAGCGGCCTGAAAACCCCCGACCCATCCGGACTCACGCCGTCGCGCAACCTCGCCGCCATGCGCCAGCGCACCTTGCGCATGACCGAAGACCAGTATGAGCTGTTCAGCCGGATCCTCGTCCCGGCACTGCACACTGCCGGCATCCAACTGCTGCGCACGCCCGATCTATCAGACTCTCAGGTGGCCCAGTTGGCGGCCACTTTCGATGACCTCATCCATCCGCTTCTAACACCCGTGGCGGTCGTTCCCGGCGAACCCGTGCCCCTGGTTCCCGCGCTACAGGTCATCGTGGCCTGCCGCCTGGTGGACCCCGAAACCCAGGCCTCGCGCCATGCGTTCATCCCGATCCCGGAAACCCTAGGGCGGCGCGTGCCCGTCACCTCCACCAGCGCCGGAGTCCATGCGTTTCTCCTCATCGAGGACCTTGTGGCCGCCCGCGCGGCCAGGCTCTTCCCCGGTGAAACCGTGGCCGCCACCACCGCTTTCCGAGTCACCCGCAATGGCGACATCGCCGTGCAGGAAGAAGATGCCATCGACCTCGCGGGCGAAATGGAGGATGTTCTAACAGCGCGTCGTTTCGCCGACACCGTGCGCCTCGAACTGCGTGCCGACGCCCCGCGCGACCTCGCGGAGATGATCCAGGATGTCACCGCCGCAGACAAGAGGGATATCTATCAGATTCAGGGACCTCCGGGCCTGGCGTCGTTCATGGAACTCGCATTCCTTGCCGATTACGACCACCTGCGGGTGGCCGACTGGCCGGGCCAGAACTCGCCGGCCATCACGCCCGGCGCGTCGATGTTCGAAACCATCGCTTCCGGCGACCTGCTGCTATTCCATCCGTATGAATCCTTCGAGCCCGTGCTCAGGTTGTTAGAAGAGGCGGCGTCCGACCCCGACGTGGTGGCCATCAAGCAGGTCCTATACCGCACAGCGCGCAAATCGCGAGTCATCGACGCCCTGATCAAGGCTGCGGAAAACGGCAAACATGTCACCGCGCTCGTGGAACTCAAAGCGCGTTTCGACGAAGCCCGCAACCTCGACCGTGCGGACGAACTGCAGCGGGCGGGTGCCCAGATCGTCTATGGCGTCAAGGGACTCAAAACCCACGCCAAGATCTGCATGATCGTGCGCCGCGAATCCGGCCACCTGCGCCGCTACGTCCACCTCGGCACGGGCAACTACAACGAAACCACCGCCAAACTATACACGGACTTCTCCTATCTGACCTGCAAACCCGAGTATGGAAACGACGCCTCGCTGCTGTTCAATGCGGTATCCGGCAGGTCCAAACTCCTGCGCTTCCAACGCCTCATTCCCGCACCCACCACGATGAAGCATACACTGTTAGACCTGATCACGGGCGAGACGGAACGCGCCAAACAGGGACTGCCCGCACGCATCATCGCCAAGGTCAACTCGCTGCAGGACCCGGACATCATCAACGCCCTCTACAAGGCCTCCCGTGCCGGCGTGGGGATCAAACTCCACGTCCGCGGCATCTGCTGCCTCAGACCCAACGATCCGAAATACTCGAAAAACATTGAGGTGGTCTCGAT
>CAYWLC010000114.1:0-3461 GCA_964458895.1 uncultured Luteolibacter sp. | reverse complement strand
CGCTTTCTCGAACACGCACGTTTGTTTTACTTCCATCAGGGTGGCGACTCGAAGGTATATCTATCATCTGCGGACTGGATGACGCGCAACCTTGAAAAACGCGTGGAACTCATGATTCCGATTGAGGAGATTCGCCTGAAGCGCAGGCTCGTGCGCGTTCTGGAAAGCCTGTTTCAGGACAACTGCCAGGCCTCCCGGCTGCTGCCCGACGGGAGTTCGCAGCGCCTCGTGCGGAGCAAGGGGCAGAAGTCCTTCCGCGCGCAGGAATATTTCTATCAACAGGCGAAAAAGGCCGCCAAGGCCCGCGAACACGAACGCGCCATGACCTTCGAACCGCACGTGCCCGCTGAGTGAATCAGACCGTGGGTCCTGATATGACGAATTCTAACATTTCACCCGAGGTGTCCATATACGGAGCGCGGAGCATGGTGGCGCGCTACCTCCGGGAGCGCAGACAGTGTCATGCACAAGGATGAGACAGGGCAGGAAGGAACATCTGCCACCTAGATTTCACCACCACACCTCATGGGCACGCGCTCCCGGCGGTAGCGCGCCACCTTCGTTTCCGGCCTCTTCATTCCTTGCGTTCTTTTGCGGGTTGGTCATTTTCCTTTCTCGGATCATCACAGACAGGGAAATCTCCCGCGCTCGGAATCATGTTAGAATCCACCCATGCCGCGTCATGACCTTTCGCGTAGTTGAACAAATGCTTGTGCAGATAGGGTGTGAAACCCGCGCGCGCCTGCTTCGGCAGCCTGGCGAGGATGGCGGCGTTCAGGGTTCCGGTGAGTTTGAGCATGAGGTGCAGGCTGAGTTGCCGCCCCTTGCGGGCTTTCTGGACTTGTTTGTGGTTCAACTGCTCGATGGATGACTGCACCAACTGGTGGTTGGTCAATCCCCAGCGTGTCATCAGTCCGTCTAGCGGTTGGGGTCCGTGGTCGCGTGTGTCGTCGTGCATGGGCGTGAATTTCTAACATCCATCAGGGTTTGAACATCGGAAACTCCGCGGACGGCCGGATTTCCACCGGTGGTTCGATGTTGAATGTGATGCTGTCGCCGATGCGGTAAGGTCCGTATGCGATGGGAATGACGGTGAAACAGAGAACCTGTTCATCACCCGCGGTCACGTGCCCGACATGCACGATGGCCGCACAGTTGGGACCCTTCTTGACCGCAAGCACGTCGCCGCAACGGAACTCCTGCGCCGCATCGCTTTCCTCGGTCGGAAACACATAGTCGATGATGACGGGAAATGGCGCGGGCTTCGAAAAATCATCGGGCTTCACCAGCGCTCTGGCACGGACGACAAATCCGGCTTGGAGAAAATCCATCTTGCCGAACTGGCGGATCTTCTCCACCTGATAGTCGCCTTCGATATAGGTGAGTGCCAGAGGCCGCTCGAAGTTGGTGAGGTAATTCCTCATGAGTCGTGAGTTGAAGCGCGTGAGCCTGTCGCCCGTGAGGGAGAAGAACTTGCCATAGAGGCCTTTGGGATCGAGCAGGTTTCCATTCGGCACATCGAGCACGGTGTATCGCTTGAGTTTGGGCAGACGGCCGATTTTCTTCAGGATTTCGTAATTGCGCGGAATCTCGGGATTGCCGAACACATGCAGGCAAACCGTCCAGCTAACAACCGCAAAACACAGCGCAAGGGCGTTGGCAAGCAGCCACCAATAATAGGCGGGATGCCGGGGGGAGGGCTCTTCGATGATGCGGGACACGGGGAATTCTCCGGGGTTCGGGGTTTTCCGCAAGCCAATAGGGAATGTGCCGATTGAAATAATTTTAAGGATATTCTTGACGCACTCCATCTCCCCCTCTTCATTCCGCCTGCCTGCGGTTTTCCGTCGTGCCCCTAAACTGGTCGAGGTGTATCCAAATTTCCCGACTCAAGCGTATCGATTCCATGTCTTCCTCCAAACCATCTCCCAAGAAATCCGCCGCAAAATCAAAGGCCGAAACTGGAAAAGCTCAGAAAACCCTCGCTGACCAAAAAGATCCGATCAAAAAAACCACACTTGCGGAAAAGCCCGTCAAATCCACCAAAGAGTCACACTCCAGCTCATCTCAGGCCACAAAACAGGCGCAGCAAGCGCCGGTGAAAACCACGCCCACACCGGTGAAAACCACTGTGAAGCCTGCGGCAAAATCCACGGCCAAACCGGATGCCAAGACTGCCGAAAAATCTGACGCCAAACCCGTGACCCCACCCGTGGCCAATCCCGGGAATCAACCGCCCGCGAAGGCGACTCCCAAACCTGTGGCAAAGCCGGAAACTCAGCCGTCCTCGAAGATGCCTGCCAAACCAGAGACAAAGGCTGCGGAAACCGCTCGCGCGCCCTCATCTGCCAAAGATCCCAAAAAGGACAAGCCTTCCAAGGATGCGAAAAAAATCAAGGAACCTGCGGAACAAGCGGCTTCCAACAAGGCAGCCGATGCCAACAAACGCAGGATCGACACCCCCGAAATCCAGGAGAAAATCCGCGAACTCATCAAACTCGCCAAAGAGCAGGACTATCTGACTTTTGACGACATCAATGACATCCTCCCCAACGACCTCGTCGATCCGGAGGATGTCGAGGCCATCATGGAGCGACTCCGCAACATGGAGTTCGATATCATCGATGCCTCCGAAGTGGACCGTTACAAGGACAAGAAACGCGATGATGGCGATGGCGATGATGAGGAACTCAAGGCCGATCAGAAACTCGACATCCTCGATGACCCCGTGCGGATGTATCTCAAGCAGATGGGTCAGGTGCCGTTGCTGACACGCGAGCAGGAAGTCGAAATTTCCAAACGCATCGAGGATGCCGAGATTGAAGTGGCTCGCAACCTCCACCTCTTCGGTTTTGTCACCGATGCCTACCTCGACCTCGCTGATAAGCTCAACAAGGGCAAGGAACGCTTCGACCGCGTGATTCTCGATAAGAAAATCGAGTCCCGCGAGAGATACATGAAGGGCCTGCCGAAGCTGTGCGAACAATTGAAGCAGCTTCACCAGGAGAACGATGATCTCTTCAGGCAACTGTCCGCCAAAAGCCCGCGCGGCAAGAAAAAACTCGAGGAGGAATTCCAGAAAAACCTCCAGACGCTCAACCGCGTGTTCACCCGCTTCTATTACAAACAGAAAGTGGTGGAGGATTTCTGCGAACAGGTGGACGACTGCATGCAGAAGTTCTGGAAATACGCCCGCAAACTCCAGGCCGATCCCGATGATAAGGAGTTTCTAACAAAACTGCGCGAGCTCCAACAGCGCACGTGGCACACCCCGGCCTCCTTCGAGGGCGCTAACAAAGACCTGCGCCATTGGCTCAAGGAAGCTCTCAAGGCGAAAACCGAAATGGTCGAAGCCAACCTGCGCCTCGTCATCTCCATCGCCAAAAAATACACCAACCGCGGCCTCTCGTTCCTCGACCTCATCCAGGAAGGCAACATGGGCCTCATGAAGGCAGTCGAAA
>CAYWLC010000113.1:0-10116 GCA_964458895.1 uncultured Luteolibacter sp. | reverse complement strand
TCGACCACCATCTGGTCCTGCGCACTGAATTGGGCTCGCTGGAAACCGTGCAGGGGCGCACTTGCTGTGAGGCGAGGGAGGAGTTTCTGCGCTTGGTGCATCAGATCGCCCGGATGAAGGAGGATTACGACCATCTGATTGTGGAGACCACCGGGGTCGCCCATCCCGGCATGATCGCGCATGCGATTCTGGGCGATCCGTTCCTCCAGCAGCATCTGGAACTTGACGGCGTCGTCACCGTGGTGGACGCCAAACACATTCTCGAGCACATCGGCCAGGACGGCCACGCCGAGGAACAGGTGGCCTATGCCGATCTGCTGGTCATCAACAAGATCGACCTGGTTTCCGAAACCGAACTGCGCTGGGTCGAGGACGCGCTGATCAGCATTAACGCTGACTGTGAACGAGTCCATGCGAAGGACGCACAGGTTCCATCAGACCGCATTCTGGACATTGGTGGTTTTGATTTGAAGCGCATTGCGTTAGGTGTGGGCGGATGTTCCAAGACCGAAAATGCCCCTGCATCCGAGAAACCACACCGTCACGAAATCGAGACCCTCTCGTTTGAGATTCCGGGCGAACTGGATGCCAACCGCTTCAGCCAGTGGCTGCAACTCTTCATGGGCAGCCATACGGGCGATTTGTTTCGCGCCAAGGGCATCCTAGCCCTCCGGGCGGTGCCCGAGCGCATGGTATTTCAATGTGTGCATGGGATTTTCCGGCTTTCCCTTGGCCAGCCATGGGTGATGGTCAACCGCCGCTCGCAGGTCGTCTTCATCGGCCGCAACCTGCGGCGGGCTGATATTCTATCAGGATTGGAGGCATGCAAGATATGAACACTGACTCAATGGCGGCCGGCTGATGAAAACTTCCACTGAATGCATTCCCTGCTTCATCAGACAGGCGGCCGAAGCCATCGCCTTGAGCGGATTGGATTCCTTTCAACAGGCGCGAATTCTGCGGAAAGTCATGCATGATCTGGCAGACCTTGATTGGCAGGTTAGCCCACCGATGGTCGCGGCTCATTTACATCGGATCATTCGAGAAATGACCGGTGACCCCGACCCCTATCGCAGCGTCAAGAACCGGATGAACCGGCTCGCGCTGGACGCTCTGCCCGCATGCAGGCAACTCATCGCGGACGCTCCCGATCCACACGAAGCGATCATCCGTCTGGCGGTGGCCAGCAACTTGCTCGATAGCGGTGCCAAAACCCAGTTTGCACCTGAAGACCTGCCGCAATTGTTTGCCACCCTGTGGGACCAGCCACTTGCTGGCGACCCGCAAGAACTTTTCCACGCGGCGGAACAGGCCGAACGCATCCTCTTTCTCGCCGACAACGCCGGCGAGATTGTGTTGGATCGCCTCCTCATCGAAGCGCTGCCGATGGCCAAAGTGACGGTCGCGGTGCGCGGCAAACCGATCCTCAACGATGCCTTGCGTGAGGATGCCGCCTTGGCAGGCATCACGACGCTCGTCCCGGTGATCGACAATGGCTCCGCCGCGCCTGGCACGGCCCTTGCGGATTGCACGGCTGAATTTTGCGCCCACTTCAAGCGGGCCGACCTGATCATCGCCAAAGGCCAGGGAAATTACGAAACCCTCTCGGAGACTCGGGCTCCTATCTTCTTCCTCTTCACCGTCAAATGCCCGCTGGTCGCTGCTCAAATTGGGGAACCCACCGGCACACTGGTCGCGAAAAAATCCGCCCTCTGGTCGGCAGGCCCGTCACGGATTTAAAGAAAACCTCGCTGAAACGTGCCATGGTTCATTCACTCATGATTGACACCGAACTCCTCCCCGGTAGACTTCAAACCGATGAAAACAACCCACTCCCCCGCCCCCAAGACCACCACCCCACTCTGCGACAGTCTCAACCAGGTTCTGGCCGATTCTTACGCGCTGATGTCACTCACGCATCTCGCCCACTGGAATGTGGAAGGCCCCGGTTTCTTCGCGCTCCACACGGCATTCCAGACCCAATATGAGGAACTCTTTGTGGCGATTGACGAAATCGCCGAGCGGCTCCGGGCCTTGGATGCTTACGCCATAGGCGGCCTTGGCGCTCTGGCCGCTGCCGCACACATGAAGGAATTCGTTGCCCCACTGCCGCAGGAGGAATACGTGCGCGCCTTGCTTGCCGCCAACGAGAAGTTGGTGCGGGATGCGGCGTGCGCCCGCGATCTAGCCGGCTCGTCCAATGACCCTGAAACCCAGGACCTCATGACGGTGCGCATCACCCTCCATCAAAAAACCGTCTGGATGCTCAAAAGTTTTCTCAAATCATGAACCCCGGTTCTAACAGAACACCTTGCTGTCCGCTGCACTCGGGACGCTGGAATCCGTACCTTGTTGGGGCCGGCATCGGCGTTCTGAGCATGGCGGTTTTCTCGTTAGCGGACAAACCGTTGGGGATCTCCACGGCGTTGTCGCAGGCGTCGGGTGCCTGCGCTGCGACGTTCATGGGCTGGGAGAAAGTCGGTGCCAATGCCTACTGGATCAAACATGTACCTCAATGGGACTATGGCATGTTGTTTTTGGTTGGTACCTTTCTCGGCGCGATGGTGGCGGCCATCTTCGGTAAAGGCTTCCGTGTGGAAGCCGTGCCGAGTGTTTGGAGGGAGCGGTTCGGACCATCGGTTTTGAAGCGGATTGCTGGCGCGGTCATCGGCGGGGTGCTCGTGATGTATGGTGCCCGCCTGGCTGGCGGTTGCACCAGCGGACACGGCATCAGCGGCTCGCTCCAGTTGGCGGTCGGAAGCTGGACGTTTTTCCTTGTGATGTTCGCCGCAGGCGCGGCAACGGCTTTGGTTATTTTCAGAAAATCCTAACTCTTATGCACAACGCGATTCTTACCGGTGGGCCATTGATGGCCGGAGCGATTGTATTCGGCTTTGTATTCGGCTGGTTGCTCCAGCGCGGCGGGGTGACCGACTACAATGTGGTCGTGAACCAGTTCCGCTTCAAAGATTTCACGGTCCTCAAAGTCATGCTGACCGCCGTGGTGGTGGGCGGGATTGGAGTGGCTGCCCTGCATGCGGGAGGACTCGCCAACACCCACATCAAAGCGTCACCCATGCTGGCCATCGTGTTAGGGGCGTCGATCTTTGGCATAGGCATGGTCATTTACGGATATTGTCCCGGCACCGGATTGGCCGCCGTCGGCACCGGCAGCTTTCATGCCCTGGCTGGAGTGGTCGGCATGATGGGTGGCGGAATCCTCTACGCGCTCACCTTTCCTTGGGTAGCCAAGAACATCCTGCCCATCGCCGACGTTGGCACCATGACTCTGGACAAACTCTTTGGCATTCCAGTGTGGGCGGTATTTGTGATTCTGTCCCTTGTTGCGATCAGCGTGTTCGCCATGGTGCATAGGTTGGAAAACTCCCGTCGCGGATGAGCCAACAGCTTCAATCATTTATTGGGAGAATGCTGCGGCGATTCCGGCATGGCCACGAACTTCGCAGACGCCCGCACGACCAGATTGCCAACTTGACGTAGTTCTGCACGACAGAGGTAAATTCCGAGCCGCGTTGACTCCACCCAACCGGAAACGTGAATCGGATCATCAATATTCACCCTTTGCAAATAACGGATGGTTAGCTCCGCGGTCACCCCGGCGACTCCCTGCGCGAAGAGTGCGTGGACCATCGAACTGTCCAGTAGGGTTGCGATGATTCCACCATGAACACGGTCCGCATAACTCAGAAAATCCCCGGAGGGTTGCCAAACCGCTGAGGCCACTCCATTGGCATCAACCTCAAAATGGAGCTTCAGTCCGTGGGCATTCAATCCGCCGCAGGCAAAACAATCGCGGTGCAAAATGCTAGGCCCAGCCCTCTCAGTGGTGGCATTCGTGTCCATCGTGATCATGATGCCCTTCACAGCGAGAGTTCTGCTTGTTGGCCCGTGACAGCTTGCCTGACAGGCAGGCGGTTGCCAATGCGGAGGGCTGCACGTCACCATCGGCCAGGAATGCTTCGATGCCCGCATCCGCCAGCAGGATCAGCGCCCGCTCGCCAATCGCGGAAACGACCACCGCATCCACCTGTTGTTGCTCAAGCCACTTCGGCAGCGACCCCGGCGTGTGTTCGGGAGCGGTGGAAACTTCCTGATTCCCCAAACGGAGAGTCTTGCGATCCCCCTTATAAATTAGAAACACCTTCGCGCCGCCAAAATGTTGGCTGAAAGCACCATCTGCCATCGGAATGGCAATTTTGATGATCTCCCTGTCTTGGATAGTCTGGTTGTTGTCGCTCATGTGTAATGAGCGTATGCCCATAACAAAGCCGGTCAACCTTTTCTTTCGGCAATCATTGGAACGTCAGGATAAGACTCCCCGCTTAGCTGCTGGTGCTATGTTCTCGAGATACGGATTCGGTAGAAACGACGGCGTTGAGCGGAAGGCGGCGAGCCGGTTTGCGAGCCGTCGTCAGTCCACGTCATGTCAGCGCCAGTTCCCGGCGCGGGCGTGCCGACGGGGAACCACTGGTCGAGGTCGGCACTCCATTCGACTTGATAGCCGAAGCCGGTTGCCGTCGGCCACGTGAGTTTAATATTGGCCTGATCGAGTATGACGATATCGATAATGGTAGGCGGGGTGCTGCCAAACGCGGCAAGGGCCCAGGCGTTGAAGTCGGCGAGCACCGCGTCCCACTCGCCGTTGGCGGAGTTCGAGCCGTATTTGAATTCCCACTCCCACGGCTCGATGTAGCGCATGCCGATGGCCTTGGCTTGGGCGAACACAGTGGCATAGTCGCCGTTCTGGAACCGGCTGTCGCGACAGGTCCACACCACTGCGCCGTCCGTCACTGTGGCGTTGATCGTCGTCGGCCAGACCGGTTGGGCAGCACCGGAGACGCCGGCGGTGGTGACTTCGTAACGGAAGCGGTTTGTCGGCGGTGGGTTCACCGGCATCCGAAATGTTCCCAGCGAATACGACGTGTTCGGCAGCCAAGGCCCTTCGCCTGACTTGCCGATCACCTGTCCGTAGATATCGCCGGGGAAATTGCTCAACACGGTGATGAGCGCGGGTTGATACGAGGACTTTCCAGAGATCCACCACATTGCGGCTCCCACCCGCTGCGCTAAGGCAGGATCGTTCCACAGGTCGTTGATAATCGCTTCGGGAATGGTGGCCGCGTTGTTCACATCATGCACCTCGAAGGCGATGGCTTTGTTGGTGAAGGCGAAGGCAAAGCTGCGCGAGGCCTGCTTCGAGGCTTCGACCCAGGCGATCTGGAAATCCGCCGCGTCCGCGTCGCCGTCGCCGTCCCGGTCGTTGCCGGACGCGATCAAAAGGTTCATGTCAACGCCTTGCAGGTGACCCTCGATGCCGTTGGCGGTCATCTGCGTGACATAGACGAGTCTCAGACTGGCATCCCCGTTGTACTGTTCCGCAAGCGCATCGGCCAATTGCGCAAGACGCACCTGCACGGTGGAGTTCCAGAACAAGGGCAGTTTGTAACCCGGCACGCCACGGAACGCGTAGGTGATGAAGGGCGCGCCGAGTCCCCCGCTCGCCACCGGGTCTGTCAACCATGGCGGACTCCCGGTGCCGCCTCCCGCGATGGCCAAGGACCACGGTTTGCCATTGGCCTTTGCGATGGCGACCTGCGCGGCGATGGGGGTGAAGGTGAGATTACCCGGGGTCGGCTCGATGTCTTTCCAATCGGCCCGAATGAGTACGCCCTGCAACTGCGCGTTCTGGTAGATTCCGTTTGCGGTGGCGCCGGAACTGGAGAATGTGCCCAGCGGCTTGTCAATGGCCAAAACCGACGTCGCGAAGACTACTGTAGTGATGAGGTGTTGTATGAGTGGTTTCATGGGCCCCGCCCGTTTCCTTGGGTTGTAACTGTTTCCAATATTCCAAGAGCATCAACACCTGTGGCCTAATAATGTTGCTATATCCAACACCAATTTCCAATGAAGAAACCGACGAACTGATCGCCATCCTGTTCACCAGTGTTGAAACGGCCAAGAAAAACAACGAGCGTTAGATCCTCTCTTACCTTGGAAATTGGATATTGAGTGTTGGTTGTTGGATATTGAAGGGCAACCGTGCGTGGCGCAACCCCTATTTCCCGCTCTCTGGTCCGGCCACCGGTTCTTCCATCGGCCTTGAATTTCTAGCAGCCGACATGGCCGTAGGAAACCGGCCTCCGCGCACTCATCGGCCGACACCGATTTTTCTAAGGATGATTTCCAGCGGGCAGAAATTCGTGAACGAGGATTGCAGCAGGTTGAAGCCCACGAATGCCGTGAACCACAGCCAGTTGGGATTATGGTAGTGCGCAAGGGCAAGGCTGATGAGGATAAAGGTGCCGGCGAAGCGGCGGATGATACGTTCCATGATGATAGTTAGGTTGATTGTCAATGTATAATGTTAGAATCTCCTATTCAAGTTTCTAAGGCAACTGCGGCTTGCGGGCAGCGATTTGCACGACCGCGCCACGACCCCGATGAAAGTCAACTTCGATCACATCGCGCTCAAGTTCTCGTGCCACAATGAATTCCAGGCCGGAAAGCTCATCACGGAGGCTGTCCAAGGTCATCAGCAACTCAGGCACCTTGGGTCCGCCGGTTCCCAAAGCCAATTGTGCAGGGGTGTAGGCTTCCATGATAAAAATGCCGCCAGGGATAAGGCCTTGCACCACCGCAGCGTGGACTTTGCCGCGCAAGGGTGGCGGCAGATGCGCGAAAGTCGCGACGATCCCCGCCCAGGTACCCGGGATAATCTGATAGAATTCCAGATCCGCATGCACGGTCTCGATCACCACGCCGGTTGCTTCGGCGAGCCGGAGAGCTTTGTTTAAGCCCATTGCGGATTGATCCACTGCCGTCACACGATGGTCGAATTTTGCCAGATAAACCGCATTGCGACCTTCACCCTCGGCCAGACACAGCACCGGACCGTCGGGGATATGCGTTGCCATATCAGCGACGAAGGTGTTAGATTCCTGTCCATATGCGTAGTCAGCAGCGGCGTAGCGACTATCCCAGAATGCCTTGTCCATAAGGAATGTTAGAAAGTTACAGGTGGTTTGTCTTGTGAGTGAAGCGTCAATTACGGCGTGGGCAATTTTGCAGGCGTCCGGGGATCGAAATTGGCGCGAATGCCGCCGGTAAGCGTCGAAACTTGAAAGCCGTTTTGCGCCAGGATGCGGGCGGCAAAATAGGCGGACTTCCCCAGGGCGCAGACGGTCACCACCGGACGATTGCGGTCCAGTTCACCGAGGCGCTGGCGCAGTGCCCCGAGCGGGATGTTCACCGAATTCACCTGTGTTAGAGGATGCGCCTGCACGAGTGGCGCAGGGCGGGTGTCAACCACTTGCACTAGCGGGTCGTTAGGGATGGAATCAATGGGCGTCACGAGACCGTCGCGGGCATTGCAGGCGGTGACAGCAGCCAGGTTGACGATGTCCTTGGCCGCACCGAAGGGCGGCGCGTATGCCAGTTCCAGCTGTGCGAGGTCGTCGATGGTTAGACCGCCCATGATGGCCGTTGCCATGACATCCAGACGCTTGTCCACCCCGAGGAAACCCGTGACTTGCGCTCCGAGCACGCGGTCGGTTTCCGGATCCCAGAGCAATTTGAGCAGCAGCAGCTTCGCGCCGGGATAGTAACCGGCATGGTGGTTGTCGTTGACGGTGACGCTGCGATACGCACGGCCTGCGGCACGAAGGCGTTTCTCCGACCAACCGGTCAACCCCGCGGCAACATCAAAGGCACGCACAATGGCGGTTCCCAGCGCCCCCGGGTATGGCTTGGTTTGTTCGGGATGGAAAATGTGATCGGCCGCCAACCGACCCTGACGATTGGCCGGGCCACCCAAGGGAACTGCCGTGGCTTCTCCGCTCACAAAATCGTTGATCTCAATGGCGTCACCGGCGGCATAGATGTCGGGATCGCTGGTCTGCATGAATGGATTGACGCGGATGTGGCCCCGCAGACCCAGTTCCAGTCCGGCATCACGAGCAAGCGCGGTGTCGGGCCGCACGCCGATGCTCAACACCACCAGGTCAGCCTCCAGTGTGCGCCCGGAGTTGAGGCGGCAAGTCAGCACTGTTTCGCAGACAAATCCCGCGATTCCGTCGCCAAGGATGAGTTCGATGCCGTGGCGGCGAAGCTCGTCCTCCATCAGGTGCGTCATCGGGCCGTCGAGCGGCGGCAGCACGTGATCCTGGAGTTCGACCAACGTGACTTGTTTGCCCAGCCGCACGAATTGCTCGGCCATTTCCAGGCCGATAAAACCCGCTCCGATCACGGTTACTCGACGGGCGCTGGCGGCGGCGGCCTTGATGCGATCCATGTCTTGCAACGAGCGTAGGGTGAACAGGCGAGGATCATCGATGCTCGGCAGATCGGGCCGCAACGGCACGGCACCGGGTGCGAGCAATAGTTTGTCATAGGGCAACCACTCGGTGGTGCCGGCGGCAATCTCACGCAACTGCACACGCTTGCCCGGACGGTCAATGGCAATGGCTTCAGTGCTGGTGCGCACGTCGATAGCCAGCATGGACTTGAGCGTCTGCGGGGTCTGCACGGCAAGCGCGTCGCGCTGCTTGATTTCTCCGCCGATGAAATAGGGCAGGCCGCAGTTGGCGAAGGAAACATCAGGACCACGCTCTATCAATGTAATTTGGGCGGATTCATCGAGCCGCCTGGCGCGGGCGGCGCAGGAAGCGCCTGCGGCCACGCCACCGACAATCACCAAGCGTTTTTTGTTTGTGAGATTCATAATGTTCACATTATAGAGCTTCAAATCGGGGACAAGTAACAAAATTCTTGGCAAGGTGGGCCGGCAAACGATGCTCGCCGTTAAGGATTTGACGCCATGAATCCCACCCAATCCCTAAATTTCCCTCTGGAACCCACCTTCCAGAGCATTCAGGCGTGTCTCTTTCACCGCAGCACCCTCCTTAGGAAACACCGAAACACTGCTTCAGCCCCCCCTTACGGCCATGAATACTCCCATCACACTTGGCGAGATCCTGCTTGAGGAATATCTCCAGCCCATGGGTATCTCCCAGAACGCCATGGCCCGTGCCATAGGCGTGCCGCCAAGGCGGTCAACGAGAACCGAATCTGCAAAACATCGGGCGTGGTGAAATGCGTGAGGCGTTCACCGCACCGGAAGGGAAACGCCTGATCGTCGCCGACTACTCACAGATTGAGTTGCGTGCTGCGGATATGGCAATATGGCCGACCGTCTCATCCACCATCCGCGTCTAACGGCTTCCGTTGGCATACGGATTGAACAGGGTTAGGATTCCACAGCATCCGGCAGGGTGACGATTCTTGCGCGGTGGTCCCACTGAAAGGCGTTTTTCCACTGCCCCTCCTTAGGCAGAATCCCGAACCACTTGTCCGCCTGGTCCTCAGTGGTCAGTTCACGGTAGTGCTTGAAGATGATAGAGGGCGAATTACCTGCTTCGAGCGCAACCTGATCGGCACTTTTGATTTTGGCGATCCGATAGGTTATAAACGAGTGGCGCAGCACATTGCGCGGCCATTCCATGCTCAACGCCCTCACCAGTGCGGTCACCTCGCGGTGAAGCAACGAACGTTTGACCACCTTGCCGGAGCAGGGCAGTGGTTCAATCCAGGCGCGGAGATTGTCGGTGATCGGAATGATGCGCCGTGATGCGGTTTTCGCCTGACCGGCCCGCAGCTCGATGATGCCGCGTTCCAGATCGAAGGCCGACCAATCGAGCCGGTTGAGTTCAGCCATGCGGATACCGGCAAACGCCCCGATGGCGAGGATGGGAATTAGATGCATCGGCGCGGCGTGGAGGATAGCCGTCATTTCCTCGGGGCTGAAGACCGACACGTCGCCATGTGTGATCTTCACCTTTTTGATCTGCTCGGCAGCCGTCATCTGTTCGGATGGCAGACAGTTCTGGGTGCGGGCGTAGGAGAAGAGCACCTTGACGCAGATCAGCATGCCGTTGCGAGAACTGGTGGAAACATCCAACCCGCGCAGCCAGGCATCGATGTCCGACGAACTGATACCGATGATGTCACCGGGAAATGCCTCCGCAAACCGGGTGAGGACGGTCTTGAGCTGGGCAACGTAGGTGCGGCTGGCTCCGTCCTGCTTTCGGGCGGCGAGAA
>CAYWLC010000112.1:0-10159 GCA_964458895.1 uncultured Luteolibacter sp. | reverse complement strand
GGGTTGCTCGCCGAGACGTTGGTGACGATGACGATGCCACCGGGCCGGACCATGGTGCAGAAAAGCTCGACCAGGCGCTTGCATACCCGTTGTGACAGATAATCAAACAGTCCCGCGCAATAGACCACGTCGTAATTGGAGAACTCCTCGTCGCCGCCCTGGGTTGCGGCGCGCAGCAGTTGGTGCACCGAGCGTTGGAAATAACGCACCTGCGTTTCGCGCCCGCCGCTCATGCGGGCTTCCTGAATGCGCTCGCGGGTGTATTCCAGTGTCTCGGGGTTGAAGTCCAGCAGGTCGATCTCCGCCAGATCGCTTTCCTCGCACTCGCGCAGGAAGCGCTGCACCTCCATCGCCGGTCCGCAGGCCAGATTGAAGACACGCGTCTTGCCCTTGCTGACGCGGCGTGCGCACTCGGAGCGCAGTTTTTCTATCAAAAAATCGATCCGGTTCCGGTGGGCGACCACGGGCTCGGTATTGAGCAGGGCGAAGTTGAGCAGCTTGGCGAATGCGGACGAGCCCTCGTAGGGATTGCGCAGCATCATGTTCACCATTTCATAGTCACCCGCGTAGCCGAGCGGTTTGGTATAAGTCCGGTAGAGGAACGGCGAACACAGCACGATGGGATGCAACTCCCTTCTAACATACGCTTTGTGGACGGCCACCTCGGCCTCGCTCACTTCCAGAGAAACCTCCTCAAAGCGTTCCATGGAGGGCAGCACCTCGGCCACCACCCGGTTTTCGATGCCCGAGAAAATCTCCTGTTCCAGTTCGTCGCGGCGGCGGGTCACGGTGGTGCGGATGCCCACATCCACCCCGGTCAGCCAGTGCTGGACGCCGGAGAACATGCTGGAGAGATCGGCCACCACCAACTTGAACGCATCCTGCACCCGGTTGGCGGACTTCCACTCGCCCATGAAGTTGCCAAATTGCCCGCAAAGGTCACCCGCACCCTGGCCTGTGGTGCCGGGTCCGGCCGCGCTGGCGAGGAAATCCACCTCCACCCAGCCTTCATCGAGCATGGCCTCGCAGACCAGCACGATGCCGGTGTTGAGCAGATTGCTGACCACGGCCTTCCCGTGATAGAGCAAGCGCCGCGACGCCATGATCCGGAAATCCGACAGAACTTCCGAGAGTTGCAGGATGCTATAAGGATTATAAACTTCGAATACCACGGAATACCGCTTGATCCGAAGAAGATTGGCCGTCAATTCCGTGCCTTGACTGTTCCGGCAGGTGATGACGCTTTGGGATGACTCGCTTGTAAATTCCATGACCAAGTGAAAAGACTCGCGCAGGATGCCTATTTTTCCTTGTACCGCAAGCCATCAGAAGTTTTTTTCGCGTAATGCGGATGATCCGGGCATGATTATCATCAATCCGCGACCCAAATTCCCCATATCCGGACTGATTCGACACGCTCAAGAACGACTCCGCCGCTTGCGAACGGCATCGGCTAGGGCATCGAGAACCTCCACCGTGGCCTCCCATCCGAGGCAGGCATCGGTGACCGATTGACCGTGAATCAGGGCTTTTCCGTCCTTGGTGAGCTGTTGGTTGCCCTCGATGAGGTTGGACTCGATCATCACGGAGGTGATGACTTTGCAGCCCGAGGCAATCTGGTGGGCGAGGTTCCGGGCGACCAGCGGTTGATTGCGGAAGTCTTTGAGTGAATTGCCGTGTGAGCAATCGACCATCACCGATTCACTCAGGTTTTGCTCGCGCAACATGGCTGCAACCTCGTCAATCATGGCCTTTTCGTAATTGGGTCCGGTTTTCCCACCCCGCAGGATCAGGTGGCACGATTCGTTGCCGGACGTGGAAACAATCGCGGATACCCCCTGCTTGGTCACCGAGAGAAAATGGTGTGGATGCGATGAGGATTGAATCGCATCCATGGCAATCTGGATGGATCCACCCGTGCCGTTCTTGAAGCCCACGGGCATGGATAGGCCGGACGCCAGTTCCCGGTGGATCTGCGACTCGGTGGTCCGGGCACCGATGGCCCCCCACGCGATCAAGTCCGCGATGTATTGCGGCGAGATCGTATCGAGAAACTCCGTGCCTGCGGGCATGCCCCGGTTGGCCAGGTCTAACAACAACTTGCGCGCCACCCGCAGCCCGTGGTTGATGTCGAACGAGTCGTCCAATTGTGGATCGTTGATCAGCCCTTTCCAACCCACGGTCGTCCGGGGCTTTTCGAAATAGACGCGCATCACCACAAAAATGTCCTCCTTAAGACGCTCGCCCTCGGCTTTGAGCTTGTCGGCATATTCCAGAGCCGCCTCCGGATCGTGGATCGAACACGGGCCGACCACCGCCATCAAGCGGTCATCCTCACCCCGTAAAATCGCCGCCGCCTGGTCGCGCGCACCCGCCACCAACTCGGAGGCCCGCTCGGTAAGCGGTAAATAATACGCCAGAACCGCAGGTGAAATGAGCGGGTTCAGGCCGGTAATCCGTAGGTCGTCGGTGCGGTGCTGCGTCACGGCGCGGATCGTTGGCGGCAGATCGCACGCTAGGCAAGCAAAGTTTCCTGTCGGGTTTGGCCGGCTGGATGTGACACAATACGCCGGATATCGGGTAATTCCCGCAGTTTCCAGCTTGGAAGGTGGTCGCCCCGGGTATTGAATCCACCCATGTCGCAGGGTAAATCCGCATGGAATCACGACCAACAGGTCGCACGGGCGCTGCTGCGCGACCGCACGGCACGGCGCAAGATCATTGCACGCATGCTCATGCTCGCCCTCGCTCTCATGGCCGCCGGTCTCTGGCTGGTGGACGGATGGCTTGCATCTAACAAGTGGTGCTTCCTGCTGTGGTGGGGCACCTGCGCCCTGATCACCATCTGGGTGATGTTGCTCGCCCTGTACGACGCGCTGGCGGTGTTGCGTGAGGAACGGGACAGGCACCGTTGAGATGTCTCATCCTGCCGATGGTTTAACCAAATTCCAGAAAAGTTGTTATCCGCGTGGCGGAGCTTGCACTAGCGGGGGCGGCGGCACTTAGTCTTGGATTCGTAAATCCCAACGCCATTCCCATGAGTGAAAAACCCCGCCTGTCGTTCTGGCAAATTTGGAACATGTCATTCGGATTCTTCGGCATCCAGTTCGGATGGGGCCTGCAAATGGGCAACATGTCCGCGATTTATGAATACCTCGGTGCCAAGGAAAGCGAACTGCCGCTGCTCTGGCTCGCCGCACCGCTCACCGGCCTGATCGTGCAGCCGATCATCGGCGCGATGAGCGACCGCACCTGGCACCCGGTGTTAGGCCGGAGACGCCCGTATTTCCTCGCCGGGGCGGTTCTGGCATCCATCGCGCTGCTGTTGATGCCCCATTCCGGCGCGCTATGGATGGCTGCCGGTCTGTTATGGGTGCTGGACGCCTCGGTGAACGTGAGCATGGAGCCGTTTCGCGCCTTTGTCGCGGACCTGTTGCCAGAAAACCAGCGCACCGTCGGTTTTGCCATGCAGTCGGTGTTCATCGGCGCGGGTGCGGTGATCGCTTCGAAGCTGCCGGGGCTGTTAGGCAGTCACATGGGTGTGAGTACGGTCACCGGTGCCGGCCAGGCCATCCCGAAAACCATCCACATCGCCTTTGTCATCGGGGCTGCGGTGTTCATTGTGGCAGTGTTGTGGACGGTGTGCACCACCCGTGAACACCCGCCCGCCCCGGACGAACCCAAACCGGAAACCAGCGGTCTAACAGAAATTTTCGACGCGCTGAGACAAATGCCCGCGCGCATGAAACAACTCGCCTTCGTCCAGTTCTTCACCTGGATGGGCCTCTTTTGCATGTGGATCTTCTTCAGCGTGGCTGTGGCCAGAAACATCATGGGTGCCACGGACACCGCCTCGCAACTCTACAAGGATGGCATCGACCTCGCCAACAACTGCTTCGCCGTCTATAACCTCGTGGCCTTCCTCGCCGCCATGGCCTTGCTCTGGATCGGGCGCGTGCTACCCGCCAAATGGATCCACTTTTTCTCGCTGGTCGCCGGCGGCCTCGGCCTGGCCTCGGTCGGTTTTGTTAGAAATCCGATAGTCCTGCAATGGGTGTGCTTCTCCGGCATCGGCATCGCCTGGGCGTCCATCCTCTCGATGCCCTACGCCATGCTCTCCAGCGCGCTGCCCGCCAGGCGCATGGGCGTCTACATGGGGATCTTCAACTTTTTCATCGTCATCCCGCAGATCCTGGTGGCCATCGTGCTGAGCCGCCTGATGGAGCATTTCACCGACGTCAGCCGTCTGACCGCGGTGGTCATCGGCGGCTGCAGCATGCTGGTGGCCGCCGGTTTCACCCTGCTCATCCGTGACGATCCCGCCTCCCAATCCCCTCCCCCCGCAAAACCATGACTTGGCAAGTCGCCCTATCCGGTGTTCTAATCGCAGCCATGACTGTCAGCAGCCGTGCCGGTGATACACCCCGCCCCGTGATCTATCAGCTCATCGTGCGCACTTTCGGCAACACCCACGAAACCCGCAAGGTGAACGGCACCCTCGCTGAAAACGGTTGCGGGAAATTCGCCGACATCTCACCCGCCGCACTCACCTCGCTCAAGGCCATGGGCTTCACCCACCTCTGGCTCACCGGGGTGCTGGAACAGGCGAGCGGAACGGCTTATCCTAACAGACCCGCGGACGATCCGGACATCCTCAAAGGCATCGCCGGCAGCCCCTATGCCATCAAAGACTACTTCGATGTCTGCCCGGATTACGCGCTCGATGCCGACAAACGCATCGATGAGTTCAAGGCCCTCCTGGAACGCTGCAAACAACACGACCTCAAGGTCATCATCGACTTCGTGCCCAACCACGTCGCGCGCTCCTATCACTCGGATGTCCGCCCGGACCTCTCATTCGGTGCCGACGACCGGCACGATGTCTTTTTCGCGCGCGACAACCATTTTTTCTATCTGCTAGATAGTCATCCGGGCGGCGGGCCACCGCTCAAGCTGCCGACGGACGGCCAGCCGGGTTGCAACGGGCGCTTCGAGCCGGAGACGGCATTCGGGCGGGTCACCGGCAACAACGTGGTTTCATGGGCTCCAACGATCCACGATTGGTATGAAACCGTGAAGCTCAACTACGGCCATGATTTCACCACTGGAAGAAACACCTCGCATCTTCCCGGCCCGTCCGCCGATCCCGCCGAAGTGCCCAGAACCTGGCGCACCATGGATGAAATTCTCGGCTACTGGCAGGCCATGGGCGTCGATGGCTTCCGCGCCGACATGGCGCACATGGTGCCCGTGGAATTCTGGCGCTGGGTGGTCAAGCGCTGCCGCAGCCGTAACCCCGCGGTGTTTTTCGCCGCCGAGGCCTACGACAACGATCCCGCCAAGCTCACCGATGCCCCTGTGCTCGACGAACTCCTCGGCGCGGGTTTCAACGCGGTGTATGATGATCCTTCCTACAAGGTGTTAGGTGGCATCTATCAATCCGGCAAATGGGCCAACGATCTCGATCCCCTCACCTTCACCGGCAAACGCTTCCACAAATCCCTGCGCTATGCCGAGAACCACGACGAGGTCCGCCTCGCCAACCCGCGGGAATGGGGCGGCACCGGCATGAAGGTCGGCAAGCCCGTGAGCGCCGTGTTGTTTTCGTTAGGCCGCGGTCCGGTGATGCTCTATCACGGCCAGGAACTCGGCGAACCCGCCGTGGGCAGGGAAGGTTTCGGCGGCGATGACGCTCGCACGTCCATCTTCGATTATGCATCGATGCCCGAGTTCATCAAATGGGTGAACGGCGGCAAATACGATGGCGCACGCCTCAGCGACGAACAAAAATCCCTGCGCGCGTGGTACGGCAAACTCATCCGCGCCACCCAGTGCCGCGCCTTCACCGCAGGCGAGTTCTACGGCCTCAACCACGCCAACCATGACAACCCGTCCTTCGGCAGAGTGCCCGGCGAATCCGCCTCCGGCCACTGGATCTACGCCTTCCTCCGCTGCGATCCCAAATCCGCACAAGCCTTTCTGATCGTCGCCAATTTCCACCCATCCCAATCCCTGCACGGCGTGAAAATCCGCATCCCCAAAGACCCCCAGATGTTCCTTGGGCGCTCCGGCACCGATCTCTGGTCTTTCACCGACCGCCTCGACTCCAGTTGGTCCGCCACCATCGCACGCGTTCTGTTAGAAAACGACGGGCTCGCCCTGCCCGACCTCCCACCCTGCTCGGCCATGCTGCTGGAAATCAGCGCGGGATGATCCTGGGATCCGCAGTTGGGACTGCGGATCCCAGGATCAAGAAACTACGGCTGCGAGACCTTGAGCCGGCCAAATATCCTGGTGTTAGTTCCCTGGGGAATGGTCACGGTCACCTGTTGCACACCATTGCTGTCAGGGGCACCCAATGTTACCATGGCATCGGTCGGAGGTGTGATCATCACATCGGTCCAGCCATTCAGGCCCGTGCTGTATTGGAAGACTTGGGTGCTGTCTTGTGCCGATACCGCTAGGCGGCTGAACGTGAAAACATAGTTGTTAGAGACTTTGGCTACCGCTGGAAGAACGGACGGGGTGGCAAGGCCCGGATTGCCATTGAGCACATATTCTAGCAAATTCGGGATTCCGGCACATTCGTTTGGATTTCTCAAAGCGGTTTCTATCGGGTTTGCCCGCGATCACAATGCAATTTGCGCAAAAAATGCTGATTGTCATCTTGACAGCATCCCCGGCATGCATCATGATGCTTCACATGAGAACCACCGTGACCTTGGAACCCGATGTGGCCCGCCTGCTGAGCGAACACGCCAGACAGACACGCAAATCATTCAAGGAAACCCTGAACGCGGCCGTAAGATCCAGCCTGGGGCGCGTAACGGATACCTCTGAAAACCGGGAGTTCACCATCGAGGCCCGCCCGATGCGAATCAAGGCGGGAGTGGATGCCGGACGCCTCAACGCTCTGCTGGACGATCTGGATGCAGACGCATTCATTGAAAAAAACCCCTCAGATAACGACAAAACACCGGCTCAATGATTATTCCCGATGTCAACATGCTGGTCTATGCCTACGATTCCAGTTCAGTCCATCATGAGGCTGCTGCCGAATGGTGGAAACGCTGTATGACAGGCAATGACGAGATCGGACTCGTGCCTGTGGTCTTGTTCGGGTTTGTGCGCATCTGCACGAATTCCAGAATTTTTCAAAGCCCCCTCACGGTTGTGGAAGCAACTGGCCGGGTGGAGTCTTGGCTTGCGAGACCCCAAGTGCGGATCATTGAGCCTTCGAATCAACATGTTGAAGATGTGCTCGCATTGCTGAGGAAAACCGGCACGGCCGGCAATCTCACCACCGACGCTCAAATCGCCGCACTCGCCCGTCAGGAAAAAGCGATATTGCACAGCAACGACACCGACTTTCTGCGCTTCTCTGGCATTCGTTGGCACAACCCGCTCACGGGCAAAGAGCAGCGCACTTGATTTCATTCCATCGCGCTACCAGGCGGGTTCGCCCCTGGCATCGAAGGGCAGCCAGAGCAAAGCGACTTGATCGACCTTGACGTCGGATTTCGCGGGCTTGATGGCCTCGGTTTCTAGCAACAGGGCGTCCGGATCGTAGGCGCTGGAGATCTTGGCGACCTCGGCTTCGAGTTCGGCTTGTGCGGTCTGGAGTTGTTCGGTCACTCCGCCGACCGTGGCATCGGCTGTGGCGACATCCTGGTGTTGTTTGTAGGCGCGGCTGGCCTTGGTGATGGCGGAGGTCCCGCGCGTGAGGGTGCCGACACCGATCTTGCGTCCGAACAAGCCACCGAGGATGCCACCTAACACCGAAACCCCGGCCTGCATCGCCGCGGCGGTGGACTCGGATTTTTCCCGAGCCAGCCGACTCTCGGCGCTTTGCCGTTTGTTTTCCAGCGCTTCGATTTTTTTCGCGGTGGCACCACGGAGTTTGTCGATCGCGGCATCGCGCGCCTCGCGCGCCTCATGGGTGATTCGCGCACGGAAGTCCGCTTCGGATTCGCCCAGTTTCGACCACACCTTGAGCGACGGACAGGTGAAAACATCCGCGCGCTCGTTGCGGTAAAGCCAGTCGGCGAAATCCTTCTCCACCTGTTTGTAATTCGCCGCGTTCATGGCGAAGCCCGGAAGTTCCGCAAACCCGGCTCCGGCGGCGGGCTCGCCAGCGGTGTTCTCCAACCCGGCAGGTGGCGGGACCTTCGTTTCCCAATCGATGCCCTTGCCGCTGACCGGATTGACTAACAGAACTGTGCGACTTCCATCCACACCTGTCCTGGCGGATGAAAAACGCACCGTGCCCGCGCGCAGCAGGTGCGGCTGATAGGTGATGTCGTCCGCACCGCCAACAGGTGACACGAAGAGCTCCCTCACACCGGCCCCCACCGCGGGGCGGACCGACGCCGTAGCGGGCGCGGCCGTGCCAGGCATCGCCATCGGGTTGGATTCCGCCGTGGGCGCAGCGGGTGAACCTGGGGAAAACTCCCCGCGTTTCGGGTCCATCAGGGTCTTGATCTGGTTGCGCGTGAGTGGTCCTGTTAGATAACTCATCACCCAGCGCACGTGGAACAACACGGGCGCGTCCTCATGCACGTTGTTCATCAGGAAGATGCGGTTGCCGAGGCCGGAGATGAGTTTTTCCATCGAGGCGCGGTCGAATCCGGCGTTCTGCGCGCCGGCGGCTCCTTCCAGTCCGTCGAGTACGCGGAGTTTGTCGCGTTCCGTCTGCAGGCGTCCCAGGAACCATGTGCCGATGTTGGAGAGCGCCTTGTAATCGAGGTCCACCGGGTTCTGTGTGGCTAACAGACATCCGAGCCCGAAGGCACGGCCCTGTTTGAGCAATGTCATCATCGGCTTTTTGGACGGCGGATTCGCGGTCGGCGGCAGGTAACCGAAAATCTCATCCATGTAGAACAGGGCGCGCAGCGAGGTGGTGCCGTTTTGCGCGCGCATCCATCCGAGCACCTGGTTGAGCAGCAGGCTCACAAAAAACATGCGCTCCGCATCGCCGAGGTGGGCGATGGAAAAAATCGAGATGCGCGGCTTGCCGGTCGGCGTGTGCAGCATCCGCGCGATGTCGAGCGGCGGCCCTTCGAGCCAGGTGGAGAACCCGGGCGAGGCTAACAGATTGTTGAATTTCAACCCCAACGTCTGGCGTCCCGGTTCGCGCTGACGATAGTCCATCAAGAATGTATCGACGTCCACTATCCCGATCATCTTGAAAGGCGGATTGAATATGAGGCGGACCAAGGTCTCGAGCGTCAGATCCTTTCCAGTTGTCCATTCAAACTCGAAAATCTTAGAAAGGTAGACAGCCTCTGGTGTTTTTATGGGATCAGCATTAATGCCAACAAGCGACAACAGAGAAATTACCGTGCTTTCGATACGCTCGCCTAACAACTCACCGTCGTCCATGATTTCGAACGGCGGAACCCCCAATGAACTCAGGATGGAAACCGGGATCCCCGCCTTGCTGCCGGGGGTGAAAATGTTGATGTCCACCTTGTCCCGGAACTGCGCCACCCGCTCGGGAGCCTCGCCCCAGTCGGCGAGACCGTTTTTCCACATGGCGGCCGTTTGTTCCGCGTGTTGATCGGGTGTAATGCCCTTCTTGGCGGCGTCGTCCTCGTTGATCCACGGGCGGAAGCTCTTCGCATCGAGATCCGGGAAGGTCAGCAGCAGATTGGAGATGTCACCCTTGGGGTCGATGACGATGGCCGGGATGTTGTCCATGGCCGCCTCCTCTAACAAAGCAAGGCAGAGCCCGGTCTTCCCCGAGCCGGTCATGCCCAGCACCACCCCGTGCGTGACCAGATCCTTGGAATCGTAAAGAACCAGATCGTCCGTGGGCTTTTTCGCCGCAGCATCGTAGTCGCGTCCGAGGTAAAACTGGCCGAGTTTTTCGTAGTCTGCGGGGGATACACTCATGATGGCGGCATGCTGCGGCAATCCGCGGAAAACGCCAGTTGGAAAGGTTGCGATTTTTCGAATCCTCAGGCTGGGGGAAACACCTGTTTCCAATCGACCCACTCTAGCAGCCCCCCGGACCGACCAATCCTGTTCACTTAAGCAGCACCAGAAGAGGTTTTAACCGCAGATGAACGCAGATATAGGCAGATGAAGAGAGATTTTGAATTAATCTGTGTTCATCTGCGTCCATCTGCGGTTCGAATTTCTTAATTGAACAGGATTG
>CAYWLC010000111.1:0-10219 GCA_964458895.1 uncultured Luteolibacter sp. | reverse complement strand
TATCGCGAGGAGCGCCTCAGCGAGGCGTCCTCCAAAAGTGTTAGTCAGGTAGTCGCGCGTCGCGCGCTCGACGATCATGTCTTGGGAATACGCCGCCTCATAGACGTGCGCCTTGCCGACCCGCACGCTCGTCACCAGATTCTTGCGCTCGAGATTCTGCATCACGCTGAGCACCGTGGTGTAGGCGCGGTCTTTTTTATCAGGCAGCATCTCGTTGATCGCCGCCACCGTCGAGGGGCCATCATGCCACAAGACCGAGAGGGCCTGCAGTTCAAGATTGGATGGATGGGAGGGCACTGTCATGCGTGGCGAGCACGTTGCTAGTCACGATGAAACTAGTAGTTTGGAAATCCGTCAAGTTAAAAAGTGCGGATTTTTAAGAAATCTTTAGCATCACGAAACGGTGATCGCGAAGTACGATGCGAGTCGTAACTGATGGGCGCGCGTCACTCCGATGGTTTTTTTTCCGCATCCGGTCGTTCGATGTGCGCGTCGATCTTCTTGAGCGTCTGCCAGAAAACGTCATCACCGGGCTCGCCATTGAAGAGGATTTTTCCATCGGTGGAAATCAGAACCATCGTTGGCAGGTTGCGGACGCGCAGCGCACGGGCTAACGGATTTTCCTTGGAATCAAGCAACCACAAGGCTTGTCGCTTCTTGTCGCCGAGCGCACGGAGCTGCGCGCGAGATTCCGTTAGAGACTGTGCGGAATCATCGGGGACGAGCGACACCACGGCGATGCCGCATTTGGAGAGCGCGGCGGAAGTGGCGGCGAAGTCTGGCAATGCGGCCAGGCATTCCTCGCTCATGGGCGACCAGAAATGGAGTAGCAGCGCTTTTTTTCCGCTAATGATTTTTCCCAACGTTAGCGGATCGGCATCGGGCGCGAGCGGAGTGAGACGCATGGAGAAATCGATTTTGACCGCTAGCATTGCTTCGTCGAGTCGCAGTCGGTCGATGTGCGGAGCGAAAACCGGTGCTTGATTCGGGCTGAGCCAGAAGGCTTCGGTGATGTGGTTTTTGAATGCGGATTTGTCGCCCTTGCGGAGGGCGGCAATGGCCTGCACGTATTCAATAATGGCCAGCCAATCCTCCTTCGCACTGAAGATCGCGGAGTCCGCGAGACTGAAATTTTCGCGTTGCTTGATGAGGTCCGGCAGCAGACCGACGAGCGCGACATCGTCGCGGCGATCCACCTGATAGAGAAAACGCGCTTCAAGGATCTTCTGCTCGCTGACGCCGGTTTTGCGTGCATCCGCGATGGCGGCGTCGAGGGCGGCGGGAGACTTGCGTTCGGATAACAGGTGTTCGAGTGCGGTCTCACGTGGTGTGGGTTCGTCCTGGGTTTTGCCAGCCTCGGTGGGGGTAGGTTTCGCTACGGCGGTGGCGAGCGAGGCGATCAGGGTTAGGAAGAACGGGTGAATGCGCATGGCTTGAAATGAAAAGCGCCGGGAGCACGCAGGCTCCCGGCGGCGGGTAGGTAAGTGGGAATCAGTGGGGCGGGATGACCAGTTTGCGCCCGAGCACGACGGTGTCGTTGGTCATGTGGTTGGCGGCTTTGATCGATGCGACGGGGATCTTGTATTGTTTGCTGATGCCCCATAAGGAGTCACCTTTCACCACGGTGTGTAGGGTTGCAGGGCCGGTGGAGGCAGGGCTTGCAGAGGGATCGGCGAGCGCGGGAGCAGCCGGAACATTGGCGTTCGGGGCAGCGGGGGAGGGGTTTTTTTCCTCATAGGCTGCTGGCGTGTCGTATACCGGGTTCGCGGGCGGGCCAGCCGGCGGGGTGGTGGTGGCCACCGCTTGTGTGGCGGGATTGGCCGCGCCATAGGGGTTTTGCGGAGTGTCGTTTTGAACGGGCTTTGCCGGGGTGCAGGAGATTAAGGCGACTGCAGGCAACGACAGTGTGAGGATGCGGATTGTGGTCATGATGTCAGTGATGTGTTAGAAAGGGGGGATGGCAGTGACCTGTCATGGTTCGCGTTCTCCCCGCCGGATGAAACGGGTTTGCGCAGTCCCTTTATTCAATTTGTGTGCGGACGGAAACGGAAAAATGTTGTGGCGGTCACTTCGGTGTGACGGGCGAGGGCTTCGAGTGGTTCCTTGCGGACTTCTGCGATGAACTCCGCGATGTTGCGGACATAGGCCGGTTCGTTGCGTTGTCCGCGATGGGGTTCGGGTGCCAGGTAGGGGGCATCGGTTTCCAACATGAACGATCCCGCAGGGCAGCGGCCGAGCGTTTCGATGACCCTGCGCGCGTTCCTGAATGTGGCGACCCCGCCGAACGAAACCAAGCCGCCGAGATCCAAGACGCGCTTCGCACTCTCCCATGCGGCGCTGAAACAATGGAACACCGCGCGCACCGAGTTGTGGTAATCATGATAGATTTGCAGCGCGTCTTCAAACGACGCGTGGCCCTTCTGATCGCGGGTGTGGATGACCACATTGAGCCCGGTTGCCGCCGCAAGTTCGAAATGCTGCCGCAGAAATGCATGCTGCCGCGTGCGAAACGTCACTTCGTCCCAGCCGTCCGGAGCGGGATGATAATAATCCAATCCGGTTTCGCCTAGCACACAAACCCGCGGGTCGGGCGTCAATGCGGACAATTGCGCCACCGCATCGTCTGGAGCGTGATGCACGTCGCAGGGATGGATGCCGATGCCGCAGTGCACACCCGGGTTTTCCGCGAGGGTGAGGTTGGCAGGCAGATCCTCGAGGCTCGTTGCCAGTGTGACCATGCGGCGAACGCCCGTGGCCCGGGCGCGGTCAAGAAGACCGGGAAGCTCGTCTGTTAGAAACCGATGCGAGGCAAGATGGCAGTGGGTGTCGGTGAGCATGGGTTCTTACCTCGGCACTAGACTTGCGGATTATCAGGGTCGTTCGATCTGCCTTTTGAGTTCATCCGGCAATTGATCCCAAAGCCGCGCGTGTGATTCCACCAAGCGTGCGATATCGGCAAAATCCTTGAATTTCTTCGCAGTCACAATCTCATTCTAGCGAAGCTTGCTTTTTGTGCCAGTATTTTTTGGGATGATGGCACGGTCAACCATCCACTCCCATGATTGAAACCAACGAACCATTCTTCTCCAAGCAAACCCTGATGCGCCGGGCGCTCGTTTTGTTAGAAACGCTGCTGTGCTCCGCCACAGCGCTGTGTGCCGCGGAGAACTGGCCGCAATTCCGTGGGCCGCAGGGTGACGGCCAGACGCCGGCAACCGGATTGCCGATCACCTTCAGTGAGACGCAGAATGTGAAATGGAAAACCCCGGTGCATGGCAAGGCGTGGTCATCGCCCGTGATCTGGGACCAACAGATCTGGATGACCACCGCCACCAAGGACGGCAAGGAACTGGGGGCCATCTGCATCGATGCCGAATCCGGCAAGGTGCTGCACGACGTGGAGGTGTTCAAAATCGACAAGCCGCAGTTCTGCCATCCGATGAACAGCTACGGCAGTCCCACCGCAGTGGTCGAAAAGGGCCGGGTCTATCTGCATTTCGGCGTGCATGGCACGGCCTGCCTCGACACTCAAAGCGCGGCCATCCTCTGGACGCGCCAGGATTTCCCCTGCAACCATTACCGCGGCGCGGCATCATCGCCCGTCGTGGTGGACGACCTGCTCATCCTCACGTTCGACGGTGTCGATCTGCAATACCTCGTGGGGCTCGAAAAGCTAACAGGAAAAACCGTGTGGAAACGCGACCGCAACATCGTCTATGAAAACAAGAACAGCGACTACTGGAAAGCTTACTCGACCCCGGCGGTCATTGCGGTGGGCGGTGGTCGGCAACTCGTGAGTCCGAGCGCCGGGGCGACGCTTGCCTACGATCCGAAAACCGGCGAGGAAATCTGGCGGGTGCGCAGCGGCGGCATGAATGCGGCGGCCCTGCCCTTGTTTGGGAACGGGCTGGTGTATGCCACCACTGCAGGCGGTTATCAATTGTTCGCGGTGAAGCCCGACGGGCGTGGCGATGTGACAGGCACCCACGTGGCATGGAAGTTCGACAAGAACGTCCCGTCGCGTCCCTCGCAGATCCTGGTGGGCGAGCGCTTGTTCATGATCAGTGACAATGGAATGATCTCATGCCTCAATGCTCTGACGGGCGAGGCCGTATGGAAGCAGCGCCACGGCGGAGCCTTCTCCGCCTCACCCTTGTGCGCGGCGGGCCGCATCTATTTCTTCGGCGAGGATGGCGACATCCCCGTGATCGCCGTTGCGGACACCTATCAAGAACTCGCCACCAACCATCTCGACGATGGCTTCATGGCCTCACCCGCCGTTTACGGGAACTCGCTCATCCTGCGCTCACGCACGAATCTCTACAGGATCGAGAAGCAACCCTGACTCGAATTTTGAATTTGGGAACCACTTCCCCCTCGAAACCATCGGAAAAGCCGATAGGGCATCCCTACTTTCTATCAAAAAACGGATTCTTCGCACTGACGCTCAGCGGGATGCCGTAGATGATTCTGATGTCATCGCCGAGCACGCGCATTTCCAGCAAGGCCTGACCTACCGTGTACATGATCCGGTTGTCCACGCGGTGGTCCATGGCCACGCTCACCGCAGATCCCATGGCGATCCCCAGGTCCCCGGTGTTGAACACACAGGGATGATCCGGGTGCTTGTTCTTTTCCGCACAGGAGCCAAACCCGCACATGCCGCAGGGGTCCAGGCCCATCGACGAGATTTTTGTTCCGAACACGACCATTGCCTTCGCGCTGAGAATGTTCACCGCGTCGCGCAGGAAAAAATCCGGCAACTTGTCGCGTTGCACCATCTCCTTCAGTTTATCCGACACCTCGCGGATGCCGTCCTTTTTGAGCAGGGCGATGACCATGTTGTCAACGCCCTTGCCTTTCGGAGCGGTCCGCGCGGCCGTCATCATCTTGCGTGCGACTTCATAAATCGCCTCTTCACGGAGTTCGGGTTCATGGATGATTTTCATGGGTGTTCTGGTTTCTGGTTTCTGGATTCTTGAATCTTCAAGGCCGCCAGCAGCGCCGCCACTTTACTGAAATCCTTGATCCCCGGTGAGATTTCGGCTCCGGATGCGACGTCCAGCGCGGCGGGGCCCACCAGGGTGGCCGCGGCGGCGGCATTCTCCGCCGTGATCCCACCTGCCAGAATGAGCGGGATGTCCGGATGCCTGGATTTGAAATCCACGGCCACGCTCCAATCAAAGGTCGCTCCGGTGCCGCCGTAGATGCCGGGCGCGTGCGCGTCCAGCAGGATGGCCGTCGCGCCGAAGTCCGCCGCATGCTGCAAATTGTCGCGGGTTTTCACTCCGATCGCCTTGAAAAACGCAATCCCAGAATTCTGATAGATCAGGGTATCCTGCGGGGATTCGTCGCCGTGGAGTTGCACGGCGTCGAGCAGACCCTCGCCGACGAGGCGCACCGGCAGTTCAGGAGCCGCGTTCACGAACACACCCACACGCAGGATTTTCCCGGCCATGTCTAACAACCATGCGGCGTGTTCCGGGGCGAGGTGGCGTTTCGAGTCGGGCCAGAAGTTCACGCCCATCGCATCCATGCCCTGGTCGGCGAGGCGCTGCGCGTCGTCACGCGTGGTGACCCCGCAGATCTTCAGGGAAACCGTGGCGGGACTGAGGAAACGAGCGAGCAGGTCCATGGTGGGTGACACACATGGGAGGATGGACGACGAATCCGCCGGTTCAAGCCGCAATTGAGAAGCCGGGACTATCACCAATCGTCTTCCGTGACTTTCCAGGATTTGTCAGGGTTATAACTATCCATTTTCTGGAATTGATCGAGGGTCTTGAGTCCCAGATCCTTTTCGTAAACGACGCCGTTGTGGCTGACGATGAAGGTCTTGACGCCGGTGACGCGATATTGGGCGGGAGCCGCTGCAAGGGCGAAGCCACCGATCATGGCACCACCGACGACGAAGTCCAACTGCCCCAGAGGAGCGTCAGGACCTTGGCCCTTCAACACTTTGAAGTAGTAACCATGATACGGCTGGGGTGCGTCCTTGTTCGCGTATCCCTGCTGCAAGGCCTTGGCAATTTCCTCGCCCACGGGTCCATCCCATGCACCTTCCGCGTTGGTCCATGCCAAGCCATCTTGTTTGCCTGGCGTGCTGATGATGCGTTGGGCATACTGGTTGACCTTCGAGTCATCGTGCTTCTTCTGGGCGTATTCATACTGCGCCTCAACGTAGCCACGGCAGATTCCGATCGCATCCAGTTCGTTGGCGCCAATGCGCCTCATCAGGATCTCCTGCAGGCCCGCCTTGGTGTCAAAGGACCATTTGTCCTTGCGCTTGACGATGGGAATGGGCAGAGGAAAGCCATCCTCCCCGACGCTTAGAATGGCCCGTTTCGGGTTTTTGGGATCGATTTCGACCACTTGTTTTTCCTTCGCCTTGGTGACAAACGCGAGTGCCCGCTCCTTGTCCATCACGGGATCCTCTGAAGCAAGGATGTCGGTGCTGTCAGGACCGAGAATGCCCTTCAGCGTTTCCAGATCAAACACGGTGGCCGCTTCCACCAGGCTTGCCGCCGCTTGTTCGGGAGTGTTGAACTCCTTTTGTTTTGCCGCCGCCGGGGCTTCGGCAGCATTTTCCCCCTTGTTGGCGGTTTCTTTTTCAGCCGGGGGAGCCGCCTGCAGGACGAGGCTGAAAGAACTGCAGATGAGAATCGTCGAAATCAAATGTTTGGAATTTTTCATAATGTTGAATGTTTAATGGTCAGATATATCTAACAGACTCATTGGGTTTAGCGACGTCCACCACCACCACCACGACCACCGCGGCTTCCACCACGACCACCGCGGCTTCCACCGCCACGGCTGCCTGCCATGCTGCTGGACCCTCTGGAACTGCTCGCACGCGCGGCACCCCCGCCGCCGAACCCGCCGCCGAAGGCATTATTACTGGCACCATACCCTGAACCCGGCGATGTGCTGCGACCACCGATGTTGTTTCTGCCACTCCCACTGTTGGCTGGCAAAGTGCTGGGGCGATTTCCACCACCACCGATACTTCCCGCTCCGCCGGGGCCACCAGGTTTCCCCGCGCCACCGACACTTCCCGCTCCGCCGGGGCCACCAGGTTTCCCCGCACCACCGATCCCACCGACTCCGCCGGGGCCACCAGGTTTCCCCGCGCCACCGATCCCACCGACTCCACCGGGGCCACCAGGTTTCCCCGCACCACCGATCCCACCGACTCCGCCGGGTCTGCCCGCGCCGCCGATACCACCCGGACCATAAGGAGCCCCACCTCGATGTGCCGGTTGGTGCTGCCACTGGCCTCCATTTTGGCCGCGGTTGATGTGATTGACGTTATTGTAATGATTCACGTAAGTGTTGTTGTGGTTGATATTGACGTGGCAGTCGCCACCCCAGCCACAATGGTATCCCCAGCCGCCCCCCCATGCCGCGCCCAAGATGAGGCCGGCTCCAAAGGCAAGGCCTGTTCCCGGCACATAGCCGGGGTAAATGTAGGATGGATAGGGATAGGCGGGGGCACCATAAACGACCACCGGGTCGTAAGAGGGAACGTAAATCACCTCGGGGTTGGTTTGTTGAATCACAATCACCTGTTGGTTGCTATCGACGGTCTGGGTTTCCACCTTGATTTGTTCGCCAGACTTCAGGTTTCCCGACCCTTGTGCCTTTACGCGCATCCGTTGGACGGCGGCCATCACGTCCACCTGCTGTGCCAGAAATGCGTTGCCCAACTCGGTGGTCCACTGGATATTGCCCGCCAAGCGCTGCACCACGTCAGGAACCGCCACCATGGACTGAATGCTCGGATCCCATGGTTGTTTCTGCACGGCATCCGCCAGTGCTTTTCCCTTCAGTGTTTTGTTCCTGTCCATCCATTGCTGGAGTTGAATCACTTCCAAGGGATAAGTGGATGCCACCAGGGTCTGGCTCAACAACTCATCGGGATACAACGCGATTGGCGAGACCAGCGAATCCAACTGATCGTTAGGGATTTTCGGAATCGCCTGAGTCGTGGGGGTTGACGCAGGAACCGTGCCGTCCTGTCCGAAGGTTACGGACAGGCTCATCGCGAATGACGCCGCACACCACAAGGTGATCGCGCCGCGCAGGGATTTGCTGGTAAATAGATGATTGGAGCCTCGTGGTTTCATGACTGTTGGGAGTTACGGTTGCTAATGGTTTCAATGTTGGAGTCTTCCTCGGACGCTATCCAGCGCCCGCTTGCACTTATCGAACGGGTGGAAACATGAAGGAATCATTCCACCCTGTAAACCCAATTCTTGATCCATGCCTTGACGACTTCCAGCACGAAAAAGCCATATTTGGGCACCATCTTCGTGTCCGTCACGCGGCATTCGAGGTTGGCATAACACTCGGCGATCAGCGGCGCGCCGACCTGCTCCGCGGGAAGGGGGGGCAGGTCGAACTTGTTGAATTTGTCGATCCTCGCGCCTGTCGTGTTGCCGCAGCCCACGACTCTTTCCGCGATTTCGACGGTCGGGATGTTGATGACGCATTCCCGGGTGGCCTTCAGGGCGGATGCTGTTAGACGTTGTCGGCCAGCGCCCGCACGAGTTTGGGTCCCTGATAGATGAACGAGGTGTAGATTTGCACGAGTGCGGCGCCCGCGCGGATTTTCTCACGGGCGTCCTCCACCGACGCGATGCCGCCGACGCCGATGATGGGGATGCGGGTGCCGAGGTGGCTGGCGAAGGCGCGCAGCACCTCGTTGCTTTTTTGCAGGAGCGGCCGGCCGGACAGTCCGCCACTTTCTCCGGCGCGCGGATGGCTGGCCACGGTTTGGCGGTCGAGCGTGGTGTTGGTGGCGATCAGGCCGTCGAGACCGCCGTCGAGAAACACGCGTGAGAGATCGCGGATGTGGGATTCATCGAGATCGGGAGCCACCTTGAAGAGCAGAGGCACGTGTTTGCCGTGTTCCGCAGCGAGTTTCCCCTGCTCCCGCTTGAGGATTTCTAACAACCTCGCGCTGGCCCCGGCTCCCTGGAGATCGCGCAGGCCGGGGGTGTTAGGTGACGACAAGTTCACCGCGATGTATCCCGCCACCGGATAAGCCATGCGCTGGCACGCGAGGTAGTCGGCGGCGGCATTTTCGTTAGGTGTGTCCTTGTTTTTGCCGATGTTGAAGCCGATGATGCCTTTGAAAGTCTTTGATTTACGGACATTGGCCACTCCCACATCGATGCCCGGGTTGTTGAAGCCCATGCGGTTGATGATCGCCTCGTGCGGGATCAAGCGGAACAAACGTGGCTTCGGATTGCCAGCCTGCGGACGCGGGGTGATGGTTCCTATTTCCACACAGCCAAATCCCAGGCGGCCAAGCGCATCGATCACGTCGCCATCCTTGTCGAGACCGGCGGCCAGGCCGATGCGATTGGGAAAGGTCAAGCCCATCACCTCGACCGGTAAGGCCAGCGTGTCGGCAGGGGAAAACAGGTCTAACAAACCGAATTTTTCCGCAGTTTTAAGTGCCACCATGCTCAGGGTGTGGGCGGTTTCCGGGTCCAGTCGGAAGAGTCCGCAGCGAAGGAGGGGGTAGAGTGCGTCGAACACGCCACCGAAAGTGGGGTAATCCGCGCTTTTTGTCGAATGCGGGTTTAAAAAATGAATTGCGGGATCCCTCGGTGGGCGAAAAATCAGCTCGGTGTGTCAGATTGGCACGAATATCGGGCGGATTGAGCAGTGCCAGGTTCTCATTAATTTCTCAAAATTTGTAATTCCCTGAAAACGAATGGGTTGGTAATGTTGTCTAAACGGGTACGCCAATTGCTACATATCGGATTGCACCGCTTCATTTCGCTGGAAAATCCATCTGCGTCATTACAAATACTATATCACGAATTTTTTTTCACGAAAAAAGGAATAAATCCGCGTCTGCGGCGTTTAACAAGTAACCCCCACAACACCATGGCCTACGAATCCGAAAGCAGCTTGAAGCTCTACCTCCGCGAGATTTCCAAGACCCCACTGCTCACGGCAGATGAGGAGCTGGCACTCTCCGCCCGCATCAAACTGGGCGATGAAGAAGCACGCTCCCACATGATCCGTGCGAATTTGCGTCTCGTGGTGAAGATCGCTCAGGATTACTCGAACTACGGCATGCCCGTGACCGATCTGATTTCCGAAGGCAACATCGGCCTGATGAAGGCGGTGGAGCGCTTTGATCCTGAAAAAGGCGGCAAACTTTCCACCTACGCCGCATGGTGGATCAAACAATCGATCAAAC
>CAYWLC010000110.1:0-10251 GCA_964458895.1 uncultured Luteolibacter sp. | reverse complement strand
ATCACATCACCTCCGGCATCGGCGCGGCGATGATCGGTTGGTATGGCTGTGCGATGTTGTGTTATGTCACGCCCAAGGAGCACCTCGGCCTGCCTGACAAGGACGACGTCAAGGTTGGAGTCATCACCTACAAACTCGCCGCGCACGCCGCGGATCTCGCCAAAGGGCATCCCGGCGCACAATACCGCGACAACGCGCTGAGCAAGGCGCGCTTCGAATTCCGCTGGGAAGACCAGTTCAACCTCGGCCTGGATCCCGAAACCGCGCGATCCTACCACGACGAAACCCTCCCGCAGGACGGAGCCAAGACCGCGCACTTCTGTTCGATGTGCGGCCCGCATTTCTGCTCGATGAAAATCAGCGAGGATGTGCGCCAATATGCGGCCGAACAGGGTCTATCGGATCAGGAAGCCCTCGAAAAAGGCCTGGCGGAAAAAAGCCGCGAGTTCGTGGCAGCCGGCGCCGAGGTCTATCAGTCTGCGTGAATCTGATAGCATCAGTCCAACGAGGATTTGTCCGCGAAATGAAAAACGGTGTTTCAGTGTTTCGGTGTTTCAGTTTTTCGCATTTCAGCATTTCAGCATTTCAGCGTTTACCCTTTGATATCCGCTAGAGCAGGTCCCCCCGAAAAACGGAGTTTCTACCTGTCTGATATACGCACGCACCCCCCAAATAACCTTGACAAATCAAGCATTTACGAGCCAAGGTCCTCTCGTAAGCCTCCCGGATATCACGTCCGGACATGTTACGAATAAACACGTTGGGCCAAATAACATGAGCATATTTGACAAGCTGCTTGCATTGGCTCCTTCGCGTAGGACGCGGAAGCGAGTCATACACATAGACGAAGATGGGTTCTCGGTATCGCTCGATGATTCTGATGCCGCAAGGATTGATTGGTCTTCCGTGAATGAGGTCGCCGCGTTCAAGCACGATTTGTTCGGACTCGACGAGATCTGCCTCGGATTTCGTTGCGATAGCGACGATAGGTTTTGGTGGGTCGGCGAGGAGGATATTGGATTCAACGAGCTACGGGCTAAGGTCGAACAACGCTTCGACGGAATTCTTGAGGACTGGTGGAGTGCTGCTGCGTTCCCTCCCTTCGAAGAGAATTGGACAAGCATATGGAACCGAGCCACAATCGAATGAACAAGAAGCCCAACAAGTCATGGCGCTCAACCGGCCATAATCCTTGCAATTTCATTTCATTTTCCTTTCAATCGCGCCGGTGAGCGCATATCTAACGTTCGGCTGAAGAAAAATTCAGAACCTCTGGAATCCGCGGATTCTGGATTCATACAAAAACGCGAGCCGCGACCTGGCGGAGGCCGTCGAGGGTGATGTCGGTGTCCACTTCATCAATCTCGGAGACGCCGCGTGCGATGAGGGCGGCATCGCCGCCGGTGGCGATGATTTTCGGTTGGCCATGGAGTTCCATGCGGAGGCGGGAGATGATTTCCTTGACCAGGCCGCGATAACCGAAGACCGCGCCGGCCTGCATGGCGTGCACGGTGGATTTGCCGATGGCCGTGGCGGGTTCCTCGAGGTCGATGGCGGGCAACAGCGCGGTCTTGCGCGGCAGGTAGCCCGAGATGGCCCCCAGCCCGGGTGCGATGACACCGCCGCAATAGGCGGGTTGGTCGGAAATGACATCAAAGGTCACCGCCGTGCCAAAATCGATGATGATGGCCGGCGCACCGTGGCGGGTCAGCACGGCCGCGGCATTGGCGAGCCGGTCGGCGCCGATCTGCGAGGGCTGCGGGTAATCGATGGACATTCCCAACGGACTTTCATGATTAAGAAAATGCACCTGACAGCGTTTTTCAAAATACTCTTTCAATATCGCGGCCTTTTCGGGGACCACCGAGCAGATGATGGCTCCTGAATACCGGCGGTCTAACAAAACCGCGTCCAGGGCATCCGGTGAAACATCCGGCGTTGCGAGCACGCCCCGCCAATCGTCGAGTTTCAGGGCATCACCGAGGGCGAATTTAGTGCGGGTGTTGGAATTATCAATTAGCAGCCAGGCCATGGTTCACCAGTGGTTTGTTAGGAAGGATGCGGCGTTGGGGAAATCTAACCAAACGCCTTGAGGAAGCCGACTTCGATGGCGAGGGGTTCGAAGGCGTTGGTTTCGAGGGTTCGGCGGAGCGAGTCCAGGGCGGCCATGCGTTGGAGCAGGCGGGTTGGGGATTCGGCGTCGGCGATGGCTTGGAGGGCTCGGGCGGATTCCGGGAAATCCAGTCCGGGGAATTGCACTTTGAGGCGGAGCAGATCGGCCATCCATGCCATGAGGACGTCGAACAGGCGGTTTCTGGCATCGAGGTATTCGGCCTCGGCGGCGGCCTTGTGGAAGGCCTCGCGTTCCTTGAGCCATGCGCCGTCGGTGCTGTCCTTGTAGGCGGTGTTTTCCTCTTTTTCGTGGGCTTTGGCCGCATCATCGGCCGCCTCGCGGCTGCGAGCGAGGAACGCGGCGAAGGTCGCCTTGAGGTGCAGTGCGCCCACCGGCGTGCCGAAGCCGCGGGCGGCGGCCCGGTTGAGCGCGGCAACCAGTTCCGCTCCGCCATCGGCCAGCAGGGGCATGCCGCCTAACAACTGGATTCCAACACAACGCGAGAGGATCGTGGGCAGCAGGCGCTGGGGATTGGCGGTGAGCAACAACAGCAGGGTGTTTTGCGGCGGCTCCTCAAGGGTTTTCAAAAATGCGTTGGACGCCTGGTCGTTCATGCGGTCGGCCTCGGTGATCACGCCGACCTTGCAGGCCCCGCCGGGTGCGGCGAGATGCAATGTTTGTTCGAGGTTGCGGATTTCCTCCACGCCGATGCGGCGGGATTTCATGCGCGGTCTAACAATCCTGATCCAGCCGCTTTCCAGATCATCGAGGGGCGGGGTCGCCACCGCCACTGGATCGCCAAAAAGATCGGAGCCGCCGGACTGCGCGGTGCCGCTGACCAACTGGATGATGCGGGCCGCCAGGTTTTCCTTGCCGGCACCGCGGGAGCCGCTGATGAGAAACGCGTGCGCCAGGCGTCCCCGTTGATGCGCGGAGGAAATCAATTCGTAGGCCCTGTCGGCGGTGTATGCCATGCGGGCTGATCGTCTCCGGCTCATGTTTTCAAGCAATCCAAAAACCGGGCGGAACGAGGATTTAGTCATGCGAATGCTGGACAAGCGGCGGTGGCCGTTTCACCTTGCGGCATGGACAACACCCCCATATTCGCCCCGCAGGGCACTAAGGCAGAGATCGAGGAAGGACTGGGATTTTCTCCGAAGTTCGATGCGGATGGCTTGATCCCGGCACTGGCCATGGACGCCGTGACCCGCGAGCCGCTGATGCTCGCCTACATGAACGAGGAATCCCTGCGCCGGACGCTGGAAATCGGCGAGGCGGTTTACTGGTCGCGCTCGCGCAAGGAAATCTGGCACAAGGGAGCCACCTCCGGCCATGTTCAGAAAATCATGGAAATCCGCACCGACTGCGACCAGGACGCGCTCATTCTCATGGTGGAACAAATCGGTGCCGGTGCCTGCCACTCCGGGCGCGGCTCGTGTTTTTACCGGAAAATCCTGCCGTCTACGGGCGGAGGCACGGTGAAACTCGACTGGATTGAAGCCGAAAAGTCCTTCGATCCGGCGACGGTTTACGGAAAACCGTGAAATCACGCAATTTCGCGGTTGCAATTGGCCAATTGATCCGCTAGCTCTCCCGCCCGCACGGCGGGGCACATCGGCCCCGCTCGCGCAAACCGCACCATTTTCCACGAAAGAGGACCCCATGCACATCATCGATAAAATCGAACAAGAACAAATGAAACCGGAAGTCACCCCGTTCAACGTGGGTGATAGTGTGAAAGTCCATTGCCGAGTGGTCGAAGGTGGCAAAGAGCGCATCCAGATTTTCGAAGGCCTGGTCATCGCCCGCAAGGGTTCCGGCGTGAACGCGTCCTTCACCGTGCGCAAGATTTCCTACGGTGAAGGCGTGGAGCGCGTGTTCCCGGTTCACACCCCGCGGATCGCCAAAATCGAAGTCACTAACAGAGGCAAGGTCCGCCGCGCCAAGCTGCACTACCTGCGCACCCGCGTGGGCAAGCGCGCCCTGCTGGTGAAGCCCGCTTGACGATTCTCGCCGGCATCATCCCATTTCCAACTACACCTCTCCCGTTCCTCGGGCGGGGTGTTTTTGTTGAGGCACTCATGATTTCCGCTTTTCTAACCCACACGGCTGGGGCAGCATGACCGTGTGCGCATTCCGATTCCTCTGGTCCTGCTCCTTTGCCTCGTGGTGATGGCGGGCGTCTGGTGGTGCGGGTCCAGGCACGCGGATTTTGTCACTCCCCCATCGGCATCGAAATTGGCGGAAGTCCGCTTGAAGGTCGAATCATCGCTGCCGCCTGCCGACCACCCCGTCGATGCGGTTTCCCCCCCACTGGAGTCCGTGAAACCCACCCCTCCGCCGCCGGAGCCACCCAAACCGGCTATCGAACTCGGTGATCTCAGCCGCTCGCCAATGCTTCAGGACTTCCACGACGCTGCGACACGCGGGGCTCCCTACCTGATCGAACTGGCCGGCCTGCTTGAGGCCAAGGGCGAAACCCAACGCGCCCTGCTCGCGTGGGAGCGCGTCATCGACCTCGGAAACCCTAACGAAACACAGACCCAAAGCGCCATCACCGCCATCAAACGTCTGCGTCCCGGCGTTCCAGATTGGAAACCCAAGACCGCCCCCCTCAATATCACCCTGCATGCGGGAACCGCGAAAAAGAATGCCAAATCCCTCAAACCCATGCTCGAAGAAACCGCCCGGGACATCGAACACGCATCCGCCGGAATTCTCAAAGTCACGGTCGTGCTCGCCGCTGGACGCGACCACCGCGACGTCAGCCCACACCCCACCGTGGCCATCTGGTTCACCGGATCTAACAAAACGCCGCGATCCACCGCGGTGTTTTCCTTTGCGATGCAATCGCCCGACACATTGCGTGCGGACCTCCAAAACGCGGTGTTTCAGATCGTCAGAGGCTATCTTGGCCGAGGTCCATCTCAAACTCCCCCGTCCGAGATGGCCGAAGGCGAGGCACCGCTTGACGCATTGACCTACCGGATCACCCGCTTGTTCTGGGCGGATCTCGGCACCCTGCTCAATCACCCTCCGGCATAGAATCTTTCCGCTTTCAAATGAATGATTTGCGGAAAACTCCTAAGACTTCCATGTTTCCCGCGTTGTGGATCAGGGCGGACATGCAGCCACCCATCGACAACATCCCCTGAGATGACCTTACGCCTCGCCATCCTCCTCCTGACTATCGGCACTCCTTTGGCGTTCGCCCAGAATCAGGCCCCCGTCGCGCCCGCTCCGCCCGACCCTCCTGAAAAGGCCGTGCCGTCCGTCAAACCCGTGGTCGAAAAAATCGATGCCACCCACTACCGGATCGGCAAGGTTTCGTTCGATTCAAAAACCCGGGAAATCCGCTTTCCCGCCAAGGTGAGCACCCCTAACATGCGCTTGGAATACCTGATTGTGCGCGAAACCGGGAAACTTTACGAGTCGCTCCTGTTCACGGACATCTCCCCAACCCACCTGAACCTCGCGTTCACCCTGCTGCGTTATCCCGCATCCCGGGAGTTGTATGCCGTTCCAACCAAGAACGGCGGTCCATCTAACATATTTCCCGTGGTCCCCGCCGAAATCAAAACCGGCGCGCGCGTCTCCATCAGCGTCGAGTGGAAAGACCAGGACAAGCTCCGCCGGGTTCCCATCAACGAGTGGATCCAACACGCCGTGACCACCACCGCCATGCCCCAAGGCCCATGGGTCTATGGCGGATCGGAGTTTTACGAAGGCAAATTCCTTCCGGAAATCACCGGGGATATCATCGCCATCATGGCCGCACGCTCCGCCCTCGTCAACTTCCCCGGGCAGGAAAACCAGAACGGCGAGGAATGGTGGCCCTATCCGAAGCGCGTGCCGCCGCAGGACACCGAGACCACCGTGATCATCGCGCCCTATCAATCCGATCTAACAAAATAAGAATTATGAAAACACTGACTCCGCTTATCCTGTTAGGAGCCGCCCTGGCCACCGCCACCGCCGCGGAAAACCCCAGTCCTTACGAATCCATCCGCCAGGAAATGCGCCAGGCCATCGCGCGGGGCAACACCTGGCTCAAAGCCCAGCAGAAACCGGATGGCAACTGGGATGACCCCCAACTGCCGGCATTCACCGCCCTCGCTCTCAATGCCATCATGCGCGACCCCAATTTCGACCGCTCCGCCAGATTTCCCGACAACGTCGAAAAAGGCTGCACCTGGTTGTTAGACCAGCAGAAACCCGATGGCGGCATCTACAACCGTGGCCTGTCGGTTTACAACACCGCCGCATCCGTGACGGCTCTCATGGCCGCCAACCGCAAGGACTTCGAACCCGCCGTCGTCAAGGCCCGCAAACACCTCATCGACAACCAGTGGGACACCGGCAAGCAGAAGGATGCCGACGGCGCCAACCAGGGCGGCATCGGCTATGGATCCAACAAGGAACACAGCGACTTATCTAACACCTATCTGGCCATCGAGGCGCTCGCGCTTTCCAAGAAGGTCATCGAGGACGGCAAACACGGCGCGCAACCCGACCTCGATTGGGATGCCGCCGCCAAGTTTGTCTCGCGCTGCCAGAATCTCAAGGCCACCAACGACCGGGAATGGGCGTCGGATGACCCGAAGAACAAGGGCGGCTTCACCTATTCCCCCTTTGAATCCAAAGCAGGCACGGAACCCACCAAAGAAGGGCGCACCGCGCTGCGTTCCTACGGCTCCATGTCGTATGCCGGCCTGCTTTCGCTGATCTATGCCAAAGTCAGCGCCGATGACCCGCGCGTCATCGCCGTGAAGGAATGGCTCGGCAAAAACTACACCCTGGATGAAAACCCCGGCATGGGCGCGGAAGGCTTGTATTATTACTATCAGGTGATGTCCAAGGCACTCACCGCCGCCAACGTGAACCTGCTCAAGCTCGACAACGGCAAGGAAGTGGACTGGCGCAAGGAACTCGCCGGTTGCCTTCTTGCCAAGCAACGCGAGGACGGCTCATGGTTGAACACGAGCGGCCGCTGGATGGAAACCAACCCGGTGCTCGTGACCGCCTACACCCTGCTCTCCCTGGAGCAGATTTACGATTCCATTCCCGCGAAGTGATGGGCCAGCCTGCGGCATCCCCGTGAGGCCGCCCGGATCATCCGCCCGGCGCAACACTCGAATCTCGTATTACTGAACGACATTGACAGGGAGAAGGTTCATGGAATGACCGCTCAGACATCCTCTTCGAGAATCTGGCCATGCGCTTTGAGCCACTCCTTGGCTTTGTCCGTGGAAGGGACCTTGGCCCGGACGATATTCCAGAAGCGCGGGGTGTGGTTGGCTTCCATCAGGTGCGCCAGTTCATGCACGATCACATAGTCTATCACAAACATCGGTGCTTTGATCAGTCGCCAGTTGAAATGCACGTTATCCCTTACCGTGCAAGAACCCCAACGATAGCGATTGTCCACGATGCTGGCCTTGCCGAATGTCACGCCCAACTCACGGGCGTGCCGTGACACCCGGGGCAGGATGGTTTCCGTGGCGCGGCTGACATACCATTGCTTCAGCACGTCACGGCGCTTTGTCTGCTGAGCGAAGGGAATTAGGAACCGACGTGAGAACTCGATGCCGCCGCTAGCCGTATCCGCGATTTGGATATGGTATTCACGGCCAAGGTAGGGAACGGACTCACCGTTGACCACTTCCTTACCGGGGGCATGCGGACGGTCCTGATACTTCTGGGGGTGATTCACCTTGTCGAACAACCACTGTCGCTTGGAATCCACAACCCGGCGTATCGCCTCGTCCGATAGACCTTCCGGCGCATGGACAACAATCGACCGATCACGCTCGACAGAAATCGTGAGTTTTTTGCGTCTGGGCGAACGGACAATCTGGTAGTTCAGGTCCATCAGTTGGCGTAGAGAATCGTGTCATTGTTCTTCTCGGCGATCTCCATCAGTCGGCTGATGATGTGTCTCCGATTTTTCACGAGACCTGGCATCGTCTCAAACTCCGGTTGCAGAATGGCTTTCTGAAGGTCCGCCACCAGTTTGTTGCGGGCTGGAATGCTCTCCCAAAATCCGATGAGTTTCAATTCCCGTTCGATTTCCCCGTAGAGATCCTGGGTGAGTGCGACGAGCTTGCTGACTCTCTCCTCCTCCTTCATTCCATAGAGCGGGGTTTCCTGTGCCAGCTTGGATTCGTTCGTATCAACGACGGGCTCTTCACCAAAAATTTCGCGTTTCAACATCCGGAAAATTGGCATTTGTTTTTTGCGATGCAGACCATAGGTCGGCTCCTTGCCGGCGTTGACAATCCGCTGGCGGAGTTTTTCAAGTTCCTCATAGATCTTCTTCCAGTTGTTGGCGAATTCCTCGAAGATCTTTCTCAGGGCTTCGGCGAAGGATGCTTGCAGCTCTGGGTCGTCATTGAGATCCACGTCGAGGTGATGGCGGATCGCATGTTCGATCTCCGCCGCCTTGGTCTTGGTGCGGGCGTGTTTTTTGACCTCCTTCTGGAAATCCTCATCAAGGATGGAGATCGGTTCCACCTTCACATTGATGCCGCGGGATTCGAGAAACGCATCGGTGATGGTGCGGAGCTTGGGTGGAATGCCTTTCATGCTCAATCTTCCATCGCGGAAATGTTTCGCCGCCATTTCGTTGATGGCCACCAAGGACTGGAAGTCCCCCATGTAGTTGAGTGCCTCCTTGGCGGGAAACACGAGGTTCAGATTCTTGGTGAACTTCTTGAAAAGGCTCATGAATTCGAAGCGCAAGTCCTCATCGTAGAATACGTCGTAAAAGGCGTCGGCGTCCGTGAGGTCCTTCAAACCCTGCTTTTTGAGGAAGGCAAGAATCGCGTCATGGCTGGCTTTCAGTTCCCGAAGTTCCTCTTCGGGAAAGCTCATCACATCCACAATCTCCTTTTGTTCCCGCTCGTCGTAGTTATCGAGTGCCTTCTTCAAGTGATGGCCGATGCCAACGTAGTCCACGACAAAGCCCTTTTCCTTGGAATCGCCGCCGACCCGGTTCACCCTTGCAATGGCCTGGAGCAAACCGTGGGCGACGATGATTTTGTCCAGATACATCACCTGCTCTACCGGCGCGTCAAAGCCCGTCAGCAGCATGTTATTGACGATGACGATGCCCACGTCGCCGTTCACTCCTTCATCTTCTTTGCCGAATGGCAGCTTGAAGCTCTTGATGGTGGCCTCGTGCTTCGATGTATTTGTGTAGGGCGTCAGGTGCAACTCGTCATTGTGGCTGCCGGAAATCACCACATCGGTTTTGAGCTGTTTGAGCCGTGCGACATCCAGCTTCAGAGGGTTCGCCTTTTTGAGTTCATTGATGGCGGCGGCGACTGCTGCATCGACGTGTTTCTTGTAGCGCACGGCGGCCTCGCGGGACGTGGCCACGATCTGGGCCTTGTAGCCGTTAGGGAAAACATGGGTCAGGTAATGCATCACCATGTCCTTGGCCTTGGCCTCGATGGTTGTCTCTGCCTCCAGATAGGCGGCGCGTGAGCCATAGCCGAGAATCTCCATGCGCTCATGGAGATTGTATTCGCTGAAAACGTCCGCGAACTTGGCATCCATCCCGGGCTTATCCGGCACCTCGGCATTGTGGGTGCGGCCTTCGTAGACGATTTCCAGCGTCACCCCGTCAGCGATGGACTGGCGCATCGTGTATTTGTCGATGTAGTCGCCGAAGACCCTCTCCGTTTTGTCGATGGGAGTGCCGGTGTAGCCGATGCGCGTCGCGTTGGGAATACCCTTGTCCAGATTGGCCGCCAACCTTGAATACTGAGACCGATGGGCTTCATCGGTCATCACGAGGATGTTAGGACTGGTGTTCAGTTCTGGGAACGTCTCAGTGAGGTCCGTTTCGCGGAACTTATGGATCATCGCCATCACCAGGTCGGACGCGTCGCTGATGAGCAACTCCTTGAGCTTCTTGATGCTGTCGGCCGGTTTCACGGTGAAACCGATGCTCTGGCTGGTTTCGGCGAGTTGCTGTTCCAACTGTGTGCGGTCAGTGACGAAAACGACCTTCCACTTTGAGAGCGAAGGATGCCGGTACATTTCCCGAACCATGAACATCATCGTCAATGATTTCCCGGAGCCCTGGGTGTGCCAAATGATTCCGCTGCGTTCGCGTGGGTTCTTTCCTGCCA
>CAYWLC010000109.1:8222-10262 GCA_964458895.1 uncultured Luteolibacter sp. | reverse complement strand
AATCAGCCTCCAAATCCATCCTAAAAACTTTTACAGAAAAAAAGTTGCGCGGCCATCTCTCGCCCCTATCAGCTACCAAACCCGGATACCTGCAGGCTCCATGAGCTTGAAGAGGCAATGGATTGCGGCCCGGATGGCAAGGCATACCGGCGGCTCAACGCCATGCATCTGCTATTGCTAGGTGTTGAGTACAAGTTGGTTCTGCGCAACAGCCGTGTCTGCGAGCGAACCTTTCGCCTTTGGATTGAGCGCTTCAACCAACAGGGCATTGACGGTTTGATTTACAAACCCCAACCCGGCGGACCACGCAAAATTACTCCAGATCAGGTTGCCAGCGAGATTCTGCCCGTGGTGGACGATCCCACCTTGGCCAATCAAACCCACTGGACCGTGACTAAACTGTGCGGCTGGCTCAGTGAGCAAAAGCAACTCGATCTCTCCTATCGCACTTTGGTGCGCTATCTTCACGAACACAACTACGCCCGGCGCATTCCACGCAAGATGCCCGAGCCGCCAAATCGCGACGAATGGGTCACACAGCGTGAAGCCTTTGGACAAGATCTACTGTCCATGTTAGAAGATCCCGCATGTGAGGTGTTCTTCGGAGACGAGGCCGGGTTTGAAGGAGATCCGCGCCCGCGCGCCAGATGGGTCAAACGAGGATCCAAACCTACGCAGGGATATTACGGGGGCCACATCCGTCAGAATGTGGTGGGAGCAGTCAATCCTGCCTGTGGACAGCTTGTCAGCCTGATCGTGCCACATTGCGACACTCAGGTCTTCCAACTCTTCCTTGATGTCATGGCACAAGAGGTGGCCCAGACACCCGGCAAGCGAGTTGTGTTGATTTTGGACAATGCAGGCTGGCACAAAGCCAAAAGCCTCAACTGGCACCACATAGAGCCGGTTTACTTGCCTCCTTACAGTCCCGATCTCAATCCCATCGAGCAGCTCTGGCAACATCTCAAGGGACACTACCTGGCAGGATACATCACCAAGTTTGGTCACGAACTCAACGATAAGCTTTTTGAGTCAATTCGTTCCCTGCTTAACAAGCCAGAAACGATCCGATCGGTCTGCAATAACCACCTCCCTTAACGGCAATTATTTTTGGCAAACAGTATAGCTCACATCTGCCAGAAGCGCATCTGAGTCCATCACTCAGGGCCGTGCGTGAGATTGTGTGAGGCAGTGTGAAAAAAAACCGCGCAACAGACCGTGCAATAGAATTGGTAATTCGGTGCATTTCGTGACATCTTGACGCACACATGCCTTTCTATATTGAACCGATTTTTCGCTGTAAATCCCTGTTTATCAGTGGATTACGCGGGTAATTTGAAGAACCTAAGAAAATACCGAGAACAGGACTCGAACCTGCACAGCGGTGGCACCATTGTAGGTGTTCGCGCCGCTGAGGACCAGCATGCCCGTGCCAGTTTTTGTTAGATTGCCCGTGCCTGTGGAGTTGCGGATCACACCGGAGATCGTGGCAAAATCACCGCCCGTTCCGGCGGTCACATCCACCGTGCGGGTTCCATTTCCCAAATCGATCTTGTTCTGGAATTCGGTTTCGGCGTTGGCCGTTGCCGAACCGAAATCAAGCGTGCCGACGATCTGAGATCCCACCGTTGTCCCCCAAACCACTTCCGTGGCGGCGTTGTTCGCAATCGTTACGGTCAGTTTGCCGCCATTGGCGGAAAAACCGCCACCGTTGGCCGTCCACTGGAAATTGGAACTCCCGCTGGTTCCCAGCGACCGGGTGAAGCTGGCAACGCCGTCCCCTTGGAGCACTCCTCCATCCAGGCTCAGGAAACTGCCAGTCGGCAAACCCGTGCCATCATTGGCCTGCAACGCGCCTGCGCTGATCGTCGTGGTGCCGGAAAAACTGTTGGCTCCGCTCAGGGTGACGGTGCCTGTCGTGGTTTTGCTCAGGTTGGCCGCGCCCGCCACGATCGCGGTGACACTGCCATTTTGCATTGCGTAGCTGGTGCCTGTTAGGACGCCCGTGGTTCCCGTGATCGAGCCGGAGGTCAGGGTGAC
>CAYWLC010000109.1:0-8122 GCA_964458895.1 uncultured Luteolibacter sp. | reverse complement strand
TGGTGCCTGTTAGGACGCCCGTGGTTCCCGTGATCGAGCCGGAGGTCAGGGTGACGGCACCGACTGAATCGCTGAAGGTCTTGATGTCGAGGATGCCGCCGTTGATCGTGACGGCACCAGTGCTCAGCGCGTTGTTCACGCCGTATTCCAAGGTGCCTCCGGACACCGTGGTGAGTCCGGTGTAGGTGTTCGCACCGGAAAGCGTGGCCGTGCCCGCATTGGACTTGGTCAGGGCAACCGCGCCGCCCAATATGGCCGAAACGCTGGTGTCCACCGTGCCGTTGAGGGCATAGCTGGTTCCTGTTAGGACTCCCGTCGTGCCATTGATCGAACCGGAGGTCAGGGTGACCGCCCCGACCGTGTCGCTGAAGGTCTTGATGTCGAGGATACCACCGTTGACCGTGACGGCACCCGAACTCAACGCGTTGTTCACGCCGTATTCCAAGGTTCCTCCGGACACCGTGGTGAGTCCCGTGTAGGTGTTCGCACCGGCAAGCGTGGCCGTGCCCGCATTGGATTTGGTCAGGGCAACCGCACCGCCCAATATGGCCGAAACGCTGGTGTTGATCGAGCCGTTGAGGGTGTAGCTGGTTCCTGTTAGGACTCCCGTCGTGCCATTGATCGAACCGGAGGTCAGGGTGACCGCCCCGACCGTGTCGCTGAAGGTCTTGATGTCGAGGATGCCGCCGTTGACCGTGACGGCACCCGAACTCAGCGCGTTGGTCACGCCATATTCCAAGGTTCCTTCGGACACCGTGGTGAGTCCGGTATAGGTGTTCACGCCAGAGAGCGTGACGGTGCCCGCCGTGGTCTTGTTGGCCCCGGCAGTGCCGCCGAGAATGGCGCTGACACTGCCAGCCTGCAGGTCGAAAGCGGTGGTGCTGGTCAGGACTCCGGTGCTGCTAGTGATACTGCCACCGGTGAGTTGCATGCCCGCCACCGTATCGCTGTTGGCAGCCAGCGAAAGAATGCCACCGGAAATTTTGAGTGTGGAAGCGTTTGCGAAGACATTGCTGGCCCCAAGCGCCAGCGTGCCGACCTGAACGTCGGTGAGTCCGGTGTAGGTGTTCACGCCAGAGAGCGTGACGGTGCCCGCCGTGGTCTTGTTGGCTCCGGCAGTGCCGCCGAGAATGGCGGTAATGCTGCCAGCCTGCAGGTCGAAAGCGGTGGTGCTGGTCAGGACTCCGGTGCTGCTGGTGATACTGCCACCGGTGAGTTGCACGCCCGCCACCGTATCGCTGTTGGCAAGCAGCGAAAGAATGCCGCCGGAGATTTTGAGGGTCGAGGTGTTTGCAAGCGTATTGGTGGCATGCCCCAAAATCAGCGTGCCAGCCTGAACGTCGGTGAGGCCGGTGTAAAGATTCGTGGCAGAGAGCGTCAGCGCGGAGGTGGCACTGTTTTGGATGACACCCGTCACGTTCGTGCCGATGACGGAACTGATCGTGACACCACCGCTGCCGCTGCCGGAGTTGGTCACGGAGCCAGTGTTGTTCAGGCTGCCGGTGCTGATGGTGATGCCGGCGGCGTTGGTGGAGTTGTTGTTGAGAATGAGATTGGCAGCGGCAGCACTGGTGATGCCTCCGCTGAGGGTGAGGACACCGCTTCCCGCTGTCTGGAACGTGTTGTCTCCATTGAGGATAAGCGCCGTGCTGACGCCGACATTCTGATCTTCGGCGGCTAACAGAAATATGCCGTTGCTCGCACCGCTCCCGCCGAGAGTGAGGGAGGTGCCGCCTGTGAGAGAATAAATTTCATTTTCCTCAAATGTGATGCTGCTGGCCACGCGGGCACCTGAGAGAGTGATCGTGCCGCCGCTGGTGTAGCCGGTTCCTGATGAAAAGATGAGGTCGTCCGCGTTGGTGGTACCCGCCTGAGCCGTGCCACCGGTGCCGGAGGAGGCCGTGTTCCAAAAGAGATTGGTGCCGTTCCATGCGCCCGTGGCCGAGGTGACGGAGTTGGCAGTGGCCCCATTAAGATCCCAGTAGAGTGGGGTCGCCTGAGCACTGTATGACCCGAGCAGGGTGAGTGCGCCCAGGGACAAAAGACTGCGGATCGGGAGTGACAAACGGCGGACGGCAGCGGCAAATGGATTGTTCGTGCTTTTCATGTTACAACGGGTTGGGAAAAAATACGGGACCAAGAATCAACCAGGATTGACGTCAGAAGCTGTTAGAAATTGAGAGGATAGGGTTAGGTTCCCCCACCCCCGACAGAGCATTAACGAATTTCCAACTCGGTGGCAAGTATATTTTAGCATAATATAGGAATAAATTAGCTGTTATTCCTCATCAGGGCCCTGTGGGGGGATAATTCAAGTGAATTGGGGGAAATTACGGGGTCTGGGGGGTGTCGGGGGATTGCCTTGGTTTATCATTTGCATGGCCGGAATGATTGGGTTTGGCGGGGTTGAAGGTGAATTCTTCTGGAAATTCCGGACGGAGTGAGGGCATAAGTTGGGCAGCCACGCCCTCCGCCGTTCAGGCGGCGGGGATGGGTCGATTGAAGAAGTTTGAGGTGGAGAGGGTCGCAGATGACGGAATTTTCAGGAAAATGGAATTACCCCAAGGAACTGCCGGTGGTCGAACACCGGGAGGAAATTCTTGTGGCACTGACGTCCAACCCGGTCGTGGTGGTCGTCAGCGACACCGGATCGGGTAAAACCACCCAACTCCCGAAGATGGTCGCCGAGGCGATGGGACCGGATGGCGGGCGGATCGGCTGCACCCAGCCGCGGCGCATCGCGGCGGCCAGCGTGGCCAAACGTGTGGCCGAGGAACTCAGGGTGCCGCTCGGCGGCTACGTCGGCTATCAGGTGCGCTTCGAGGACAAGACCACGCGCGACACGCGCATCAAGTTCATGACCGACGGCATCCTGCTGGCCGAAACGCAGGGCGATCCGGATTTGCGCCAATACCAGGTGCTCATCCTCGACGAGGCGCACGAGCGCTCGCTGAACATCGATTTTCTGTTAGGGTATCTGAAGCGCCTGCTCGAGAAGCGCCGGGATCTGAAACTGGTGATCTCCTCGGCGACCCTGGATGCCGGGGCCTTCGCCGCGTTTTTCGCGCGGGACGGCAAACCCGCGCCGGTGATCGAGGCACCGGGGCGGATGTTTCCGGTGGCGGAGTTTTTCCTGCCGCCGATGGATGACGAGGATTTGTCGCAGCACGTGGCGCGGGCGGTGGACATGTTAGGAAGCGTGGAACCCAACGGCGACGTGCTGGTGTTCCTGCCCGGGGAAAGGGAAATCCGTGAGTGCGCAGAAGTGTTAGATGGCCGCCACCACCCCGGCACGGAGGTGCTGCCCTTGTTCGCGCGGCTCGGCCTGGGCGACCAGCAGCGCGTGTTCAATCCGGGAAACCTGCGCCGCATCATTCTGGCAACCAACGTGGCGGAAACCTCTCTAACCATTCCCAGGATTGCCTGCGTGATCGATTCCGGCGTGGCACGCGTGAACCGCTGGAGTCCTGGCAAGGGCGTGCAACGCCTGCAGATCGAACCGGTCAGCCAGGCCAGCGCCCGCCAGCGCAAGGGCCGCTGCGGACGCGTGCGCGACGGCGTCTGCGTGCGGCTCTACGAGGAACACGAACTCGACGAGCGCCCGGCGTTCACCGATCCGGAAATTCGCCGCAGCTCGCTGGCCGGCGTGATCCTGCGGATGAAGTCGCTCGGTCTGCCGGAAATCGGCGACTTTCCGTTTCTCGATCCGCCGGCACCCAAGGCGATCTCGGAGGGCTACCGGACGCTGCGCGAGGTGAATGCCTTGGATCGGGATAAGAATCTAACAGACTATGGGTGGCAGATGGCGCGGCTGCCGGTGGACCCGCGCCTCGGCCGGATGTTGATAGAGGCCCGCAAGGAACATTGCCTCGCGGAAATGCTGCCCATCATCGCCGCGCTGGAATCCAACGACCCGCGCGAGCGACCGGCCGAAAAACTCCGCGAGGCGGATGCGGCGCACGCCCGCTGGAAGGATGGCGAAAGCGATTTCATCGGCATCCTGCGCCTGTGGCGCGATGTTTCCAGGTTCCGTGAGAAGAACGGGCGCTGGCAACGCAACGCGCTGCGCAAGTTCGCGACGCCGGCCTTCCTCAATGCCCGCAGGGTGATCGAGTGGGCGAACGTGGCGGATGAACTCGTGGATTTGTTAGAAAGTGAATGGAAGGTGAAAGGATTGCGGAATGAAGAGTTTGGAAATAAAGGCGGCGGGCAACATGCCCGCGCCACGGTGGCCCGGGCAAGTTGCCCGGAGCCTGCTTATCCCTATGCGGCGATCCACCGCTGTCTGTTAGCCGGGGTGCCGCGGCAGTTCGGGTTGTGGGACCGGGAGAACAAGGCCTATCAGAGTGCTTCGGGAGGATATTTTGCGGTGTTTCCGGGGTCCGGCTTGTTCGGCATTCCCAAGCGCTGGGAGTGGGTGGTGGCGGTGGAACTGGTGGAGACCACGCGGCTCTGGGCAAGGCGTGTGGCGCGCATCGATCCCGAGTGGTTGGAACAGGTTGCGCCGCACCTGTGCCGGAGCAACTACGGCGAGGCCCACTGGGACGAGGCCCAGGGCGCGGTTTATGGCAAGGAAACCGTGATCTGCGGCGGCCTGCCGGTGATCGTGGGTCGGCGCGTGCATTATGGACGCGTGGATCGCAAGACGGCCCACGCGGTCTTCCTGCGTGAGGGTTTGTTAGGCGGCGGCTTGCGCAAACGCGGGCGCTTTGTCGAGTATCTAGCAGAAATCCGCGGAGAGATCGAGACCATCGAACAAAAACTCCGCCGTCCCGGCGGGCTGTGGAGCGAGGAGGCCATCCTGCGTTTTCTGGAACGGCGGATTCCCGAGGACGTCCACACGGCCGCGGGTTATCACCAGTGGATCGCCGGTCACGAGGACGCATTGATGTTAGGGATTGCGGATGTGCTCGACGGCGACATCGGCGCCATGGGTCTGAGCGGCTTTCCCGACACGCTCGCGCATGAGGGCGATGATTACCAGGTTTACTATCACGCCCAAGCGGGCGCGCGCGACGATGGCGTGACCCTCGGCGTGCATGTCGATCAATTGCCGAAACTCCCGGTGTGGCTGCCGGACTGGGGCGTGGATGGAAATTTGTTAGAACGCGCGGAGATCCTGCTGCGCTCGCTGCCCAAGGACTACCGGCGTGTCTGCCAGCCGATCTCATCGGTGGCGGAGGGCTTTGCGGAGTTGTGGAGTTACGCACCCAAGGATGTTCCGGTTTTCCAAGCTCTATCAGATCATGTGAAGGACCGCACCGGCGCGGTGGTGCCGGTCGATGCCTATGATCGCTCGAAACTGCCGCCCCATCTGGTGACCAAGATCTGGGTCTGCGATGACGACGGCGCGGAACTCGCGCTGGGTGAGGATGTCGTGCTGCTCAAACTCCAACTCGCCGAGCGCATGCGCACGCGCTTCGAAATCGCCGCCAATGCCGACCTCGAACGCTCGGGCATCAGCAACTGGGACGGCGAAAAACTCCCCGAACGCGTGGAAACCCCCGGAGGCCCGGCGTTTCCCGCGCTGGTGGACGAGGGGAAATGCGTGGGAATCCGGGCATTCACGAGCGCTGCGGAGGCCGCGCAATCCCACCGCGCGGGCGGCGCGCGCCTGCTCTGGCTGGCGCACACCGGCCAGGTCGAACACCTGAAGAAAAAATTTCCGTTAGGACTGATGGCCAAGGTGGAACTGCCGCGCCTCGGGGCGGGCGGCACGCCGCTGGAGGATCTGATTCTGTTAGCCGCGGAAGGGGCCGCAGGCGGGGTCTTCCCCACATCGCCGGATGAATTCCGCACGCTCTGCGAGCGGGCGCGGGGACGCTGGTTCGATGCCGCGGCGGCGGTCGGCAAAAGCCTGGATGAAATATTTGAAATCCTGCCGGAGATCCGCGCGTGGACCGCATCTAACAGAAGTGACCGCAATCTCGGGGAGATCGCCGATGACCTCGACGAACAACTCACCTGGTTGTTCCGCCCGCGATTCGCCTGGCGCGCGGGTTTTGCCGGCCTGCGCGATTACCCGCGCCGCCTGCGCGCCATCCGCTCGCGCCTCGGTCGCGTCGGCTCGCTGCCCATCGTCAAGGACCTTGAGAAATTGGCACGCCTGCGCCGCCACTGGCTGCCGTGGTTCCAACGCTGGACCGGACAACCGGACGACCCCGCGCTCTGGCCGCACGGGTGGATGTTAGAAGAACTCCGTGTCTCGCTCTTCGCGCCGGACGTGCCCTGTGTGGGAAAGGTTTCGGAGAAAAAAATCGGGGAGCTGTGGCAAGATATCACTTACCAGAGGACTGGAATGTCATAGGTGGCAAAATGCGGATCACAGGTCACGACTGTCAGGCCTTCTACTTGCGCTTGGGCGATGATGAGGCGGTCGAATGGATCACCGTGGTGCGGTGGTAGTGAAATTAGCGCCCGGTAATGGCCCAGCATTGGCGGTAGCAGCGTGAAATCGTTAGCATCCAGCACGCCGGGAAACATCAAGTCGTAATCCAGTTGAAGCCTCAGTTTTCCCATACTCAGCTTGATGGCCATCTCCCATGCTGTGGCGTGGCTAACAAAACGTTCGTTCGCCGGATCTTCCATCGCCGCCCGGGCGTTGGTGCTCAACGCCGGATTACCTTCACAGAACCAGATCAACGCATGGGTATCCAACAGCACTCTCATGCAGTGTATTCTTTGAAATCCTCAAGCGGTTGGTCGAAGTCAGGCTCCATCCAGATTTCTCCTTTCAAGCAACCAAAGCCCTTGAGACTGCCCGGAACCGGAAGTTCTCTCGGCGTTTCGCTCGCTGGCTCCAACTCGGCCTTGATCTTGATCTGCAGATGACGCCACGCCGCTGGCACTGGTACGTGCAGCGTGCCGTCCGCAGCGGGCTCCAGTATGGCGGTGATCGTACTCATGGGTTCACCTTATCCGACTTCCCGGTTTCTGTAAAGGCACTTTCCTCAAGGTCGCTCACTCGTGCCACTTCTCGGATTTGAGGTGTTTGACGCGGCGGAATTCCTTCAGGTTTCCGGTCACCAGCGTCCAACCGTGGGATCTGGCAATTCCTGCGATCAGATAGTCGATCAGGCCGACTCGATGATCACGTTGCCGTAGGGGGTGGCGTCGCCGGTGCGGATGAGGCCGATGGCGAGGGGCACGCGTTTTTTGAAATCGAGGTGGGCCTCGCGGGTGAGCGGGGTGTCGCCGAAGACCTTGGCGAATGCGGCGGTGGTTTCCGGGGTGTTGTGTGTTAGAAACTCCTCGGCCTGCCAGATGCGGCCGATTTGGAAGACCGGTTGGATGAGGGCCAGCACGTCGAGCACGGTGGGGATGCCATGGGTGAGCGAGATGTCCACGGTTTCGATTTCCGGCCAGAAGGGGAAGGCCCAGTCGGAGATGACCAGGGTGTTGGTGTGGCGGATGCGGGCGAGCAGGTCTAGCACGTGGGGATTGAGGATGCCGGATTTGAGCATGGTGGGTGGGGTTGGCGGGGAGTTTTGCGGAGGATGAATGGCCGGTCAATCAGAACCCGCGGCGTGTTGAAGGACTCCTGTCATCCACCATCCACGATCCACGATCTATTCCCGTCTTGCACGGCGGCTCCGGCCCAGCCAACGTCCGACCATGAACGTGCAGGGAAAACATTACCGGACGATTTGGGAGGACGGCGGCATGCTGCGCATCATCGACCAAAGGCACCTGCCGCACCGTTTTGTCATCGAAGACCTCACGACGGTGGACGAGGTGGCGGTCGCCATCAAGGACATGCACGTGCGCGGGGCAGGGCTGATCGGCGCAACAGCCGCTTATGGCATGGCGCTGGCCGCGCAAGAGGCGGGCACAAGCCGTGAAGCCGCGAAATTTTTGTTAGATCATGCCGCGAAACTCAAGGGGACCCGCCCGACCGCGGTGAACCTGGCATGGGCGGTGGACCGCCAGTTGCAAAAAATCCTAGGACAGGCGGGTGTTGATCAGTGGATCGAAACAGCTTACCTAACTGCTAGAGAAATCGCGGATGAGGACGCGGCGTTCTGCCGGAGGATCGGCGGCAACGGAATGCCTTTGATCCGTGACATCGCCGCACGCAGGGGCGGCGCGCCGGTGAACATTCTCACCCATTGCAATGCCGGAT
>CAYWLC010000108.1:0-10352 GCA_964458895.1 uncultured Luteolibacter sp. | reverse complement strand
CAAGAAGGCCGCCAAGCAAGTTGCTAAGAAAGCCGCCAAAAAGGCTGCCAAGAAGTAATCCCAACACCCCGCCGGAAGGCATGGGGGCCGCGCATGCAAGGCGGCCCCTCAGCCTTTCCGGGCCGGGGGTTGTCAAGGGCGGGAGATCTGCGGATCTTCCGCCTCTTTTTCGTTAAAAAAAGGGGTTGCATGCCGCCGCCGGTCCATCCTAGCTTCGCGCACCCCGGATGGTTTCTGGCAATGCGCGGTTAGCTCAGTGGTAGAGCACCTCCCTGACACGGAGGGGGTCACTGGTTCGAACCCAGTATCGCGCACCATTTCCACCTTCACTCCATGCATGCGCAGGTCTCCCTCACTCCCCCCGGCGCGAGACTCCAGTCACTGAATTTTCGTTTCCGACCTTGAACCGCCCCGGCATTGTCCGCTAGGATTCGGCCACTCATGCGAACCCAGCCTTTCAGATGGATCCCACGTGGCCAACCGTTCCAAAAGAAGGAAAACGGGGAAGCGGGTTCGTTTCCGCCCATTTTGGAACACCTGATCCTGCAACGGGGCCTCCCCGAGGGCATGGATCTCGAAGATTATCTGCGCCCTCGCCTCAAGGATTTGGCCGACCCTTTCCTAATTCCGGACATGAAACCGGCGGTGGAGCGCATCCTGCAAGCCGTGGATCGCAAGGAAAACATCTGCATTTATGGCGACTACGACGTCGATGGTGTGGCCTAGATCACCCTGATGCGCAAAATCCTCATGGCCTACGGCTTGGATCCGCGGCATTTCATACCCAAACGCGGACCGGAAGGATATGGACTGAGCACGGCCGCCTTGGAGCGCTGCATGCAGGAAGGAACCAAACCCGATCTGCTGATCACCGTGGATTGCGGCACCGTCTCCATCCCTGAAGTCGCCGCCCTGAGAGCCGATGGCATCGATGTGCTCATCGTCGATCACCACGAGCCCCCCCCCGAGGAACGCCCGGATTGCTGCGCCCTGGTCAATCCAAAATGCGGCTCCGACTTCACCTATCTCTGCGCCGCCGGGGTGGTCTTCAAGCTCGGCCACGCGCTGATGAAAACCCGCCACACGGACCTCGAACTCAAGGAACTGATCGACCTGGTGGCGGTGGCCACCATTTCCGACATCGTGCCGATGATCGGTGAGAACCGCCTGATGGTGCGCCACGGACTCAAACACCTACCTAACACATTGAACCCCGGCCTCCGCGCCCTCCAGGACGTCACCGGCATGAACGGCACCGCAACCTCCATGGATGTCGGCTTCCGCATCGGCCCGCGCCTCAATGCGGCCGGCCGCATGGATGTGCCGGAAGACGCACTCGCGGTTCTAACCACCGATTGCCGCCGCCTCGCCAACGAACTCGCCCTGAAGCTCGACGCTTATAACAAACAGCGCCAGTCCCATGAAACACTGATCCGCCGCGAAGCCTCCGACATGCTCTCCCGCGACTTCGATGCGCTCCATGATCCCGTCATCGTGCTCGGCTCGCGCTCATGGCACCATGGCGTGGTCGGCATCGTCGCCTCGCGCCTGATGCGCCAGTATTACAAACCCACCTTCATCATCGCTATCGACGATGACGGCATCGGCAAAGGCTCCGGTCGCAGCATCGACGGCATCTCACTGGTCGAGGCGATCCGCTCCTGCGACGACGACCTGATCGCGGGCGGCGGCCACGCCATGGCCGCGGGGCTGTCGATCCACGAGGACAAGTTAGACCAGTTCCGCAAAAACTTCGCCACCTATGTGCTGGAACACACCAACCCGGAACAACGGCAGCCCAAGCTGATGTATGATGCGGAGATTTCCTTCGACCAACTATCGTTAGAATTTCTCTCCAGTTACGACTTGTTGCAGCCCTTCGGCAACGGCAACCCGCAACCGGTGTTCATCGGTCGTGATGTGTCACCCAGCCGCCCGCCCCTGCACATGAAGAACAACCACCTGCGCTTCATGCTGCGCCAGGGCTATCACGAACAGGACGCGGTGTTCTTCGGCGGCGGTGAACACCCCCTGCCCGATCCCCCGTGGGACATCGCCTTCACTATCGACCGCAATACCTTCCGCGGCCGAACCTCCCTGCAACTCGTCATCCAGGACGTGCGCGCCGCAGTGGCACAGGTCGCGCAGGGAGCCTCCTTGCAATCCTAACGCTGTGAGCCAAAGCCATGAACCTGCTCCACGGCGATTGCCTGCACCACCTGCCCGCTTTGCACGACGCATCGTTTGATCTGATCGTCACCTCGCCGCCCTACAACCTGGGCATCGCATACAAAAGCTTCAAGGACAGCGCCCCGCGCGCGGAGTTCCTGCGCTGGTGCCGGAACTGGGCGGCGGAGTTGAAACGCGTGATGGCGGATGACGCGTCGTTTTTCCTCAATCTCGGCGCGGCCCCGGCCAATCCGCTGCTGCCCCACCAGTTGATCCTGGATCTAACTGACGGCGACGAGCCCTTGTTCGTCCTCCAGAACACGTTCCACTGGATCAAATCCATCACCATCGACACCCCCACGGGCGAGCAAATCAGCGCCGGACATTTCAAACCCATCAACTCGAAACGTTATGTCAACGATTGCCATGAGTATGTGTTTCACCTGACAAAAACGGGCACGGTGGAACTCGACCGCCGGGCGGCGGGCGTGCCATATGTGCACAAATCCAACATCGCCCGCTGGGGCCACACCGGTGGCGCGGACCTCCGCTGCCGCGGCAACACCTGGTTCATCCCCTATGAAACCATCCAGTCCCGCGACAAGGAGCGCCCGCACCCGGCCACCTTCCCGGTCGCTCTCGTCGAACAATGCATCCGCCTCCACGGCAAGGGCGGCGCGACACGTTTGTTAGACCCCTTCCTCGGAATCGGCAGCTCCGCCGTGGCGGCACATCGCATGGGCCTGGCCCACTTCACCGGCATCGAGATCGACGCCCACTACCTCGACACCGCCCGCGAACGCGTGGATGCGGAATCTAACAAGCATGCGGACGAACTCCCCCTGTTCGACAATCCGCCGGAGAAAAGGCACGAAAGCAAGGTAGGGACGGATCTCCGAGCCGTCCGGGCCAATGCGCGGCGTTCCCAAGGCTAATCTTTGAGGAAGCTCCTGAGCATCCAGAGGGTTTTTTGGTGCAGCGTAATCCGACCGATCATCAAATCCTGGCTTTCCGGATCGTTGGCCTCACCTGCGGCGTCGCGAGCGCGCGCGGCATCGGCCACCAGTTTTTCGTTGGCCGTGATGAGCGAGCGCACGTAGTTCGTCTGGCCCAGTGGGGCCGCGAATTCCTTCATTTCCGCAGTTTGTGCCAACTTGGCGAGACCGCCGATGGCGTAGTCATTCAGGGAACGCACACGTTCGGCAATTTCATCGATGGCGACAAAAAGTTCTTCGTATTGTGCTTGGAAGGCGGTGTGCAGGGCGAAGAAGCCCGGCCCTTCGACGTTCCAGTGCGCCAGGTGCGTAAGGGCCATCAGGGCGTAGGAATCGGCCAGCACCTGATTGAGATGTTCGCTCAGACTGATGTGTGTTTGGTTTTGTTTCATGGTTTTGATGGTGGGGATTCTTCCGGTGTTGCCGATGCGTAAGCAGCGGCTTCTGAGAAGATTGACCTCAGATATACCAAGATGCCTGGTTTTGGAAAGCTGATTCCATGCGGCATGACAAAAAAACAGCGACGCGATTGTCAATCCGCCAGAACCACCCTGACTCTGGCAAATCTATTGTTAGATGACGACACCGGCACCGCATCCGTCATCTTCACTCGCTCCCACCGGGAGTTGATCGAGGTGACCGCCTCGGATCCCGCCCCCGACCATGTTGTTAGATCGTCGGAAAACTCCGGGACATAGGTGACATCCGCGCCACCGGCGCTCGTGCGGCGGACGAATTCGGCGCTCAGGTAGTCGCCACCCACACCGGTCTCGACGCGCACCAGTGGCAGCCCGCGCAGGCCGGTCCCCGCCGTCATGGTCACGTTTTCATTGTAGGTGGGATCGAGATTGAAGGCATACTCCAACAAGGTGGCGATTCCGTCGTGATCGGAATCCGCCAGCGGCCCGGAGACCGCGGCATTGGCTAGCTGGGCGGGACTGTAATACCAATGCCGCCAATCCCCAAAGCTCTCAGGCGCCAGCGCCCCGCTGCCGCCCGTCACTCTCAGAATCCACGCCATGTGGGCGGATATCCGCGTGCTGTAAAAACTGGACGGCATGTCGGCGGTTCCGTTAGGAATGAGCGTCCAAACACCGGGGGATGTATTCTCATACAATCCGCCGCGATCATACAAAGCGGCGTTGAAAGATGAACTCCCCGATGGACTTTCGCTGAACGGACCATTCACCCCCAGATGAATGCCGGCCAGCCTCCAAAGTCCGTCTTCAAGCACAAACATGCCACCACCGGAATCACCGACGGATAGATGACACTCGTCGGAAATCCCCGGGTTGTCGAAATCGCAGTATAACAACTCACCATAAGAAGGATCGGTGACGCTGCCACTCACCACGTTTCTACCCCAACGCTCCACCCCGTCGGAGCCTCCCCTCAACCATCCCTTCGGCTCGCCAGCCAGACTGTAGGCCGCTCCCCGGAGCGTGCCGCGGCCGAAAATCGCCGCCGTGGCCGAAAGATCAGCCACCCCACTCGATAGCGGCGCGTGAGTCGGAAAAGCCTTGGAGTGGTTCACCTCCCAAATGCGCAGATCCGATCCGGGGCAATCGTAATAGGCGATGGTCACATAAGAATCACCATGGAGCGAGAACACATTGCCCGCCGTACCACCGATGTGGGCAGCGGTAATGAAAAAATAGGGGGCGATGGGAACTCCAAGAAATCCGATGAATTGCCCCTCATATTGCCATCCCGAGTTGTCACCAGGGCTGCTGCTGTGGAACTGGGGGTCCCCAGACTCAAGGGATATGACGGCATCACATGGCAGGACCCCCACCAGCAACAAGGCCAAGGTCATTGAACGGCGTGAACGGGCATTTTTCGTCATTCGAAGGGCGGGCGACGTTTCGGATTTCCGAAACTATCATAGCAAGGCGTCCATGGCAAAAGATTTGCCCTCCCCCACCATCCCTCTTCGCGTCCCTTTGGAAAAATTCCCCAAAAAAACCTTGCCAAACTCGCGGCGCTGCGGTTCTTTCCCCCCCCGCACCGCGACCAACGACCCGTTCGTCTATCGGTTAGGACTCCAGATTTTCATTCTGGCAAGAAGGGTTCGACTCCCTTACGGGTCGCCAGCGTCGATCAGCCTCCGCCCCAAGCGGGGGCTTTTTGCTTTCCTCCGCCACCACCCGCCCCGTCCCCTCGTGACCGCCCGACAAAAAGCCGATTCCCTGCGAACCCGCAAAGGCGGCCTGCCCATCACCGCGCTCACGGCTTACGATTATCCGACCGCTCGCCTGCTCGATGACTGCGGCTTGGATGTCCTGCTCGTCGGCGATTCCCTCGGGATGGTCGTCCTCGGGTTTCCCGACACCACCCACGTCACGCTCGACCACATGCTGCACCATGTGGCTGCCGTCGCCCGTGCCAAGCCGACCGCCCTCATCGTCGGCGATCTGCCGATCCATAGCTACGCCACCCCCCAACAATCACTTGAAACATCCCGCCGACTCGTTGCGGCGGGTGCGGAAGCCGTGAAACTGGAAGGCGGCATGGTGCAGGCGGAGAATATCCGGGCCCTTACCCAGGCGGGCATCCCGGTCATCGGCCACCTCGGCATGCTGCCGCAAAGCATTCTGGAAGAGGGCGGATACCACAAAAAAGGCAAAACCCCGGAGCAAACCGAAGCACTTCTGCAAGACGCCCTGGCCCTCGTCGATGCCGGGGTCTGCGTGATCGTTCTGGAGTCGGTTGTCCCGTCCGTCGCACGTTTTCTAACAGAATCGCTGGCGGTCCCCACCATCGGCATCGGTTGCGGGGAAAACACCTGCGACGGTGAAGTCGCGGTGATCACCGATTTACTGGGATCGTTCCCGTGGTTCGTGCCGCCCTTTGCCAAACCGGAGGCGGACGTGGCACAAGCCACCCGCGAGGCCGTGGCGCGTTACATCCGGCGCGTCAGGACTTCTTGAGCGAGCGCGGCTTGGGATGGGTGCGCTCATAGGGTGATTCGCCCGCAGCCAGACGATAAACACGCACGGCGCGCAAGCGCAGGGCCTGTTCGATCAGATAACCGGTGTAAGCGACCGCCACTGTCAGCAACAGCATCCTCTCAAGACTTTTCATGCGCGGAACTTGACGGCCAGCCCTGCGGATTGTCAAGTCGGGAATGCGCAGACAATTTTCCTTCCCAGCGTTTTTCCGCGTCGTTTCATGTTCCGTGCTGGCTCTGGCATGCACCCGGGCCGACGAGGATAAGGCAAACAAACCCATCATCCCGGATTATTCGGAAACCGCACGCGACAGGGTGCCCGAAGATTTCAAATTCCGGATTTCCGACATCTTCCCGGACCAAGCTGCATGGCGCGAGGAAAAAGCCCATGTTGTCAAACTCATCAACTCCATTCCGGATCTCTCGCAACATTGGACGGACTCCCCGCAAACCATGGCCGACCTGCTCGACTTGCTCGCCTCCATCAACGTAAGGAGCAACCGCCTCTACATCTACGCCCGGCTCCAGAATGACATGGATCTCTCCAACCCTGCATTCACCTCAATGCAGGGAGAAATCCGCAACATGGAAGTGGAACTGGTATCAAAATCCACTTTCGTCGGCCCCGATGTCTTGAAACTCGGAAACGAGAATATCGAGGCATATCTATCCAAAGAACCCCGCCTCGCCAAACACCGCTTCGACCTGACCAATATCCTGCGCAGGAAGGACCACATCCTGCCCGAGGCGCAGGCCGGCATCGTCGCCAACGTCGGACTCTTCACCGACACCGCTGCCAAGACCGCCGGCTTGTTCCGTGACGCCGAAATGCCGCGCGCGGAGGTCGCTCTAACAGACGGCTCCAAGGTGCTGCTCAACGAAAGCAATTTCCTCAAATACCGTCTCTCGAAAAAATCCGAAGACCGCCGCACGGTCGTCGAAGGCTATTTCAACAATGTCAGGAAATTCCAAAGCACCTATGCCTCGTTGTTGGACGGCGAGATGAAAAAACAGGTGGCCATGGCGCGCATCCACCGCTTCCCCGGCACCCTGGCTGGCTCGTTGTTCGAGGACGACATCCGGCCCGAGGTCTATCACAACCTGATCCGCACGGTGCGCGCCAACCTCGCCCCGCTCCACCGCCTGCTGCGCCTCAAACAAAAAATGCTCGGCCTCCCGGAACTCCATTATTACGACGTCGCCGTACCCGCCGCCCCCACCGTGGAGAAACTCTACTCCTTCAACAACGCGCGCGATATCGTGCTCGCTGCGGTCACGCCGCTCGGCGATGAATACAGCGGCGCCCTGCGCGGAGCGTTCGACAACCGCTGGATCGACATCTATCCTAACAAAAACAAGCAGGGCGGTGCCTACAGCATGGGCATCTATGGCATCCACCCGTTCATCAAGATGAACTACCTCGGCCGCTACACCGATGTCTCAACGCTGGCGCACGAACTCGGCCACTCGATGCACACGCATTTCTCCAACCTCAGCCAGCCGTCAACCACCGCAGGCTACTCGATTTTCATCGCCGAAATCGCCTCCACCTTCAACGAGAACATGCTGCTCAACCAGATGCTCAAAGCCGACAACGACGACCGCTTCAAGCTCGGCCTGCTCGAGAGCTATCTGGAACGCATGCGCGGCACGATTTACGCGCAAACCATGCTCGCGGAATTCGAACTGGCCATCCACGAACGCGCGGAACAAGGGCAGACCCTCACCGCAGAATGGATGAATGCCAAATATCTCGAACTCTACCGCCAATACACCGGTGCCGACCAGGGCGTGCTCAAGGTGGACGACACCGCGGGCGTCACCTGGGCGGTGATCCCGCATCTCTTCCGCCCATACTATGTCTTCCAATATGTCACCGGCATGGTCGCCTCCACCGCCCTCGCGGAATCCGTAATCCGCGGCGGAAAACCCGCGGCCGACCGCTATCTAACCGTTCTACGCGCCGGCGGCGGCAAGTTCCCGCTCGACATCCTCCGCGACGCAGGCCTCGACATGTCCCAACCCGAACCCATCGTCGCGGCAACCCAACAGTTCGACCGCCTCGTCGCCGAAATGGAACAAATCTATTCCCGCCTGCCGGAAGACAAATGAGAAGCCAGGTGTGTCCATGAATGGAGCGCGGAGCAAGTTGGCGCGCTCCCGCCGGGAGCGCGGACATTGCCAGGCGCAAGGGTGAGGCGGGCGGGTCGCGACTGCCACCTGGACTTCACCACCACAACTCCCTTGCATGCGCTCCCGGCGGGAGCGCGCCACCTTCGTTCGCGGCCTCTTCTTTGCTTGAAGCCGCACCTCACTCCGCTGGCAGGGATTTGCGGCACCATGCCAGGGCCATGAGCGTGTAACCGGTGCCGTAAGCCTGGTGGTAATCGTAGAGCGGATAGTCCCACCACGAGCCGTCCTCCTCCTGGCGCTCTAACAATATTGCCGCGAGTCGCGCGGCGTATGCGGCGTGGCATTCCTTCGGCAGGAGATCGGCGGCCACGGTGAAATAATAGATGCCATAATAATAGAAATACCCGGAGATCCGGAAAAACGACTCATGGGGCACCGGTCGCTTGCGGCCGATGTCGAGGAAGCCCTCGCGCTTGAGGAAACGGTCGGCCCAGGTGGTAAGGACATCATCGGTCACGGCCTCGTCCCCGAAAACCCTGAGGCAGGCGTTGCAGGATTGGGAGCGGGCCAGCGAGCCAGCGGGCCGGTTGATGTCAGTGCGCGGGGACATCCGGTGTTGGAATGAATAGACATAGGAAAAATCCGGGGTGCGCTGGAGCTTGAGCGAGACGAGCGAGTGTTTTATGATCTTGTCGTCGAGTTTCACCCCCATCACATCCCGGGCCTCGGCCATGGCTAACAACATCGTCGCGGTGCAGAAGCAGGTGGGCAGGCCCGATGGCTTTTGCGTGGTGAGACCGTCGAAAACATCAAGGTACCCCCAACCTCCGTTGACATCCTCGTAACGGCCCGCAAGACCGACTTGTTCCTGCGCCAGCCTCACCCATTCGGCTTTTTTCTCCGGGTCCTTCTCATTCTGATAGAGACGGGTCATCGCGCGCAGACCATAGGCATGACCCCAGATGTTATAGGTGCTGGTGGGGTCCGCCCGGCGGAGTTTGGGCAATTCGGAGGCTGTCCATGCCGCGGCTTTTCCAATGCAAGCCGCCACCCCGGGCCGGGGGTCCGCCACGTCCAGCAATCCTGATAGAGCGAGACCGGTGGTGCCCGCGCGGAACGCATGATGCGCACCGGGCAGCGGCGCGTAGATGTTGAGCCCTTTGGTGCGCGTCGGGCCACCCCATGATCCGTCGGCATTCTGGTGGCTCATCAGGAAATCCACCCCCCGGCGAATGGCCGCATCCACCGCAGCCTGACTGACTGCCGGTTTGGCTGTGGGCACCTCACCCACTGCAACTGAAGGTGCGACCAGCAGCAGGATTGCGCGCTGTAGGAGAGTAAAAAATCGGGGAATACGGATCATGGCAAGCCCCCGGAAGGTGACGCGCCTTCGCTGCGAGCGCAAGTCGGGGCTGCAATTGGCGAATTTGTTGCCTTTCTTTTCGAATCGCGCCTTGCCACACTGGTGAAAACCGTGCATAGCCCCGCCCCCCGTCCATAGCCGGGGGCCTCATTCCCATTGTCTCCATGTCATTGAATATCCGCAATCTCGCCATCATCGCTCACGTTGATCACGGCAAAACCACGCTCGTCGATCAACTCCTTCAAGCCGGTGGCACCTACCGTGAAAACCAGGCCACCACCGAAAGGGCCATGGATTCCATGGACCTCGAACGTGAAAAAGGCATCACCATCAAGGCCAAAAACACCTCCATCCATTGGGAAGGCTATACCATCAACATCGTCGACACCCCGGGCCATGCCGACTTCGGCGCGGAAGTGGAACGCGTGATGAAAATGGTCGATGGCGTCCTGCTCGTGGTGGACGCCTCCGGTGGCCCGCAGGCACAGACACGCTTCGTGCTGCGCAAGGCAATGCAGGAAGGTCTCAAACCCATCGTGGTCATCAACAAGATCGACCGCCCGCTTTCCGACGCGCTCAAGGTCCACGATCAGGTGTTGGAACTGTTTCTCGACCTCGATGCCGACGAGGAACAATTCAACGCCCCCTTTGTCTATGGCTCCGCACGCGACGGCTATTTCATGGATCACCCGGATGACGAGCGCAAGGATTGCATCCCGCTGCTGCGCAAAATCGTCGAAAG
>CAYWLC010000107.1:0-10665 GCA_964458895.1 uncultured Luteolibacter sp. | reverse complement strand
CTTGAAAGCAAGATACTGGAAAAGGCCGGCCATTCCGGACTGGGCGACTGGATCGAGTTCGACGAGGAAAGCCGGCGCTTCCGGGTGAAACAAGAGATTGAGGAACGCCTGTTTTACCACGAGTGTTACGATGAGTTCCGCAACGAGAGTTTCTGGGACGAACTCGCCGTGCGCCTCGCCGACCGCGACCTGGCCCGCGCCATTGGCTTTGCCGCATGGGAAAACCTCAGCGAGGAGGACCGCCGCGCCCGCACCGCCGCATGGGAAAAACGCTATTGGGAGGAATTCACCAAACACGGTGTCGATCGTGTGGTGGTAGTCACCCCGCCGGGCGAGGGGTGACTCATCGAATGTTGAATATTGAATATTGAATATTGATGTGCGCTTGTTGGGCGCAGTCGCTCAATTTCAAGCTCACTTCAACAATCATCAATCGTCAATCGTCAATCGTCAATCTAATCTGGAAAAATCCGTTTCCTGGACTATCGGTCTAGGGCAAACTCCGGCTGCGGGGCTTCTTCCTGGAACGTTTCGTAATCGGTGTTGGTTTGCCACAGGTCGTGATTGGCTTCCCCGGTGATGTTTTCGGCGGCGAGGATGCCCATGAGGATGCTGTGGTCCTGGTTGTTGTATTTGAAGGAACCGTAACGCCCGATTGCTGTTAGGTTAGGGTGCTGGGTTTTCAAGTGTTGGATGACCGGGTCCAGCCAGTTCCGGTATCCCTTGCGATAGACCGGATAACACCTGGGGACCCGCACGACCACGGCATCCGCGATGTCGGCGCCGCGCAGCAGGCCGATCCGCTTGATTTCCGTGCTCCCCAGTTTGATCAAGGTTTCGTCTGCGGAGACCCAGAGGTCGCCGCCGTCGTCATCCCAATACTCCAGTGCGAGAATGGAATGCCCGTCGTCCGTGGTTCGGCCGTTCGGCCAGTTGCGGAAATTGGTGACCCGCCCGAGCCTGACCTCCGGCGACTGCACATACAACCATTGGTCGGGAAACAGATCCGCATGTTTCACATTCAGATAGATCAAGATCGTGTTGCGGAACACCAGTTGGTCGATGGCGTGGCGGAGGGTGTCAGTTAGATCCGGCAGCGACCGGCACAGCAGGGTGAGTGGCATGGTCGAGACCACATGGTCGAAGGTAGGAGAGGTGCCATCGGCGAGGCGCAGGCAGCGGTCGTTTTCGGCGAGTCCGGTGATCGGACATCCGAGGTGGATGGTGCCGCCCCAATCACGGATGCGTTGCGCCATGCGTTCATAGACGGTGCCCGCGCCCCGGAGCGGATGGGGAAAGCGATGGACCAGGGTCTTGTGCACCACTTTTTCCATGCCGAGCGCGGACCAGCATGCGCGGGCAAGGGAAAAGCGTTGGATCCGTTGGGCGGCAAAATCGACATCCAATTCATGGCAAGGGATCCCCCAGAGTTTTTCGCTGTAGGCCTTGAAGAATACCTCGAAGAGACGCCGCCCGAAGGCCGCCACCACCCAATCCTCAAACGAGGCCTGCGCTGCGGGATAAAATGTGTTAGACGCCAATTGACAACCGTAGCTCAGCATGCAGCGGGTTGCTTCCATGATGCCCAGACGGGCCAGCACATTCATGGGCCGCAATGGATAGTCGAAAAACCCACCGCGGTAGAAGATGCGCGTCATACGGTCCACCACTTGGAAGTCGGCACCCACCAGGTCATGCCATAGTCCGTTGACCCGCGAGTCGGCGCTGAAAAAGCGGTGGGGTCCGAGGTCCACGCGGGTTCCCCACAACTCAAAGCTGCGCGCCATGCCGCCCACCTGATGGGAGGCCTCGAAGACCTCGACATGGTGACCTTTGCGGGCCAGTTGATGGGCCACCGTCAAGCCGGCCGGACCGGCACCGATCACCGCGATCCTCATGATGTGGGTGATGGGTTGGAAGCTGAGGCCATCGATCTAACAGAAAACCACAAGGCGAGCACGGCGACGGCCGCCATGGCCAGGGTGGGCAGATAGATCCACCAGCGTTCGGGTTGCGGAATGCAGTAGAGCGAGATTCCGGTCAGGATGGCCGCCAGCGCGAGCCAGTGGAGCCAGTGTGCCTTGCGGTGGATGAGCGGGAACAAGGCGAGGGTGTTGAGGATCATCACGTCGGCGTAGGGATAGCGGTAGGCCGGCAGGAACGCATCCGCGAAGAACGACCACGCCGCGAGACCTAGCAGAAATTTGGCATCGCCCGCGCCCCGGCTCCACCACAGCCACAGGCTGAACATGATTCCTAACAATCCGAGCGCCGCAGCGGCGGGCACCGCATTCCAGCGCCAGGCATAAAACAGCCGGAAGATGGAGGAATCGGCGAATCTGGCGACCTGATAGTTGGCGAGATGATCGATCGGCATGCCCTCGACCACGGGCGGAAACGCGCGTGGTCCGGGGCGGGGTTCGCTATGGCTGCGGTACACGGCGGACCATGTATCCATCGCCTTGCCGTAATCCTGCCAGACGGTGGGCTTCATCAGGATGGGAGCGCCCATACCTAACAACAATCCGGCGGTGGCAGCCAAGCATTGGTTGCGCCGGCGCAGGAACACGAATGGGGCGATCACCAGAAATAGCGGCGGGCGCAGGCAGACCAGAAGTCCGGCCAACAATCCCGCCAGCCAGCCGGTCGTTTTCGCGGGTTTTGCCATCCCGAGACGCAACCACACCGACAAGCCTAAGGTCCAGAGCAGATAGGCCTGTCCGCGGTCCACGTGGTGGCGCCAGGCAAGGGTGTAGGTGAACCCCACCACCATGAGCGACCACCACCAGCGCGAGGCCGGGGTGTGGCCGGGCCAGGTGAACCAGAGGAACCAGAGACCCGCGAGCATGCCCCATTGCGCGAGCAGCCATAGGACCTGTGATTTCGGATAGGGCAGCGATGCCCATGGCAGGCCGGTCACAAGCATGGCCGGTGTCACGGTGGTTTTGGTGATCGGCAGCGCGGGGTTTTCGTAGGGATCGCAAAATTGTGCGGGGTCGCCCGGGTTCCATTTGGTGTGATAGGGGTCCTTGCCGTCTGACAGAAGTCTGACGCCGGTGACCCGGTTGCGGTAGTCGATGGAGCCGCTTTTTGAAACCAGGTTCCAATCTAACAAAAAGCTGCCGAGGGCGAGCATGACCAGCATGAGCATTCTGACGACTGCCGCCGGGCGCAGGGTTGCCGCCGCATGGGTTTTAGAACCGCTTGGCGCGGGATGATTGTCCGCGTTTTGCGACTGCACCTGATTCCGGTCGCTTCCGCAATTCGGGCAGAGCGAGGTAGTGAAAAACACCCTCTCCTGGCAGGTCGGGCAGCGGTCGATCATGGGCGGGCAGCCTCGGGAGGGGATGAGGACTTCCTTATTGATGGGTGGAACGAATCGACTGCACTTGTTCTGCAGAGAGGCCGACATTTTGCAGAGCTTGTTCTGCGGCAGAAGAGTCTTTCTTGCTCCATGCGCCATAAGCCGAGCTTACGGCTGAGAATCGCTTGTCCGCATCCGTGATGGCTTGGGCTTGCTTCATGGCTCCCTCTGGATTGCTATGGTTCATGTTGGAGACGAGTGTTTGGCGTGCCTGGTCGAGTTCAGGCCCGCTTCCCTGTGTGTCGAGCCAAGCCGCTGCGGCCTTCGGATCCATCATTGACCATGTGCTAACCACCTCGGAGCAGCGCTGTGGTTTATCCTCAGTGCTAACCCCCTCCATCATGAAGGCGGCACCCTTTTTCGGATCGCTCATCATCAGCGCCGGGCCCACACCCTGACGCAGGGACTTTTGATCGGCAGCGGGTTGCTTGGCGACCCAGTCGGTGGCTTCATCGGGCGCGAATGCCGCCCACTGCGACAAGAGTATATGGCGGGAGGAGGTTTTCTCCGAGCCATCTGGCATGGCGTTGACCTTGTCTAATAAAATCTGACGTTTGCCTTCATCCATCAATGCGGATTGGCACATGCCTGCGAACGCCGCTTGCCGGGTGCCGGGATCGAGTTCGTCGAAGCGTTTGAACGCGGCGTCCGGGTTGTTGGCCATCAGGCTGGAAAACACGGAAGATAGCACCATTTGATTGCCGCCGAATCTGTCACCGGAATCATTATCCTTGTTGCCTTTGTACCATGCCCAGACGGCTTCGGGATCGGACTCAGCCCATGCGGACGCCACGCCCATCTTCATGAGTTTTCCGCTTATGCCGGGATCCTTGGAATGTTCTTCAGCATATTTCATGGCGGCGGGTCCGTCCCTTTCCGCCCATTTTCCTAATATAAACATGGATACCATCATCTTTGTTTGCGGATCCTTGATCGCATCCATTTCGGTGAGAGCGTCACCGATGTCTTCCGGGCGTAGTTTGTCGAGCATGCTCATCATGTGCATCATGGCCGTTGGATTCTGCATCATGCCGGACCTTGCCGTGCTCTTGATCTGCGCGAAGATCTGTTTTACGGTGAGCGTTTTATCAGTCGCGCGCTTGCGGTCGCGGGCCGTGCCGGAGGACTCGCCGTGGGTGCCGTTGGCAGAGGAGCGGCGGGCGGCGGTTGCCGCATCGGCCATGGAGTCCGTCGCAGCGGATGCGGTGTGGCGGTTACCGAATTGATAGGCTCCGATCAGGGTGCCGATCCAAAGGACGGCGGTGGCGAGAATCATGGTGGGGCTGGGTTTCATGGGATGGGCGGATTTGTGTTTGGGAACGCGGTAGCCTTAGCAAAGACCGGTGGGCCTTGCAATGCTGGATTTGTCCCAAATCAATCTGTGAAATCTGGTGCTACATGGGAAAACTGAAACCACGAAAATCACGAAAAGGCACGAAAGCGCAATGGATTTGCGGCTTGGTTTCTCTCACCTTCAGCATGAGGTGATGCGATGTCGCAACTCTCTGATTATTAGTGAAGCTTAGTGTCTTTCGTGGTTTACATTTCGGAATTTAGGGTTAGTTTACGCCGTTTCGTCCCTTCAACTGCGACTTTCACAATGAATACGTCTCACGACGACACCCATAGCAAAACCGTCGGGTACCTCCTTTGGATTTTCGGATTCACGGGTGCCCACCGCTTTTATTACGGCAAGCCCGTCACCGGGGCGCTCTGGCTGTTCACGTTTGGGTTGTTAGGGATCGGCTGGCTCATCGACCTGTTCCTGATTCCCTCGATGGACCGGCAGGCGGATTTCCGCTTCACGACGGGGCCTTGTGATTACTCGGTGGCGTGGATATTTCTAACATTCCTCGGACTCCTCGGCATCCACCGGTTCTATCTGGGAAAAATCGGCACCGGCATCATCTGGCTGCTCACCGGCGGTCTGTTGGGCATCGGCGTGATCTATGACTTCTGCACACTCAACAGCCAGATCGACGAGAGGAACAGGAGGGGATGGCGCGGTTGACGTGTTACGGATTGAAACTCCGTGATTCAGTTCGATCAAGCCGCCTCTAACGGTTTTACCTTGGCTTTGATTTTCATCAAGCTCTCGCGGGTGGCTTTTTCCAGATCGAAGTGGCTCTGGAGATTGAGCCAGAACTGCGCGGAGTTTCCGAAATACAAGGAGAAAGCCAGAGCGGTCTCCGCCGTAATGGAGCGCTTGCCCTTGATGATGTCTGACACACGGGATCGTGGCATTCCTGTTTCCCGGGCAAGCCGGTAGGGACTGATCGCCAGAGGTTCGAGAAACTCGGTGAAAAGAATCTCTCCTGGGGTGATGTTCGCTATCCGAGGATCAAGTTTCGTTTTAGCGGTTTTCATGGTTAATGGTAGTCAAGGATTTCTACTTCGTCTGCGCCCTGATCCGACCATCGAAAACAGAGGCGGTATTGTTGGTTGATGCGGATACAATACTGGCCCCTCCGATCACCGGTGAGGGCTTCAAGTCGGTTTCCGGGAGGACTTTTGAGGTCATTGAGGTTGGTTGATGAGTGGAGGACAAGCAGTTTGGTTCGTGCCCGACGACCTAGATCTGCCGGGAACGCGCGGGTGGTGAGTCCGAGAAACAGTTTTTCGGTGTCTTTGCATGAAAAGCTTCTGATCACGCAAGGAGGAAATACGCGAGCCTATAGCGTAATGCAAGTAAGAACGTCCCGAATTTCGGGACGCTTTATGGGGATTGTATGGACGAGACGTCCATACCTCCATACCCCTTACTCAGGGCAGGTGGGTGCTGCCCATGAGGAAGCGGTCGCATTCGCGGGCGGCGCCGCGGCCTTCGTTGATGGCCCAGACGACGAGCGATTGTCCGCGGCGCATGTCACCGGCGACGAAGACGCCGGGGATGTTGGTGGTGAATTTTCCGTGATCCGCTTTGACGTTGGTGCGGGTGTCGGTTTCGAGGGCGAAGTGTTGCACGACCTCGGGCTCGGGGCCGAGGAAGCCCATGGCTAACAGAACGAGCTGCGCCGGGATGACGCGAGTGCTGCCGGGTTTTTCCACGGGGGCAAAGCGGCCCTGCGCGTCCTTGGTCCATTTGATCTCACAGATTTCCAAACCTGATAGATTGCCGGAATCATCCTTGAGAAAACGTTTCGTCTGGACGAGGTATTGGCGCGGATCGCCGCCTTGGACGGCAGCGGCTTCCTCCTGGCCGTAATCCATCTTGTACACCTTGGGCCACTCGGGCCACGGGTTGTCGGCCGTGCGCTCCATCGGCGGCATGGGCATGATTTCCAACTGGACGACGCTCCTGCAACCGTGGCGCAGGCTGGTGCCCACGCAGTCGGTGCCGGTGTCGCCGCCGCCGATGACCACGACGTCCTTGCCTGCGGCGTTGAGGGCGGGCTTGCTGCCGTCGAAGTGGTGGTCGAGTTGGTGGCGGGTGTTGTCTGTTAGAAAATCCATGGCCATGTGAACGCCCATGGCATCGCGGCCATCGATGGGCAGGTCGCGGCCGAGGGTGGCACCGCAGCAGAGGACGACGGCGTCGAACTCGCCGCGCAAGCGGGCGGCGGTCCATTTTTTGTCTTTGCCGACGAACACGCCGGTGACGAACTCGATGCCTTCCTCGCGCATGAGGTTGACGCGGCGGGTGACGACCTCGTTCTTGTCGAGTTTCATGTTAGGGATGCCGTACATGAGGAGGCCTCCGATGCGGTCCTCGCGTTCGAAGACCGTGACATGGTGGCCGGCCTGGTTGAGCTGGGCGGCGCAGGAGAGTCCGGCGGGGCCGGAGCCGATGACGGCGATTTTGCGGCCGGTGCGTTTTTGGGGGACCTGTGGGGTCACCCAGCCTTCGTGCCAGCCACGGTCGATGATGGCGCACTCGTTGTTTTTGATCGTGACGGGCGGTTGGATCACGCCGAGCACGCAGGAGCCTTCGCAGGGAGCCGGGCAGACGCGGCCGGTGAATTCGGGGAAGTTGTTGGTTTTGTGGAGGCGTTCGAGGGCTTCCTTCCAGCGGCCGCGGAAGATGAGGTCGTTCCACTCGGGGATGAGGTTGTTGATCGGGCATCCGCTGGCCATGCCGGACAGGATGTGGCCGGTTTGGCAGAACGGTGTGCCGCAATCCATGCAGCGCGCGCCCTGGGCGCGGCATTGTTTTTCATCGCCGTGAACCTTGAACTCCCGCCAGTGGCTGAGGCGTTCGAGAGGTGCGGTTTCGGAATCGGCCATGCGCGCGATCTCCATGAATCCTGTTGGTTTGCCCATTGTGAGAAAAGTTGCTAGTGTGAAGTTTGAAGTGTCAAGTGAATGAGGAATTGAACCACTGTTTGATGAAGAGCGGGTGAAGTGAATGTTGGTAATTACGAATAACTTAATTCCCGCCCACGCGTGAGAGGTCCTTCTGGTTTTCGTCGAAGGCGGCCATGGCGGCTTCGTCGCCGGTGAGTCCCTGTTGCTCGACCTTGCGGAAGCACTCGAGCATGCGTTCGTAGTCGCGCGGGAAGACCTTGAAAAACTTCGGCAGTTCGGCCTCCCAGTGGTCGAGCAGCCAGCGGCCGCGGGCGGAGCCTGTGAGATCCACATGTTTGGCGATCTGGGTCCTGACCATGGCGATGTCATCGTCCCCGCACTCGATGAGGCGATAGAGGTTGACCATCTCGCGGTTGATGCGTTTTTCGAAGAGTCCGTCGATGTCATAGACGATGGCGATGCCGCCGGACATGCCTGCGGCGAAGTTGCGCCCGGTTTCGCCCAGGACGATCACGCGGCCGCCGGTCATGTATTCGCAGCCGTGGTCGCCCACGCCTTCGACGACCGCATTGACGCCGGAGTTTCTAACACAAAAGCGTTCGCCGGCGATACCGTTGATGTAGGCCTCGCCAGCGGTGGCACCGTAGAACGCGACGTTGCCGATGAGGATGTTCATCTCCGCGGGGAAGCGTGAGCCCTTGGGCGGATAGACGACGATCTTGGAACCTGACAGACCTTTGCCGAAATAGTCGTTGGCGTCGCCCTCCAGCACGAATGACATGCCGGGCGGGGTGAAGGCCGCAAACGATTGACCTGCGCTGCCATTGAATTTGAGTTGGATGGTGTCTTCGGGCAGTCCGGCACCGCCGTGTTTGCGGGTTACCTCGCTGCCGGTGATGGTGCCGACCACGCGGTTGACGTTGGTGATCGGCAGTTCAGCGCGCACTTTTTCGCCGCGATCAATGGCGGGCTTGCACAGGGCTAACAGGTGGGTGTTGTCCAGCGCGTTCCTGAGTCCGTGGTTCTGCGGGATCTGGCAGAAGGTGCCGACGTCGTCGCCGACATCCGGTTTGTGGAAAATGGTGGTGAGGTCCACACCCTTGGCCTTCCAATGGTTGGTGGCCTCCGCAGTGTCGAGGCACTCGGCATGGCCGACCATTTCCTCGATGGTGCGGAAACCGGTTTCGGCCATGATTTCGCGCAGTTCGGTGGCGATGAAGCGCATGAAGTTGACGACATGCTCCGGGGTTCCGGCGAAGTTCTTGCGGAGTTCGGGGTCCTGGGTGGCGACGCCGACCGGGCAGGTGTTTTTCTGGCAGACGCGCATCATCAGGCATCCGACGGCCACCAGCGGCGCGGTGGCGAAGCCGTATTCCTCCGCACCTAACAGAGCGGCGATGGCGACATCGCGTCCGGTTTTCAACTGGCCGTCGGTTTCTAACACAACCCTGCTGCGCAGGTCGTTGAGCAACAGGATCTGGTTGGTTTCGGCGAGGCCGAGTTCCCATGGGGCACCGGCATTGTAGATCGATGACGAGGGTGATGCGCCCGTGCCGCCGTCGTGGCCGGAGATCAGGATGACATCGGCGTGGGCCTTGGCAACGCCGGCGGCGATGGTGCCGACGCCGACTTCGGCAACGAGTTTCACGTTGATGCGGGCCTGGGTGTTGGCGTTTTTCAGGTCGTGGATCAACTCGGCGAGATCTTCGATCGAGTAGATGTCATGGTGCGGGGGTGGGGACACGAGGCCGACGCCGGGGGTCGAGTGGCGGACCTTGGCGACCCATGGATAGACCTTGGAGCCGGGGAGTTCGCCGCCTTCGCCGGGCTTGGCGCCCTGCGAGATCTTGATCTGGATTTCATCGGCGTTGACGAGGTATTCGCTGGTCACGCCGAAGCGCCCGGAGGCGACCTGTTTGATGGCGGAGCGTTTGCTGTCGCCGTTGGGCAGGGTTTTGAAGCGTTCCGGGTCCTCGCCGCCCTCGCCGGTGTTGGACTTGCCGCCGATGCGGTTCATGGCGATTGCGAGGGTTTCATGGGCTTCCTGCGAGATCGAGCCATAGGACATGGCGCCGGTTTTGAAACGGCGGGTGATGTTTTCGATGGATTCCACCTCGTCGATGGGCACGGGCTTGCGGATGCTGCGGAAACGCATCAGGCCGCGCAGGGTTGAAAGGTTCTCGCTCTGGTTGTTGACCTTGCGGGCGTATTCCTGATAGATCACATAACTTCCGGTGCGCACCGCCTTCTGGAGCAGGTGGATGGTTTCCGGGTTGAAGAGGTGGTATTCGCCATCGCTGCGCCACTGATAGACGCCGCCGGATTCAAGCGCTTGATCATCGGCCACGATGTGGCGGTCCGGGAAGGCGCTGCGGTGGCGGATGAGGGTTTCCTCGGCGATTTGATCGGTATCCGATCCCTCGCAGCGGTTGGAGGTGCCGGTGAAGTATTTGTTCACCAGGGCGGTGCTCAGGCCGATGGTTTCGAAGATCTGCGCGCCGCGGTAGGAGGCGACCGTGGAGATGCCCATCTTGGCCATGGTCTTGACCACGCCCTTGATCGAGCCTTTAAGGAAATTGTAAACCGCCTTGTCGAAATCCATGGCTAACATTTCGTCGCGGATCATCTGGTGAAGCGACTCGAAGGCCATGTAGGGGTTGATGGCGTCGGCGCCGTAACCAATGAGGGTGGAGAAATGGTGGACCTCGCGGGCCTCGCCGGTTTCCAGGACGATGGAGACCAGCGTGCGGGTGCCCGAGCGCACGAGGTGGTGGTGCAGGCCGCCCATGACCATCAGGGTGGGGATGGCGGCGTTGTTGGCGTCGATGTTGCGGTCGGAAATGATTAGAATGTTAGATCCTTCGGCGATCGCCCAGTCGGCGGCGGCGCAGAGGCGGTCGAAGGCCTTGTGCAGGCCGTTGCCGCCCTGGTCGGTGGGGAACAAGGCGTCCAGGGTGGTTGACTTGAAGCCGTCCAGATTGATTTCGCGGAGCTTGGCGAGTTGGTTGTTGTCGATGAGCGGGCTGTCGAGGCGGATCATGCGGCAGCTTTTGGGG
>CAYWLC010000106.1:0-10666 GCA_964458895.1 uncultured Luteolibacter sp. | reverse complement strand
CGCGATCTACGACGCCGCCACCACCTATCAGAAGGCCGGCACCCCCGGCATCATCATCGGCGGTGAGGACTACGGCATGGGCTCCAGCCGCGACTGGGCCGCCAAGGGCACCAGCCTGTTAGGCGTCAGAGCCGTCATCACCAAGTCCTTCGAACGCATCCACCGCTCCAACCTCGTCGGCATGGGAGTGCTGCCATGCACCTTCGTCAACAAGGCTGACTATGACAAGGTCAGGGACCTCGCGGACGCCACCTTCGATCTAACAGGTATTTCCAACGACCTCAAGCCGATGCAGCAGGCCACGCTGGTCGTCCATCCAGAAGGGGGCGCGGGCGGTGCACCCGCGTTTGAAATTCCCGTCATCGTGCGCATCGACACCCCGGTCGAAAAAGACTACTACCGCGCCGGCGGCATCCTGCCCTACGTGCTCGCGCGGATACTCGCGTGACGGTCTTTGTTTCTAACATCCATGTGCCTCACTCCGCATGCGACAAGCGAGTGATGCCGCGCTTGAGGAGTTGTGCATCCACGGTCTTGGTGGTGGCGGGGTCGAGATTGATGATGAGGTGGTCATCGACGAACTCGATGGTGTGGAGGGCTCCGGTGTTCTCATTGAAGGCGTCGATGAGAACCTTCATGTTTTTGATTTCCCTGCCATTCACCTTGCTGACGACCATGCTGCGGAGGTGTTCGTAACCGACGGTCGCTGGCGTGGGGATCACGTTGCTGAGAAAAACGATGCGGTCCACGGACTTTTCGTATTTTTCCGGGTTCTCGCAGGCGTCTAACAAAGCCAGCGGAGCGCGGGACCGCCAGTTCTCGCCGAAGGCCTGGAGGATGGGCAGCGTGAGTTCCTGGAAGATGAGGCCGCCCTTGACCAGAAAGTTGGGCGCCTTGTCGAACATGTTGTTAGGAACCAGGCGCTCGCCGTTCTCGCCGCGGGTGAGGGTGGCCTTGATCTCGAGCGGTTTGCCATCGCGCCAGAGCGAGAGCGTGACGACATCGCCTGAGGCTTTCTCCCCGCGGATGAGGTGCCCCCATGCCAGATTGCCATAGCGCGGGTGTTGGTAATATCCACGGCGGTTGATCGCCTGGCCGTCCACCGCGAGCAACACGTCACCCGCCTTCACCCCCGCAGTTTCGGCGGCGGTCCCCGTGCGGACCCGATGAATGAAAATGCCCCCTTGGTCATCGCTGAGTTTCAACCATTGCCGGAACGAGGTGTCCTCGGTGCGCGAGATGGCAACCCCTAGGCTGGGGAAGCCCTTGTATTCGCCGTCCAATGCGTTCTTTAAAAAGCGCGTGACAATATCGGTGGCGATGACTTCGGATAGTTGGTCCTTGGAGTTATAGCTGATGAGCACACCCACAAGCTTGCCCCCGTCCAGCACGGGCAGCGAGTAACTGCCCGCCGCGCCCTGCATGGAGGCCTTCACCATGTAGGTGAGAAAACTCTGCCCGGGTAGAAAGTTGGCCGACAGTTCGACACTCTGCAGGATGCCCGGCGTTTGCAGGGCCACACCGTTTTCCTCGATCTGCATGACCTGCAGGCTGTCACCGAGTTTCGGCGGGCTGGTGATTTCAAACGGCGTGGTTTGGGCAAAAAACGTGCCGCCTTCCATTTCACCGGCCGGACCTAACAAGGCCAGGTTCGCCTCGTAATCCACGGCGATCACCCGTGCGGGAGTGAAGCGGGTGCCATCCGCCGATTCGAATTCCAGATAGGTGGCGTCCGCAACCAACTCGGATGTGGTCAGCACGCGCTGCGGGGCCACGATCGCTGCGAGCGCGCGGCGCTTGTTAGGCTCGTTCTTCTCCCACGGCTGCCACGGATTCCATGACTGCTGGGTGGAGTTGATCCGACACACCGAGGCTCTCATGTCCAGAGCGGCGGGGGTTGCGGATTTGGCGTCTGCCGCCCGCCCCCACTGGCTGGCGGCGACTGTCAGAATCAGCGGCAATAGCTGGATCGTGCGCATGATAGGATGATGATTGATGAATGAACGCTAATAACTAATAACATATAACTTAAAACCTCACTCCAAGCCGAGCACATCCCGCATGTCATAGAGGCCCACGGGCTGGTGTTGGAGCCAGAGCGCGGCGCGCACGGCGCCTGAGGCGAAGGTGAGGCGCGAGGACGCCTTGTGACTGAGTTCCACACGCTCGCCGTCGGCGGCGAAGATGACCGTGTGGTCGCCCACCACATCACCGCCGCGCAACGTGTGCATGCCGATTTCACGGGCCTTGCGCGGGCCGATGTTGCCGACGCGTCCGTGGGTGATATCGTTGTCATAGGAGGTGCCGGTTTCCTCGTTGAGAATATCTAACAATGTGCGCGCGGTTCCCGATGGGGCGTCGATCTTGTGGCGGTGGTGCATTTCCACCACTTCGATATCGAAGCGGTCCTGGGTCAACACACGCGCCGCCTGCCGGGTGAGCCAGAACAGGGTGTTGACGCCCACCGAGTAGTTGGAGGCATGCACCACGGGCAGGACTTGCGCCGCCTCGCGGATGAGGGCGCGTTCGTCCGGAGTGTGCCCGGTGGTGCCGATCACCAAGTGCGTGCCGTGTTTGAGCGCGGTCGCAAGCACCTGCGCGGTGAACGTATGCACCGTGAAATCGATGATGCACCCGGCCTGCTGCACGGCGCAATCCAGATCCTCGCCGAGATCATGCGTGGCGGTGACGGTGACATCCGGACTGGCCGACGCCGCTTCCAGCAGTGCCTGGCCCATGCGCCCGGATTTTCCAGTGATGAGGAGATTGAGCATATGGATTTGAAATTTGACATTTGAGATCAGTCTTGCCAGATCATGTGTTTGAGTTGGAGTTGGCTGGCGTAGGCGGCGGCTTCCGCGGCGCGGGGGCCTTTGAAAGATGCGATCTTCTTGGCGCAGGCGATGGCGGCAGACCAGCGGTCGGCTTTTTCCAACAGCGCGAGGGCGCGGAATCCGCAAAGCTCGAAGTAATGCCATTCCGCGGGAGCAGTGGTGATTTCCAACACCGAATAATAGGCGATGAACGCCTGCTTTTCGCGTTTCCGCAACGGGTCCTTTTCATCGGGGATCTGTTCGAGGGTTCTGCCGCGGAGATATTGCAACCGGTTGAATACGGCGGGGTTGTCCTGGGTGTGGATGAGGAGCTTGTCATACACCGCGAGTGCTTCGGACAGTGAGTTGGGGTTTCCGGAACCCTGCGCGTAGATCGCCTCGGCCAACAGAAGACCGGCGGGCAGATGCAGCGCATCCGCAGGCTTGAGCAAGTTGAACCATTTCCGCAGAAAGACGGCGGCCTCAACCAACCGGTTCATGTCGATCATCAGGCGGGCCTTCTCCAACATGGCGACAGGCGCGACGGAACCATTCATCTTGATGACGTTGTCAAACAGCGTGATGGCCTCCTGTTGGGATTGCGAGGTGGGAACCAGGGCGGCCGCGCGGGCGGCTAGCAGACATGCGGCCTGGGCGAGTTCCGGATCCGGGTCCGCCGCAACGAGTTTCTCTAACACCAACCGGGCGTCATTGTAACTGCGGGTCTGGAACAGGTTGCGCCCCAGCACCATCGACGCCTCCGCCACCGGGGCGTCGGCCGGAAATTGTTTGAGAATGTCCCGGGCGGTGGCGATGGCCGCGGGTGCATCGTTGGATAGATCGGCAATGCGAAGCCTCACCAAGGCGATTCTGATCGGACTCAAACCGCTGGATTTTTCCGCGTCGGCCGCAAGCGCGTCCAGTTGCGCACGCGCGAGTGCCAGGTCCGGCTTGGGAACCGATAGCGCGGCCTCCGCCGCCGCCAAGCGTGCCTCGCCCGCCCGTGGATGATCGGGATTTTTTGTTAGAAAATCCCCGATGGCCGCGCGTCTCGCCTCCGCCGGATTCTCCATGAGCGCACGTTCCAATTCCAGATCCACCGCGAGCGCAGCGTCTTCCGGGTGCTCCGTGGATTTGATGAGTTTGGTGGCTCCGGGACCGTCGGACAAACGGAGAATCTCGGCGTTGAGGCGCGCGGCTTGCGCCTCATTTTCTGATAGATACCGTGCGGCTTCTTCGAATAGCTGGACGGCCCGGTCCCGATCATTGTCAGACCCGGCGCTGCGGGCCTCGAGAAACGCCGCCTGCCCCCGGATTTCGGGCGCTGCGGCGGTTTCGCGGATGGTCTCAAGAATGCCGAACGCACGCTCGCTCCGGCCATCCGCCAACAACCAGCGGGCGGTTTCGAACAGCGCCCGATTGGCTAGAGCGTGGCCTGGGAATTCCATCCGCAGTCGGGTCAGCAGACACCGGGCCTCCGCCCGGGCCTCGGGTGTGCCGTTGCGGTGAAGTGCCAACGCCCGTGTGTAAAGCGCGCATGCTAACAGATCGCTGGCGGCGTGGGGAGACGGCCATGTCGCTACGGCGCTTGAGTCGAGCCTGGCAATGGCACCGGTGGCCGGCACTTCGTCGGGCGTGATCCATCGGGAGATGCGTTCCAGCACGTCGTCTGTTAGATCAGAAGGGTCAGTCATGCAATCTGACAGGAATTGGAACATCCCGCGCAGGAAGGGCGAGTCCGGGTGATCCTGAATGAAGGATAGCAGGAATGAGGAGGCCTCATCGGTTTTCCCCTCCGCGCGCAGAGCATCGGCCAGGCCGACGGCGGCGGCGTGATAACGTCGACTGGATTGTCCCTGGGGTTGGTCGATCAGGCTTTGGAAACCGGCGGCGGCTTCCGCGGGATGCTGGTCCGCCAGCAGGATATGGGCCTTCAGAAACGCCGCGAGCAGGCGGTCGTCCGGGCTGATCGCGGATACGTCGGGCATGGTTTCCCGGGCCTGGGCAGGGCGGCCGAGATCTAACATGATTTCAACCTGGCGCAGCCTGGCCTGGGCCGCCAGGGAGGTGTCGGGATCCCTTGCGAGGATGGCGAGGGTTTTCAACGCGGCGTCCGGCACCCCCAGTGCCAACTGGAGGCTGCCGATGGTGAAGCAGGCCTCTCCGCGGTGCGGGGCGTCCGGTTTTTCCATCAGCGGGGAAAGCGTCGTCACGGCGTCCGCGTAACGGCCGAGTCCTGCCAGGGCCATCCCTTTCCAAAACACCGCTTCAGGATTGCTTGAAACAAACGACTGTCCTAACAAATCAAGCGCCTCGGAAGATTTCCCGTCGCGCACCCATGCCTCTGCCAGACGGATGGCCACCTGCGATTTTTCCGCAGGGCCGAGCGCGCGGCTCGACAAGCATTGTTCGAAATGCAGGGCGGCCGTTTCCCACAGGCTGGCGTTGAGGGCATCGATGCCTTTGCGCATCAACTCGCCCGTTTCCTGCCCGAGGAGACAGGACGACAGAACGAGCAACAGCGCTATGAGCGGACGCAACATCATTTGGAGAGTATTCGGCGCAGTTCCGGCGCGGGCACATCTAACAATATAGACGCCTCCTTGAGATCCCCTGCCGCGCGTTCGACCACCCGGCCGGCCACCTCGCGCCTGATCCATGCCAGCAGGTTTTCGCCGGCGGGTGCCACGTTGAGCAATTGGTCGATCACGGCGGAAATCTCCGCCACCGCCTTGCCGGGTGCCAACGCCAGCGGAATGTCGCCGGGCAGCAGGATGTTGGATGAGGCAAGCGCGCAGGCCCTGGCGATGGTGTTTTCCAATTCGCGGACGTTGCCCGGCCAGTGGTGGGCCTGCAGGGCGTTGATGGCCTCCGCCGTGAGGCGCATGCGTGCCATGCCGTTTTTCTTGGTGATACGTTGCAGAAAATACTCGGCTAACAGCGGCACATCCTCCGGGCGCTCGCGCAAGGGCGGTATCCGGATCTCCACCACGTTGAGCCGGTAATACAAATCCTCGCGGAACCGTCCGGTCGCCACCTCATCGGTTAGATTCTTGTGCGTGGCCGCGATGATCCGGGCATCGGTGACGATGGTTTCGTTGGAGCCCACCCGCGAAAACGTGCCATCCTGAAGCACACGCAGCAGTTTCACCTGGATCGATAGCGGCATGTCGCCGATCTCATCAAGAAACAGCGTGCCTCCATCCGCCTGTTCGAAACGACCTTCCCGCCGTGTGATCGCCCCGGTGAAAGAACCCTTCTCATGCCCGAACAACTCGCTTTCTAACAAATTATCCGGGATCGCCCCGCAGTTGATGGTCATCATCTCCTTCTGGCGCCGCGGGCTGTATTCGTGGATCGCCTTGGCCACGAGTTCCTTGCCGGTGCCGCTCTCGCCGGCGATCAGGATGGGTGCGTCCGAGCGGGCGACCCGGCCAACGATTTTAAAAACCTCCTGCAACGCGCGCGAGACGCCGATCATTTTCACGCGTCCGTCGTATTTGGGCAGGACGTGCAGCGGTTGGTCCGCGCTGCGCCGTTCCTCGCGCATTTGCAGCGCGGATTCCACCACCGGCCTGAGTTCGAACGCCAGCGATTCCCTGCGCAGCACGTCATGCGCGCCATGTTGAGTGGCCTCGATGATCTGGCTGGTGGTCGGGAAACCCGCAGTCAGGATCACCAGCGTCTGCGGACTCTGCTGCAGGATCTTTCCTAACAACTCCATGCCGTCGAAGGGCGTCTGCTCCATGCCCGCCACCACCACCCCAACCGTGGTCTTTCCCAACACTTTCAAGGCGTTTGCCGCATTGTCGCAGCGCAAAATCTTGAGGTTTTTGCCCGCCAAATGCTTGGTCGCCCAATCCAGGAAATCCAGATCGGGATCGACAAGCAGCAGGGTCTCTTCGGCGAAATCTTCAGGCATTACGGGCGCGAACCCATTGAAACAGGGCACCACGGGAATGACAACGATTTCCGCAGGAATGCATGCCAGCCCCCCGCACGTCTCATTTCTGCCGGGTGAAAACCGATGTCAGTGAGTCCACTCCCTTGGGCCACATCGACATTTTATCCTCCTTGATGGAGTACGAGTAAGTCACCCGTTCCGCCGGAAACTTGGCATTCGCCGCCAGCGTGACGACGACCTGCCCCTCGAATGGGGTGGCCCAGGTGAAGGTCCGGTGTTCGGGGGTGTCACGTTCGCCAGTGAGATCCTCATTGAAGAGCCAGTGCGCATCGGTCCGCGTCTCATCCACCCATTTGGCGACCAATTGGGTGTCCGGTCCCTTTCTCGGCACCAACTTGCGCGAAGTGCAACTGCCAAGGATCATTCCCAAAATAAACACCCCAGACCATTTTACCACGGTTTTCGTTTTCATAACTGTGACACACACTGCAAAAAATACTTGCCAGAGTCAATCATCAATCCCAGCTCATCATGAGCTTGCGGGTGAGAGGATGCGGATGTTGGGGAAATATTTGCGCAGATAACCGCGATCATCCGTCGCAAGCCAATCCGCTTGGGTGGCAGCATGGGCAGCCACAAGAAAATCCGGAAGTATGGGCGTCCTCGGACCGCCCTCATTTCGATAGTCGCGGAAAATTTTTCCCGCGAGATTCGCGGCCTCCTCGCCCAGCGCGCTGTGTTGAAGGTTGAGCGCATTCAGGGCTGACCCGCAGGCATCATCAGATGAAAAGAAGGACCGAACCTCCGCTAACACCACGGAGGAAACCAAAAGGGAGGCCGCCTCCGATGCCACCTGCAGGCTTTCAAGCCAGCGTTGACCCTTGGGTTCACCTTTGAACACGGCCAGCAGGACCGATGTGTCAACCGCAACAGCACTCATCGGCTCCCCCTCTTCGCATGGACTTTGGGCAACAGGACGGGTCCGCGCAATTCATCCAGCAACTCACTCACGCTATGGCCATCCAATTCCCTTTTGAGGCATCCGAACACCTTGGACTGTTTGCGGCGGTCCACCACCTTGCGAAGGCGAATCCCGTCCTCAGCAGCCGTAAAATCCACCCGTACGCCTGGCCGAATGCCAAAACGGTCGCGGAGTTCTTTGGGAATGGTGACCTGCCCCTTCGAAGTGACGAGCGCTTTCATGGACGCAATGTAAGAAAATCTTGTAAGAATTTCAAGTCATACTTGCGTCAATGATGAGATAACCGGACCGCCGCGTGAAATGCCCATGCCTACTCACGGATCTGGCGGAAACGCAGCGGAGCAAATCCGCGCGCGATCATTTCCGGCGCATTGCGCTCGGTGGCCCGCACGCGACTGAATGGCTCGGCCTCATAACAAATAAAACGCGTATTGCTCTCATCCAGCCATTTCACGAAAAGCACGACGTGCCCGCCCTCATAGTTCAGCACATCGCCAGGCCGCAGTTCCGTAGGCGACCGCAGCTTGACACACAGCCCGGCAAGAGAACTCGTCGATTGTTTCTCCGCGAACCCCCAGCAGCGCGAAATGAACCCGGAACAATCAATACCCACCGCGGCTGGGCTAACCGCCTTCCCCCCGAGTCGGCGCTTCTCCGCACTGTACAGATCGCCCGCCGCCTTACCGGCTTTCACACCTCTATCAAAACTTTCCAGCGAATCGAAGCCTCCAGGCCTTCTCCCCCGGTTCCCGTGTTGCCGAACCACCGGCCATCGGGAAAATAGCCTCACTAGGACTCGAACCTAGAATGACGGAATCAAAATCCGGAGTGTTACCATTACACTATGAGGCTTTTGAGGGCGTTTTGTGCCGCGCGGGCGGAGCGTAATCCGACCGTCCCGAGTTTGGCAACACGGAAAATCGCTAAACCCACATAGGAAAATTGAAACCACAAAAACCACGAAAAGGCACGAAAGTGCAATGGGTTTTCGGCTTGGTTCCTCTCACCTTCAGGATGAGGTGTGATGCAATGTCGCAACTCTCTGGTATTTAGTGAAGTTTTATGCCTTTCGTGGTTTTCATCTCGGAATTTAGGCTAAAGGGGCGGGCGCACTGGGACTTCCGCGTTCTCGCGGGTGCGGCTCCGCTGTTCCGGGTCAGGCGAGCCCCACAGCCGGAGGTTGACGGATCAGGGATGCGATGGATGCTTGGGAGCGTGCCGGAAATCCCACCCCATGGCAGGAGGCTGCCCCCTAAGCGATGAGTGATCAGGAGGAGCATGTTTCCATCCCGTGGGATGACCTGTTAGATGTCGGGGCATACCCGGATCTGAAACAGGCGCAGGAACACGGACTGGTCATTCTGGCCATGGGCGAGGCCTGTTGGGTCACGGAAACGGAAGCCACGGGAGGATTCTCGGTGCTGGCCGAAAGAGACCGGGCACCGGAAATTCTGCGGGAACTGCAGGCCTATGACCGCGAGCAGGACAACCCCCAGCCCGCACCCGCGTTTGAATATGAGATGTTTCGTTATCCATCGGGTTGGGATGTGTATGGCGTCTGGGTGATCGCGCTGCTGCTGACTTATGTCTGGCAGAACGAGGACCCGTCGCTGGTGATCCGGGCGCAATCCTCGAGCCTCGGGTTGTTCCGCGAGGGCGAGTGGTGGCGGCCTTTCAGCGCATTGTTTCTGCATGCGGATCCCGCGCATTTGCTGGGCAATCTGCTCAGCGGGATGTTATTCGGCACGCTGGTGGCAAAGTCGTTAGGCCCATGGCGCGGCTGGGCGCTGATCCTCGCCTGCGGCACCCTCGGCAACATTCTCACCTCGGCCCTGGTTTATCCGGAGCCGTTTCTCTCGATCGGTGCGTCCACCGCCGTCTTCGGCGCGCTCGGAATTCTATCAGGTCTGGGGTTTGCCGCCATGCTGCATGCCCGCATCCACCTTCCCTTGGCAAAAACCACCGCCCCGGTCCTGGCCGGCATCATTTTGTTAGGCTGGCTCGGAGCCGGCGGCGGACCTGATGGAACCACCGACGTGCTCGGCCACGTGTTCGGTTTCTCATCCGGCGTGATCTCGGGTTTTCTCCTCGGACATCTCACCCGCCATTCACGACTAGCCGCCGCAGACACCCTGATTTCGGGTTAATCTCAGCGCCTCCCTCAGATGAACGGACGGGCCGGCCGTTCCCCCTGATTTGGCCTAAGCCGCAAATCATTCACTTTGGGCACCTTCTCTTCCTTCGCGGCTTCGCGTGAGACCTGATGGAATTTGTGGACCCGTTATTCATCCGTAAAATCTGTAATCCGTGGTTTCAGGTTCTCCTTTCGGGTTGCAACCGCCTGGCTGGCATCGGCTTGGGTGCAATGTCGGCAAAATTTGCTCTTGCCACATTTTCACAAACAAGAAACCTCTGCCGTGCCGCTTGACGCGCGAATCGCCCCGACAACACAGAATCCTCCACCCATGATTGAAGTCGAAAGCCTCACCAAACAGTTCGGTTCCAAACGTGCCGTTGATCAACTCACGTTCACCGTCAACAAAGGCGAAGTCCTGGGGTTCCTAGGCCCCAACGGCGCCGGAAAGTCCACGACCATGCGCATGATCACCGGGTTTTTCCCGCCCACCTCGGGGGATGCCAAGGTCTGCGGGGTCTCAGTCATCGACAACCCGCAGGAAGCCAAAACCAAAATCGGCTACCTCCCGGAATCCGCCCCGCTCTACCATGACATGACGGTCATCGCCTTCCTCAAATTCTGCGCCAGCATCCGCAAGCTCAGCGGGTCCGCCAAAAAAGACGCCGTCGAGCGCGCCATAGAAACCTGCTTCCTGACCACCGTGGCCCGCCAGTCGATCCACACGCTCTCCAAGGGCTACCGCCACCGCACCTGCCTCGCCCAGGCCCTGCTCCACGACCCGGAAGTGCTCATCCTCGACGAGCCCACCGACGGCCTCGACCCTAACCAAA
>CAYWLC010000105.1:0-10697 GCA_964458895.1 uncultured Luteolibacter sp. | reverse complement strand
GGACGATGGTGTGGAGATTGCACTCGGTTAGAAGGGCTTCCTTGAGCAGGGTTTTCACACCCTCGCCGAAGAGGGTTCCGTCTGGCAGGACGATGGCGCAGCGTCCGCCGGGCTTGAGCAGGCGGAGGATGAGGGCGAGGAAGAGATCGGCGGTTTCGCGGGTCTGATAGGCTTTCGGGAAATTGCTCTCGATGCCGTCGGTTTCCTTGCCGCCGAAGGGTGGGTTGGTGAGCACGATGTCCACGCGCTCGTCCTTGGTCCAACTGGTGTAGGGCCGGGCGAGAGTGTTGTCATGGCGGACGAAGCCGGGGTCCTCAATATCGTGGAGCAGGAGATTGGTCATGCACAGGAGGTGCGGCATGTGCTTTTTCTCGACGCCGCGCAGGCTGGACTGGAGCAGGCGTTCCTGTTTCACGCCTTTCACATGGTGCTTGCGCATGTGGTTGATGGCGCAGGTGAGGAAGCCGCCGGTGCCGCAGGCGGGGTCGATGAGGATCTCGCCGGGCTTCGGATCGATGCGGTCCGCCATGAACTGGGTGACGGCGCGGGGCGTGTAGAATTCCCCGGAGTTTCCGGCGGATTGGAGGTCGCTGAGGATTTTCTCGTAGATGTCGCCGAAGTGCTGGCGCTCCTTGAGGCTGTTGAAGTCGATGTCCTCCAGCTTGTTGATGATCTTGCGGAGTTGCTGGCCGCTGCGCATGTAATTGAAGCCACCATCGAAGACCTCGCGGACGATGCGGGCGCGGCCATCGTTTTTCCCGAGTGTGAGATTCTGGAGTCCGGGGAAGAGCGTGTTGTTGACAAAATCCAGCAAGGTCTCGCCGGTCATGCCTTCGGGATCGGCGGCCCAGTTCCGCCACTTGAGTTTCTTGGGGATGGGGGACTTGTAGGTGGGATCGGTGAATTCCCACTCGGCTTCCTTGGCATCGTAGATTTTCAGGAAGAGCATCCACGCGAGTTGCTCGATGCGCTGGTCGTCGCCGCCGACGCCCTCGTCTTTGCGCATTTCATTCTGGATAGACTTGATGGTGGCGGTGAGTGACATGGTTCAGGCAGCGGAGTAGAGGGATGCTTCGAGTTCGCGAATGGCTTGTTTGTAACCCTCGGGACCGCCAAACAAACGGGCGATTTCGAGAGGCTTGCCGATTTCGTTGAAGGGTTTTTGATGGAGGACAGCGGGGTCTTCAATATCGAACTGCCCCGCATCCGCATAGCGGTCGAGCAGGGCTTGGAGCACGGCGCGGGCTTCCACGCCATGTTTGCTGAAGATGTCATTTTTCCGAACCTTCGCGGCGCGCTGCTTGCGGGTGAGTGGCGGTTGGCCATCTGAGTGACCTTGTCCCAGCCAGCCGCTTCGATGGCAGGAGTGATGAACTTGGTGCGGATGTCCGCCTCAGTGAGGGACTTTTTATTCATGGGGTGTTGCCGCAACAGTGTCGCGATTTCTGCCCGAACACCCAGGCAGGTCTGATCCTGCCCCAAGTCCCCGGACGACCCCCGTATATGCGCTTCCAACGCACCTGACAAGTTAGCAATCCGGAGATATCGACGATCTTTCGCCAACAATATCCTTGGCGCGGATGGTAGGTAGGGGTAGGCTGAGGGTTGGCAGGTTGGCTTCCTTGCCCCCCAACTCCACCAGGCCATGCACTTGAACCGCTTATCGGCCGCGCGTCTTACCGAGACCCGCGGATAATGTCCCACATAGGCATCCACATTGGAGCGCTGACGGCCACAGTGGCCGCGGTGCGCGGGGACGCGCGCATGGCCCAGGTGGTGGCTCATCAGGGGCGGGTGCGCGAAGTGCTGCACGAAGTGCTGGCCACGCCCGGCTTTGCCGATGGCGAGTATTTCGGGGTGTCCGGCCGGCTGGGCCATTTGTCTGAAGTCGCGGCGATCCAGCGGGCGCTGGACGAGTTGGCGGGGCCCTTCGACGCGGTGGCCTCGCTGGGTGGAGAGGCGTTCCTGGTCTATCTGCTAGACGGCAGGCGCATTATCAACGTCTTCACGCACAACAAGTGCGCGGCGGGCAGCGGTGAATTCTTCGTGCAACAGATAGGCCGCATGGGTCTCGGGATGGACGAGGCGATACGGCGTTCGTTCGAGGGCAGGGTGGTGCCGCTGGCCTCGCGATGCTCTGTTTACTGCAAGTCCGACATCACCCACAAGCTCAACCGCAATGAGGCCACGCCCGAGGATATCCTGCATACGCTGCACGACAGCATGGCCAACAAGGTGCTATCGCTGTTAGAGAAAGCGCAGCGCGACCTGCATCGCGTGCTGTTGATAGGCGGGGTGACGCGCAACGCGGCGATGGTCGCCGCGCTGCGGGAAAAACTGCCCGCAACCGAGTTTGTGGTGGTGCCGGAGAGTTTCTGGTTTGAGGCCTGGGGCGCGGCCCTGCTCACGCGCGACGCCCCGCAATTCAAGGCTCCGCAATTGGCCCCTCAGGCCAACCTCACCCGCTTGCCGGCGCTCTCCCTCTATCACGAGCGCGTCCGGGTGCTGCCCGCGGAGCCGTGGCAGCCACCGCCGGACGGCCCTCTGGTGTTAGGTCTGGATGCCGGCTCCACCACCACCAAGGCGGTTCTGATAGATCCGGCGACGCGCGCGGTGGTGGCCTCCCTTTACGCGCGCACCAACGGCGATCCCGTGGCGGCCACCCGTCGGTGTTTGCACGGGCTGGCCGGGCTGGTGGGCAACCACGCCGTCATGCGGGTGGCGACCACCGGCTCCGCACGCGAACTGACCGGCGCCTATCTGGGGACCGGGCATGTTTACAACGAGATTTCCGCCCACGCGGCCGGCGCGCATCATTATGATCGCGAGGTGGACACGATTTTCGAGATTGGCGGCCAGGATTCCAAGTATATCTATCTGCGCAACGGGGTGCCGGTGGATTATGTGATGAACAACGCCTGCTCTGCCGGCACCGGCTCGTTCCTCGAGGAGAGCGCCCACGGCGACCTTGGCATGGAGGTGTCTGATATCGCGGAGTTGGCGCTGGCAGCCCCGGCACCGGTGCATTTCAAGGCGACCTGCGCCGCGTTCATCAACTCAGATATCCGCATCGCCCAGCAGGAGAGTCACACCCGCGAAAATATTGTCGCGGGTCTGGTCTATGCCATAGCGGCCAATTACCTCAACCGCGTCAAAGGTCCGCGCGCGATGGGCCACAAGGTGTTTCTGCAGGGTGGCGTGGCCTTGAACCACGCGGTGGGCCATGCCTTCGCGCACAGCATAGGCCGCCAGGTGGTCATACCGCCCAGCCCTGAGCTGCTAGGCGCGCTGGGGGTGGCGCTGCTGTCGCTGGAGCGGACTAACAGCGATATGCCGCCGGGCACGCTCCTGCTGGATCTGGCGGAGCCGGAGCTGCGTCTGGTGAGCCGCTTCACCTGCAAGGCGTGCAAGATGTTCTGCAGCATAGACCGGTTTGAAGTGGCGGGCCGCAAGTTCCCCTTCGGCGGGCGCTGCAGCCTTTATGAGAACGTGTGGAAACGGCAGGCGCGCACGGCGGCGGCACCGGATCTGATAGAACGGCGGGCCGCCCTGTTGTTTGCCGCCCCGGAGGCTGCGGTGGCTGCGGGCCAAGAGCGGGTGGGCATTCCCAAGGCGCTCACCACGCACTCGCTCTATCCGTTATACGCGACGTTTTTCGCGGGGCTGGGAATGGAGGTCGTGTTGTCCGACATCGATCCGCGGGGCGAACTGAAATCCAACGCGGGATTTTGTTTCCCCGCCCAGATCGCCCATGGCGCGGTGCTGGACCTGGTGCAAAAGGGCGTGGGTCTGGTGTTTCTGCCGCATGTGTCGCACCTGCCGCATGTCAATCCGGCACGCGATTGTTTTCTGTGCCCTATCAGCCAGGCGAGTCCGTATTTCCTGGCCAAGGCGTTTCACGATGTGCGCTTCCTCTCGCCTATCCTGGATTTCTCCAAGGGTTATGCCGCCAGCCCGGCGCTGGTGGAGATGGCCGTGAAGGAATTTGGGGTGGCACCGGAGCCCGCCCAGCGGGCATGGTGCGCCGCAGTGCAGGCCCAGACCCGCACCGAGCAGGCGCTGCGTGAGCTGGGAAGACAGGCGCTGGCTGAGGCGCTGGCCACAGGCAAACCGGCTATTCTGTTAGCAGGCCACAGCTACAATGCCTATTCACCGGAGGCCTCGCAATCGGTGGGCAGGAAACTCGCCAGCATGGGCATTGTGGCCATTCCGGCGGATTGTCTCGAACCGCTCGGTGCGGGGCCGACCTCGTGGCATTTCGCCAACCAGATCCTGAATGCCGTGGCCATCGCCACGGAACATGCCAACCTGTTTCTGTTATGCGTGAGCAATTTCAGTTGCACGATCGACGCCTTCACCCAGTCGGCGATGGCCTCGCAGATGGGGACCAAGCCCTATCTGATATTGGAAATCGACGCGCACGCCGCCGATGCCGGCGTGCAAACGCGGCTGGAAGCGTTTCTGGACATCGTGCACAACTACCGTGCCGGACGGCCAATGGTTCGCGCGCCGTTCCAGCCTTGCCGGCTGGCCAGGCACGGCGAAGTTGTCCGTTCTAACGGGCGGGTGGTGCCCATCACCGACCCGCGGGTGAAGATCTATTTCCCGAGTTTCTCATTCTATCACACTCAGGCCATAGCGATGGCCGCGCGCTGGCTGGGGCTGCACACCGGCGAGGTCACCCCGATCGACCGGAGCCAGCTTGACCGCGGGCTGCAACACACGTCCGGCCGCGAGTGTTTGCCGCTGCCCATCTGCATAGGCCAGTTATTGCACGTGCACGAGCACCGGCAGCCGGGGGAAATCGTGGGATATGCCATGTTGCGCGGCGGTGCGCCGTGCGTGGTGGATTGTTACATGGATTACTTCGAGCGCTTCATCGCCGAACAACAGTTGCCCGACCTCTTCCTGCCCAATCCCAACGCCGACAACGATTTTCTCGGCTTCGATGAGCTCACCATGATCCGTAACCTTACGCCAGCCGTGCTGGTGGCGGATATTCTGGTAGAAATCGAACAGGTGCTGCGGGTGGTGGGTTCCAGCGACAGCGTGCCCCAACTCCAGCGCGAATGGACACGGCTGGTGGGCCAGACCCACAGTCCCGACGCTTTTCAGGCGGAACTGCCGGCGTGGGCCGAGCGGCTAGCGGCGCTGCCGCGCACACGCGATCCGGCGACCTGCCCGCGCGTCCTGGTCACCGGGGACTTTTTCACCCGCTTCAGCCCGTTTTTCATGGAAGGAGTGCCGGAGCTTTACGCCGCCCACGGGATCATCCTCAAGTCGGTGGATCTGAGCGAACTGGCGCTCTACAACGCGTATTTCGGGGTGGCCGCCACGGCCGGTGGCTGGGGCTTGCAGCCGGGGGGACTGGCTTTGGCCAAGGCCTGCACCCGGGCCTTTCAAGCGGACGGCAAACATTACCTGCAAAGCTGGTTGACCTTTCAGGCGGGGCGCCGCTCCGAGGAACACTACCGCCAGATATTCCAAGCGTCGGGATTGCTGGTGGCGGGTGCCAACGACGCCTCGGCGCTTTTCGAAAACGCGGCCGCCCATGTCTCACCCACCATCTACGGCGAGATAGTCCCCATGATAGGCAAAGGCGTGTCCGCCGCGGATGATGGCTACGACGGCATCATCCTGATAGGCCCGTTCAACTGCCTGCCTTACCGGATATCCGAGGCCATCCTCAAACCGCACTGCATCCGCCACGGCATGCCCCTGTTAACTTACGAAAGCGATGGTTATGCGGTGGCGCCCTCGGTTTTACGGCAGGTGGAAGTCCACATCCAACAGGTCCTGCAACGGGCCGCGACCAAGCCCGCCGCGCCCGCCTTCGGTGGCGGAATGTTAGCCGGGCTCTTGGAATCCATTTCTTACAGGTGGCGGTGAGGTTTCGCGCAGTGGCACAATTTCGCATGCCAATTGCCTTCGGCCATGCCATTCAGGGGTTGATGCTCGCCGCCGCTCGCACCCTACGGGTGGCCTTGGGCCATCTCTCTCGCTCCGCTCGGTTGCCGGTTTCCTCCATGCTCGCAAATGCTCGCGACGCGTTCAAACCCTTGTCAGATCCAATTACGGCAAGATTTTTTGGCGTTCAGTCTAATCCTCCTGTTTTCCGGGTTCCAGCACAACCACATCTCCGGACCTCGCGTGCAGCATCATGGGTGTTGCACCCGGCTCAAGCAGGGTGTGCGGATTCAGTTCCACCACCTGCTGGAACCCGGCGGCAGTCTCCACCTGATATTGGATTCGCTGGCCGAGATAGGCGCGCTCGACAATGTGCCCTGTGACAGGGTTTTCGCCCGTTTCCTTGTGGAGTTGCCACGCTTCAGGGCGGATGGACAAGTTAACAGATGCACCTGGGGGAGGATTCCATTCAAGGTTGGTAATGTGACCCGCAAGAATACCTGCTGCTGTCTCGACCCGCGCGATTCTCTCCCGCGAATCTAACAGCACTCCGGCAATGATGTTGGTTTTACCGATGAAATTGGCGACGTGCACACTCTGCGGAGTCTTGTATATTTCCTCCGGCGTGCCGATCTGGCCGATGTTTCCCGCAGTGAGCACGGCGATGCGGTCGGCCATGGCCAGGGCCTCCTCCTGGTCGTGGGTGACGTAAATGCCGGTCAGGCCGTTCTCCTTGACGATGCGGCGGATTTCGCGACGCATTTCCACGCGGAGTTGGGCATCCAGATTCGAGAGCGGTTCGTCGAGCAACAGGCATTTGGGTTTCACCACGAGCGCCCGCGCGAGCGAGACGCGCTGTTGCTGGCCACCGGACATTTGGTCGATGGAGCGTCCGCCATAGCCGGGGAGTTGCACCATTTCGAGGGCTTCCTCGGTGAGGCGTTTGATTTCGGGTTTCGGGACGCGCCGTTCCTCGAGGCCGAAGGCGATGTTTTGGCCCACGGTGAGGTGCGGCCACAGGGCGTAGCTTTGGAATACCATGGCGGCCTCGCGCCGGTGGGGTGGCAGCTGGGTCACATCCCGCCCGCCGAAATGGATGCGTCCGCTGGTGGGTGTTTCCAAACCGGCGATGCACCGCAGCAGCGTGGTTTTCCCACATCCCGAGGCCCCCAGCAGGAAAAACAACTCGCCCGCTTCGACCGCCAGGCTGATCCCGTCGAGCGCACGGACGGCCCCGAAGGTTTTGACGATCTCTTCTGCGCGGATGGATTCCATGACGGCTTGACTGAAACTCATGCTCCCCGATGGGTGCCTCCCAAAGCAAGCCCGGATGCACCCCCGCATGCCGGATTTCCCCCGACCGCACGAATTTTTTCAAAGATTCGCTTGCTATGGCTGGCCCCGACACGTAACAAAGCCGCCCACCCAACCCGATGCTCGGATGGCGGAATTGGTAGACGCGCTAGACTAAGGATCTAGTGGGGTAACCCGTGGAGGTTCGAGTCCTCTTTCGAGCACTTTTCTTTGGAAATCAACAACTTAGGGAGCTGAAAAAGCTCCCTTTTTTGTGCCCAAAAACCGACTTTCGGCCATTCTTCGGCCACTTTTTCAGGGTGGCCTGATTGAGGAGCGGTGGGGATCGAAAAAAATCGGCGATTTCTCCGTGAACTCCTCGCCGTTCCGCTTCCCGCTTGAATGAACCGCTCCGTCTGCAGCGCGGTCGGTGGCGTGGCAGTCAGTACCCCGCCTCCAAAATAAACCCGGGAAAAGTTTCCCAAAATATTTCTCCGTTCCTGGTTGACACCTCGGGGAGCATCTCCATCCTCTCCCCGCTGTTGCGAATCATTCTCAATAGACGGCAATCACCCAATACTACCGATGAACACAAACACCACCCCTGACCGGATCAGTCGGATCGCTAGGCATCTGACCTGCGTTGGAACCCTCCTTGCCCTTTGCACCACCGCCCAAGCCGGCGGTCGTCGCTTTGCTTACAGCTACGAAACGACCACCATGCCAGCAGGTGAGATGGAACTGGAAACCTGGGTCACATGGAAAACCAACCAGGGCAGCGACCCTGATTTCGAGCGTTTCGACATCCGTCACGAGTTTGAATACGGCGTGACCGACCGACTCCAATTGGCACTCTACTTTCTTGACTGGCGCTATGAAAAGTCATCCAAGAAGTCCGGCACCACAACTTTCCAGGATGTGGCCGTGGAGGCCATCTACAACCTGACCAATCCGAATGTCGCCGCTTTCGGTTCAGCCATCTACGGTGAGATCAAGGGCAGCGGGGACTACATCGAGTTGGAAAGCAAGCTGCTGCTCCAGAAAAACTTTGGTCCTTGGGTGATTGTTTACAATATCGGTGGTGAAGTGGTCTGGGAAAACCACTATGAGGACGCCGAGGCGGAACTCATGCAAAGCCTCGGGGTCGCTTATCAGATCAACCCATCCTGGTCAGTGGGTGCCGAGGTGCTGCATGAAATCGAGGTCCCCGAAGTCAAGCACTTGGGTGACAGTGGCGTCTATTTAGGCCCGAACCTAAGTTGGCGGAAGGCCGGATTCTCCATCACCACTACCGCCATGTGGCAAGCCACCCAACTGACCAACGAACCGGACTTCCAACTCCGCACACTCTTCACAGTGGAATTCTAACCTACCTTCCGACGAATGAGAATATCCGTTTGCATGCTTTCCAAGCGCTACATTCTTGTGGGGGTGGCCGCGTTCCTGTCGCCAGCTTCTTGCAATTCCGGCTACCGTCCGCCGCAAGTGCCACCGCAGCCCACCATTCATTCCTCCGAGACTCACGCCACCCTGATCCGCGGCTACTCGATCCACCAGGCCAAGTGTGCCAACTGTCACGCCTTTGAGGATCCCTCAAAATACTCCAAGGTGGAACTCAAGGACAATATCCTTCCAAGAATGTCGCGCCTTGCGAAACTAACAGACAATGAACGGGACGCAGTCCTCGCTTACCTCATCTCCGTCAGCAAACGCTGAAGTGCTCAACACCCTGGCAGCGAGTCTTACCGAACATGTTTTTTGTCCGGCATTTTGTGCATGGTAAGGAAACATGCCCCACCCCGTTTCACCCAATCAAAGATCCACACCATGGCCTTGTCATCCATGGGCACTCCCCAAGAGGATTTCTATCAGTCAGGCTCCACGTGGGCCACGACATCCAGTACTGACAACGAGCTCTCTTTCAGGCGGTCGCTAACCTTATGTGCGATTTCATGGCCGTGCCGCACGGTCAGATTGCCGTCCACCTCCACATGGATTTCCACAAACAGCCCCAGCCCACTCTTGCGAATCCGACATTTCTCAATACGCACGACGCCCGGCACTGAAGAGGCAATCTCGCGGATTTCCCGTTGAATAGGTTCTGGCACCGCAGCATCCATAATTTCACCGATAGCGGCGCGGAAAATGCGATAGCCGTTGAAGACGATCACCGCGCATGCCAGCAAAGCTGCCCAATCGTCCGCGCTTTCATAACCCTTGCCACCTATGAGTGCGATGGAAATGCCGACAAACACTGCCGCTGAGGTGATGGCATCGGAACGATGGTGCCAGGCGTCGCCCATGACGGCGATGCTGGTCAGATCCTCTCCCACCTTGAAAACGAACCGAAAGAGGGTTTCCTTGGTCACTATCACCAATACCAGGACCAGCAGGGTGAACCATGCCGGTGAGTGATGCGGCGTAACGATTTCCCGCACACTTTGGATGGCGATGAAAGCCGCAGCGGCCAGCAAGGCCAGCGCGACAATAACTCCGGCGATGGACTCCGCTTTGCCGTGGCCGTATGGATGGTCTTCGTCCACAGGCTGGGAGGAAATCTTCAGACCGGTCCATACCACGAGAGAACTCACAATGTCGCTGGTGGATTCAATTCCGTCCGCGATGAGGGCGTAGGAATTGCCGACGACACCGGTGACGATCTTGACAATCGCCAAAACGATATTCACAGCCATACCGATACCGGCGGCTACCAAGCCTGGTTTGACAGAACGCATACAATCAGACCGCCACTCAGTTCAAAGCACTGCGGCGCCACGGAGTGTGGCATCCACGGTGCTACAGTCAATGACGTTGGCACCGCTGGCGTCTTCCGGGCGCAGGAGTCTGCCATCTCGACGCCGAAAGCACCGGCTACCTCGAACACGCGATGGAGGAAATGAGTTTCTCCGCCCGCGCCCATGATCGGATCCTGAAAGACGCCCGCACCCTGGCCGACCTGGCAGGCGCACCTAACATCCGCGCCACCGACATTCTGGAGGCGATCCAATACCGCTCGCTGGACCGCAAGTTGTTTTCCTGAATATCATATTAAATTTTACCACGGCGGATACGAATGACTACGAAGGCATAGGAAATCGCGCCTCGTTTAACAGAATGAGTAGCCATCCTCATCAACCTCATCCATCAGGAATTGAGCGGAGTCAGTGTGAAATCCCACAAGGATTTGAAAGGTCTTCAAACCCCGAACTTGCGCGACCACATGAGCGAAGCCGGTGTGACAATGCTTCGTGTGCGCTACAAGCTACTGTTCGGTCGTGGCGAGCACCGGGCATCAACGAAGTGGCGAATGGTGAGGATGGGACAAGGAGCAACTGGTGCCCACGCTGGCGGTTGTTAGCCCTGTCATCAGCCATGTGGGAAAAGCTCTGGTCGACACCGGCTATTAAAGTGAGGCGGCCGTTCTAACAGTCGAGTCCGGCGCCAGTGACACCACCGTATATGCCGCCATGAAACGCCAAAGTCACGGGCGCAGCGTG
>CAYWLC010000104.1:0-10785 GCA_964458895.1 uncultured Luteolibacter sp. | reverse complement strand
GGCACGAGGATATTTCGACGACCGAGATCTACCTGCATGTGGCGACAGGCACCAATGGGCTTGGCGTGGTGAGTCCGCTGGATCGATTGTGAAGATGAGTTTCAAGTTTCACGTTTCAAGTTTGTAGAGGGAAGATTTGGAGAGGGACGCCACAGCCACGAGTGCACGCGGAATCTAGCAGAATATTCAAATCTTTTCCTGCTTTCCTGCCTTCCTGATTCAAAATTCCTCCCTTTGCGAGCTTGGCGTTTCGATTACATCCTATCCCGATCAACGGACGAGACGTCCGTTCCCCTTATGTGGAGCAAGCCGCATCTCATTCACTCCGCGTCCCCCTCTGCGACCTCCGCGGCTCCGCGTTTCGATTCATCACAGGGTAAGACCCCGTGAACGCGGAACTCCCTGCGCCTATGCCCATCAATATCCAACAGCCAACACTCAATCTCCAATTTCCAAGGTAGCAGAATATCGAAATCTTTTCCTGCTTTCCTGCCTTCCTGATTCAAAATTCCTCCCTTGGCGAGCTTCGCTGCTTCGTGTGAGATATGATTGACCGATGCCAGTGATTCAAAGTCCCAGCGTGAGTTTCAGGGCCTGGGTGATGGGGCCGAGGAGCAGAGAGGGAAACAGCCCTAACAGAAAGATCAGAATGGCGGGTGTGATGACGGCCATGACGTGCCAGGGTGAGAGGCCGGGTGTGGGGGCATCCTCCGGTCCGCCCCTGACGAAGGCCTGTTTGAGGACGGATAGATAATAATAGAGGGAAATGGCGCTCATGACGGCACCCAGGCCGACGAGCCATGCGAGGCCGGGTTGCCCGCCCGCGCCGGTGGCGGCCATGGCGTTGGAGAACATGGCGAACTTGCCGAAGAAACCCGCCAAGGGCGGAATGCCGGCCAGCGAGGATAAAAACACCAACAGCGCGACAGCCTGCATGGGCGAGCGGTGCACCAGCCCGACGAACGCGGGTATGCTGTCATTTCCGCGGTCGCGTTCGACAGCGGCGGTCACGGCCACCGCGCCCAGCGTGGCCAGTCCATAGACGACGACATAGAACAATGCGGAGCCCGCCGCGTCCCGGCCGTTGGCGGCCAGCGCAACTAACAAATATCCGGTATTGGCAACCGCCGAGTATGCGAGCAGACGCCGGACGCTGGATTGGGCGAGCGCCAACACGTTGCCAAAGATCATGGAAACCGCGGCCAGGGCCGCCAGCCACATCGTCCACCCGGGCAACATGGCACCCCATGACGCGGAGCCTCCGGCGGCGTGGAACCCGATCAGCAACAATCTGACAATCACCACCAGGCCCACGGCCTTGGAGGCGGCGGACACCAGGGCCACGGTGGTCGCGGGTGCCCCCTGATAGACGTCGGGAGCCCAATAATGGAAGGGCGCGGCCGCCATTTTGAAAGCCAGTCCCACCAACACCAGCAGCAGGCCTGCGACCGCAAGAGCGGACGGCGGCCCCGCAGCCAGCGCCAGGGCGATGTCGCTGAGTTTGCCGCTGTGCGAGAAACCGTAGAGGAAACTCAGCCCGAAAAGCATGAAGGCCGCAGACACGCCGCCGAAAAGGAAGTATTTCAACGAGGCTTCCGCGGCCATGGCGCTGCGCGGGAAGCCAGCTAACAGATAGAGGGAGAGGCTGGCGAGTTCGAGCGCCACGAACAGGAAGAGCAGGTGGTTGGTACCGGTGGTGAGCAGCAGGCCGGTGAGACAGAACAAGAGCAGCGCATAATACTCGCCGAGTTGCGGGATCTCGCGCCGGCCGGGCGGCAGCCAGACCGCCAGCAGGCCGAGTCCTAACACAATGCCCTTGAACAAGCGCGCCAACGGGTCGCTCGCGATGAGAGCGGTTCCGGAATCCGCCGCACCCGGCATGCAGTATAAAACGCCAATGGCTGTTAGAATTCCCATGGTCGCAAGTGCGATGGCCGCGGCCGCTGGGAACGCTTGTTGTTGTTTCGACTCATAGGCCACGGCCACGCCGAGAAGCACCAGCGCGGTGATCACCAGCACGGCTTCGGGCAACAATTGGATGAATAGCGCGGAATAATTCACGGCAGGGAGAGAATCGAGTGGAACAATGGACTGCGGAGGCCGTCATCGATGAGGACCACCCAGGGTTTCGGATAGATCCCGATCGCCAGCGAGACGGCGAGCAGCAGCGAGATGGCGGAGATTTCCGGCCATGTGAGCGACGGCAGTTTTTCCGCGGGGGCGGTTGACGCCCGCCTCACCGGGAAGAACGCGCGGTGCATGGCACGCAGCGAGAACGCGCCGGTGATGATGATGCCGATGGCGACCGCGACGGTCAGCCACGGGTAGGTCTGCCAGAGGCCGATGACCACCGAGATTTCCGCCACGAAGCCGCTGAATCCGGGCAGGCCCATGGATGCGGCGGTGGCCAGGGTGAAGGCGATGGCGGCTCCCGGCAGGGTTTTCCAGAGGTCGAACGCCTGCAATGCCGTTAGATCGCGGGTGTGGGTGCGTTCATACACCACGCGCCCGGCAATTCCGAAGAGCAGCCCGGCGATGATGCCGTGGGAAATCATCTGCAACACCGCGCCACGCAGGCCCCAGGGATTGGCCGCGGCCAGTCCTAACAACACAAAACCCATGTGGCTCACGCTGGAGTAACCGATCACGAATTTCAGGTCCTTCTGTGCGAGGGCGGTCAACGCGCCGTAGATGATGCCCACCACAGCCAGTCCGGCGATCGCCCATTTCCATTGTTCGAAGCCCTGTGGAAACAAGGGCATGGCCACGCAAAGCGCGCCGTAGGCACCGAGTTTCATCACCACGCCCGCCAGCAGCATGGACGCGGCGGTGGGTGCCGCCACGTGACCGGTCGGTGCCCAGGTGTGGAACGGCCACATGCCCGCAAGCACCGCAAAGCCGAGAAACAACACCGGGAAGACCCACGCTTGCAACGCTGCGGGGTAGGTCGCGCTGGCGAGGAAATCGAGATCGAAACTTGTCGCGCCTGCCGCGCCATAAGCGACCACCAGACCGATGAGGATCAGCGCGCTGCCACCGATGGAATACATCGTGAGCTTCATCGCGCCATATTCCTTGTTGGTCGATCCCCAGATGGCGATCAGCATGTATTTCGGCAGGATCACGATTTCATAACAGACAAACAGGAGGAAGGCGTCGCGGCTGAGGAAGACCCCGTAAACACCGCCGATGATCGTGAGGAACCATGCGAAAAACGCGCGCGGCCGGTGGCTCACGGTCCATGAAAACAACACGCCCGCGACCGCGACCAGGCCGGTGAGCAACAACAATGTTAGAGAAATCCCGTTGGCAGCGAGATGGAAGCGGATGCCGAGTTCCGGGATCCACGGCAGGTTGAGGTCCCACACCGGTGCGGCGGGATGTTGGAGCCGTTGCAGGCAGGCGGCAGCGGCCGCAACCATTCCGGCGAGCGAGGCCGCCAGCGCGATGACCCGCGCGAATCTAGCGGATTTCGACGGCAGCAGGAGCACCAGCAAGGCCCCGGCAAAAGCGGTTAGAATGGTCCAGGCGGGAGTCATGGGATCGGGCGAAGGAGGTCGATGAGTTGGAGGATTCCGGCGTTGGAGAATTGCAGCAGCGCCTGCGGCCACAATCCGGGAATGACGATCAGGGCGATGGCCAGGCCGAACAACGCGCGCTCACCCGCGCCGAGATCCGGCCAATTGGCGAGGCTGGTCTTGAGCGGTCCGTGGAAAACCAGGCGAACCATGCGCAGCAGGAACACGGCTGTTAGAAGCAAGCCGATCACCGAGATGACCGCAGCCCATGGCGTCAGGGTGAAGACCCCCTTGAAAATGAGGAACTCGCCAATGAAGCCACTCAGGCCCGGCAGACCGAGCGAAGCGAACACCGCGATGCCGAAGACCCCACAGAACACCGGCATTTGCGCGCGCAAGCCGCCGAAGTCGCGCAAGCCGCGCGAGCCCCCGCCGCGGGATTCCAGAATGTGGATGCCGAAGAAGATCGAGGAGGCGATGATGCCGTGGTTGATCGCCTGCAGCACCGTGCCGGACAAGGCGGCTGACAGGGCACCACGATCCGTCTGCACCGCTGCGGTGGCCGCAATGGCTAGCGCGCAATAACCCAGGTGGTTCACCGAGGAATAGGCCATGATGCGTTTCATGTCGGTTTGTGCGAGGGCCGCAACCGCACCTAACAGAACCGTCGCCACCGCCAGCGCGGTCAGCAGCGGTGCCAGCGAGGGCAGCACTTCCGCGAACACCGGCAGGAAGATCCGCAGCAGGCCGTAAACCCCCATCTTCGACAGCAATCCTGTTAGAAGCATGGTCACCGGGGTGGGAGCCTCGGCATAAGCGGCGGGCAGCCATGCGTGGAAGGGCACGACCGGCAGTTTCACCGCGAGTCCGAGAAACACCGCGAGCGCGACGATCAGCAGCAAGGAGTGTTGGCTCATGCTGGTGGCCGCGAAGGTTTTGGCGAGGGCCGGTGCGAGTTGATGGTGGGACGCCAGGTCCGCGAGTTTCGTGAAATCCATGGTGCCTGCCGAGAGCTGCAGGGCGAGAAAGCCCACCAACATGAACGCGCTGCCACCGAGGGTCATGATGAAAAACCGCAGGGCCGCCTTGGGCGCGCCGCTGCCGCCCCACAGGCGGATGAGCAGATAGGACGGGATCAGCGTCAGTTCCCAGCACAGGAACCACGGGATGAAATGCCGCGCGGTGAAGACTCCGAACAGTGCCGCCTCAAGGATCAGGATCAACGCGAAATAGGCGCGGTTCGTGCGCTCGTTGCGCAGCGAGGCGGCCAGAGAGAAGGATGTCACCAGGCATGTTAGAAGAAGGAACAACCATGAGATGCCATCCACGCTGAAGCGCAGGTCCATCCCCGCATCGGGAATCCACGCCAGCATCCAATCCTCCATCACCACGCCGGTGCGGGCCATCCATGCCACGCACAGCAATGGCAGCAACGACCACCCCAAGGCGAGGCGGCCCGCATTGCGACGGCCCGCGCCTGACCACATGCCGATCAGTGCGGCACCGGCCAGGGGAATAAGGATGAGCAAAAGCAAGATCATGACTGAATTAGGCGGTGAGCCAGAAATATAGAATGAGAAGAACCGACATTCCGAGACCGATCGCACGGAGATACGACTGCGGCCGGCCGGATTGCGATCTGGATGCGGAATTGCCGCTGTTTTGCAGACCCGCACACATTCCGTTGAAGCCATCGTTGAGTCCTTTTTCATCGGACGCGCTGGTCACGCGCCCGAACCATTTGATGGTGCCTTCCGCCATGGCCATCAACGGGACGAAGATCTGGCGTTCCAGCGTGTCCATGCCGCCTGCTAGAAATGCGAGCGGGCCGATGACCGCCTTTTCATACAGCGCGTCAAAGCCCATGCCCGCGGCGAGAAATCCCCAAACCGCGCCGAGTTTTCCTTCCAGCGGATCGGGCGAGCGGCTGTCGTCCGATGGCTTCCGATAGACCAGCCATGAGGCGGTGACACCGACGGTCACGAGCGTCAGTGACAGCCCGACGAGTTTGAGCGCGGCGGCTGTTGTTAGAGCGCCGCCGTCGAAGTGGGCGGATTCGCCCTTGATCCATTCCTCGAACCACGGCCACAGCGGCGTGCCGATGAGCGACAGCAGGACGGCACCGGCTGCCAGAACGAACAAGGGGATCAGGATCACCGGCGGGCTTTCATGCGGGTGATGCACGCCCGGATGGCGCGGCTTGCCGAAAAACACGAGCAGCGCCTGACGTGTCATGTAAAATGCGGTGAGCAGCGCGGCACAAACTGCCAGAGCAAAGGGACCCAGTCCGCCGTGCCAATGCAACGCGCTGTGCAGCACGGCCTCCTTGCTCCAGAACCCGGAGAACACGAATGGGAAACCGGCCAGTGCCATCATGCCGATGGCATAGGCGACGAATGTGAGCGGCATCTCGCGCCGCAGGCCGCCCATCTTGCGGATGTCCTGTTCCTCATGGCAGCCATGAATCACCGAACCGGCGGAGAGGAAGAGCAGAGCCTTGAAGAAGGCGTGCGCGATCAGATGGAACATCGCCGCCGCCACACCGCCGGTGCCGAGTGCGATCATCATGAAGCCGAGTTGCGAGACCGTCGAATATGCGAGGATGCGCTTGATGTCGGTCTGAGCGAGCGCGACGCAAGCTGCGTAGAGCGCCGTGATGCCGCCGATCCATGCGGTGGCGGCCAACGGAATACCGGTTTCCCCACAATGCGAGAAAATCGGATGCGTGCGCGCGACCAGGAACACCCCGGCGGCCACCATCGTCGCGGCGTGGATGAGCGCCGAAACCGGCGTGGGGCCTTCCATCGCATCGGGTAACCACGTGTGCAAGGGCACCTGGCCGGATTTGCCCATGGCTCCGACTAACAAAAGCAACGAGGCCGCCGCAGACACCGTGAGACCGCCGATGGTGGTCACCCCGGCCAGCGAGGCGAGCGCGCCGGATTCTAACAGTCCTTTGCCATGGTCGTAGAAGAGCAGCGTGTCGGTATGGCCGTAGAGCCAGATCATGCCGAGGAAAAACGCCATGTCACCGACCCGCGTGGTGATGAAGGCCTTCTGTGCCGCGGCTGCGGCGCTGGGTTTCTCAAAATAGAAGCCGATGAGCAGATAAGACGCCAGCCCGACGATCTCCCACGCCATGAAGAGCAGCAGCAGGCTGTTAGAAAGCACCACCAGCAGCATCGCACCGCAGAACATCGAGAGGAAACCGAAGAAACGCCCGTAGCGTTTTTCCGCGGCCATGTAACCGGTGCTGTAGAGGAAAATCCAGAAGGCGACGAAGGTGACCATGGCCGCCATGGCCGCACCCATGGGATCTAACAGCACGCCCACCTTCAGCGTGACGTCGCCGAAGGTGAACCAGGTGAGCGAGCTGGCGACGAGCGGGACCCCCGCCTCGCGGGGCGCGAGCGCGCAGATCAAGGCACCGATGGAGATCAGGCAGGAAATGAACAAGGCGGCGAGCGCGAGGGCGGACGAGGCCTTGCGAAAGCGGTCGGGTAGGAACGCGATGATGCCGCCGGCCAGCAAGGGCAGCAGCGGGATCCACCACAGCAGGCAGACCAGATGGGGTTTGAGGGCTTCAGCCATGGAGGGAATCGAGGCGGTTGAGGTCGGTCGAGCGCGTGTGGCGGAAGACCATCAAAATGATGGCAAGGCCCACCGCGGCTTCGGCGGCGGCAATGGCGATGGAGAACAAGACGAACATCGGACCTGTTAGGTCTGGATCGGGCGGACCGTAGCGCCAGAAGGCGATGAAGTTGATATTGGCGGCGTTGAGCATCAGTTCGATGCCCACGAGGATGAGGATCGCGTTGCGGCGGGTCAGCACGGCGAAGAGTCCGAGTGAGAACAGGACCGATGAAAGAGTTAGAAGCATGGCGAGCGGGGTCATGGCATCGGGGATTTTCCGGATTCGAAGTTTTCGCGCGACGAGACACCCTGCACGCCGCGTGCGAACAGCGCGGCTCCGATCATCACGGCGGTGAGCAGGATGCCGACGGCGATGACCGCGGGCGCATGGGTGGTGAAAAGTTTTTCTCCAAGCAGTTGCAGGGGCACTGCGGGGTTATCGGCAGCGTTGGCTTCCGGAGGATTCGCCTTGATGAGGGTGACGAACAAGACCGTTAGAACCGGCAGGGTGCAGATGAGACCGGTGAGCAGCGAGCGCGGGCGGCGGTTGATTTCCTCCGCCTCGTCGCCCGGACGGGTGATGAGCAGCGAGAACACGATGAGCACGGCCACCGCGCCGACATAAACCATGAACTGGACAAGCCCGATAAAATCCGCGTTAGCTGTTAGATAAAAGACTGCGGTGAGCGCCAGTGCGAGCGCCAGCAGCAGGGCCGCGTGCACCGGACGCGCCAGCCAGACAGCCCCCAAGGCTGCCAGAAGAATAAGCGGAGTGAGTATGAGTAAAGGGATCATTGTTGATGGGTCCTATGGGTATTATAAGACCTATGAGTCAGCAAAACGATAAGAGCGGGTGGCGGGAGCGAGGCGGCGGTTGAAGACAATGGTTAGAACGGCCCAGGGGATCAGGATCAGCGGGATGGTGACCAGCCATGCCAAAAGGCCATGGTCATGCATGCGCAACATCGTCCAGATGCCAGCCGCAGGGATGGTGAGCAGGGCCATGGGGAGCATGCAGAGCCATGCGAAGCGCATGAGTTGGTCGATGCGCACGCGCGGGAAGGTGCCGCGGATCCAGAGGTAGGACATGATGACCACGACGAGTTTGGCGAAGAACCAGCACCAGGATGGGACGAAAGCCAAGCCCGGCAGAGGAGCCTGCCAACCGCCGAGGAAGAGCGTGATGCCCAAACTCGCGATGGCGAAGAGGCCGAGGTATTCGCCCATGAAAAACAGCGCGTATTTGAAACCCGAGTATTCCGTCATGTGGCCGGCGACGATTTCCGATTCGCCTTCCGGCAGGTCGAAGGGGCAGCGGTTGGCTTCGGCGATGCTGGAGACATAGAAGATGATGCCTGCGGACAAGCCCCATGGCGTGAGGAGATTCCATGCGGGAATGAAACCGAGATGGAAGCCCCCTTGATGATTCACGATTGCCGGCAGCGACAGGCTGCCCGTGACCATGATCACTCCGAGCGAGGCGATGATCAGCGGCAGTTCATAACTCACCATCTGTGAGATCGCGCGCATCGCTCCCAACATCGGGAACTTCGAGCCGCTCGCCCAGCCGGCCATGAAGACCGAGAGTTCCGTTAGAGCGCCCACCGAGAAGAAGAACAACAAGCCGAGCTCCAGCGGGACGGGAATCCACTCGCGGCCATAGGGGATCACGCCGAGTGCGAGGATCGAGGGCACCACGATGAGGATTGGGGCCGCCAGGTGCATCAGCCACTCGGCCTTGGCGGGCACGATGTCCTCCTTGGTGAGCATCTTGATGCCGTCGGCCACCGGTTGCAGGATGCCGAACCAGCCTGCTCTGTTAGGGCCGAGTCGGTTCTGGATGCGGGCCAGGGTTTTGCGTTCGACCAACGAGAGCAGGGCGAAGGCGGTGAGAAACACGGCGACCACGGTGGCGGCGGCGGCGATGAAACCACCGATGGGAACCAGCCATTCGGGAGCGCCCAGCCATGTGAGCGCCCACTCCACGAGGGATTTTGGCAACACCGGGAGATTCTCCAGCGTGACCTTCGGGAAGGCTGCGGTCGGGACGGTTGATAAAATCATTCGCTCTCTCCTTTCTGTTCGGCGGGGGCCTGGGCGACGGCGGCGGCGGCCATTTCCTTCGCTTCTTTCTCGGCTTTCGCCTTGGCCTCCTTGGCGGCCTGGGCCGCGGCTTTCTTCTCCTCGTCGGCCTTGCGGCGGGCCATGACGGCGGACGCCTCCTCGGGCCGGAGTTGCATGTGGTATTCCGCGGATTTTGCCAGGCGGTCGAGTCCTAACAACAAGCTGCCGAAGCGGTCGTCGGTGCTCAACTCGTATTCGCCGTCCATGTAGATGGAATCGAAGGGGCAGACTTCGGCGCAGATGCCGCAGTTCATGCAGACCGAGATGTCGATGTCGAAGACCTTGGGACGTTTGAGGGATTTGCCGTTTTCATCGCGATCGAGCACGATGTAGATGCATTGGGGCGGGCATTCGTTCTCACAGATCGAGCAGGCGGTGCAGCGCAGGCCGGTGGCCGCGTCGTTGTCATAACAGAGGAAGGGGAAGTTCCGGAAGTTCGGGCTGATGGGCGCGCGTTGTTCGGGATACTGGATGGTGGTCATCCGTTCCTTCTTGTAATAACTCTCGGCCATGTTCCTGCCGGCGACCATGAGGCCTTGGAACAATCCGAGGCCGGGCATGATCCAGCGGCCCGTTTTGGGCGGGGCGGGAAGACGGTTGATGGTGGCGGGTGGCTCCATGGAGTTATGACAGAGGATTGGAAGTGGGTTTAAAGTTCATCGGTCCACCTCCCCCAACACGATGTCAATGCTGCCGAGGATGACCACCACGTCCGCGAGGTCGAGGCCGAGACACATGTCCTCCAATAATGTTAGATTGATGAAACTCGGCGGGCGGATGCGGTAGCGGAAGGGGTTGGTGGTGCCATCGCTGATCAGATAAAATCCGAGTTCACCCTTGGGTCCCTCGATGCGGGCGTAGGCCTCGCCGACGGGTGGTTTGAAGTTGCGGATCTTGGCCTTCGGGTGGATGAACGGGCCATCGGGCAGATCGTCGAGGGCCTGGCGGAGGATTTTCAAGGATTCGCGCATTTCCAGGAAACGGATCATGATGCGGTCATAACAATCGCCCTTTTCGCCGAGTGGGATGCGGAAACTGAAGCGCTCGTAGATGCCGTAGGGGTCCACCTTGCGGATGTCATAGTTCACGCCCGCGGCGCGGAGCATCGGACCGGTGATGCCGCCGTTGATCAGGGTTTCCTTTGGCAACTGGCCGACATCGCAGGTGCGGGCTAACAGAATTTCGTTACCCACCAGAAATTTCTCCAACTCATCGAGGAAGGGTCCGTAGTCATCGACCAGCGTGCTCACCTTGGCGGTCCAGCCTGCGGGCAGGTCGTTGCGGCAGCCGCCGAAGCGCATGAAATTGGACATCATGCGCGCGCCGGTCACGTCCTCGAACAAGTCGAGGATTTTCTCACGTTCGCGGAAGGCATACATCAGCGCGGAGCCCCATGCGCCCATGTCTCCGAGGATGAACCCGGCGAAGGCCGTGTGATTGATCAGGCGGGTGAGTTTGCCGAGAATGACGCGCATGTATTCGGCGCGCTCCGGCACCTCGATGCCGGCGA
>CAYWLC010000103.1:1431-10801 GCA_964458895.1 uncultured Luteolibacter sp. | reverse complement strand
CCCGACAAGCATCCTGTCCAGAAGAATCTTCGATAAAGGGTCTGTCCCTTTATATTATCCCTTTATGGTTCACTTCATATGCGTGGATGGGTTTGAGCGAGGTTTGACGTTTTATCCGGCCTTTTTACGCTTGCGATGGGTCCTTTACGGCGGTGGAGTAGCTCCTTGTGAGAACTTCAGGGATATCAGGGCATTGCAAATCCGCCATGGGGTGGATGGTTTGGGGGTGGGCGGTGGTTTGTGCTCTGATTGCAGGTGCCTCACTGGGTGCCTCAGGCCAGGAACTGAAAATCAATTTGGCAGACGGTTTTGACTTTCCGGTGGGCAAACCCAATGCGGACGGTTACTACAAATCACGCGGCCTGCGTTTGCGCGCCCCCCGCCACTTCGGGGAAGATTGGAACGGGCGCAACGGCGGAGATACGGACTACGGGGATCCGGTTTATGCCGTTGCGGATGGGATTGTGACCTGGGCATACAACGTCGGAGGGGGTTGGGGAAACGTGGTCATGACCCGTCATGCCTATCGGGACACGGCCACCGGACCGGTGAAATACGTCGATACCCTGAACGGACACCTTTCCAAAATGCTTGTCAAGGTCGGCCAGTTTGTGAAACGCGGCCAGCATATTGGTGCCATCGGCAACAACATGGGCATGTATCCCGCCCACCTTCATTTCGAAATGCGCGGCGATATCAGCATCGGCATGATGCGTGAAAATGCAGTGGCCGACACAAATCATTGGATGGAACCCACGCCGTTCATCGACCAACATCGCAAGCTCAACCACGAGTGGAAACCCGTGCCCGTGCCCAGCGGAACCTATCAGGAATACAAGGGCTTCAAAGGGCTGTGAAAAAGAATCCGACCGATGCACTCCCAACATTTCTCACGACTGCCATGATGGCATTGCTTATTGAAATGATTCCCTGCACCAAGTTTGCTTCGGACACCGCTCCGCAACGCATCGCATTCCTTGGCGACAGCATCACCTACGACGGACGCTGGGCAACCCTGGTTGAATCCGCGCTCCGGTCCACGCCGGGGTCGGAGTTTGCGAGCGCGGAGATCGTCAACCTCGGCCTGTCGAGCGAGACGGTTTCAGGTCTATCAGAAGAAGGTCATGCGGGCGGGGCCTTCCCGCGCCCCTGCCTGCACGAGCGGCTCGACCGGGTGCTGGACGCGTTCAAGCCCGACCTGGTGCTCGCCTGTTATGGCATGAACGACGGCATCTATCTGCCACCGGACGCCACCCGCCTCAAGGCCTGGCAGGACGGCATCCTCACGTTGAAAGCCGCCGTGGAAAAACGCCACGCGCGCATGGTTTTCATCACCGCCCCGCCGCACAACGCGGACAAACCTTCGCAGGACCCCCAGCGATACGACGCCGTGCTCGACGCGCAGGCCGCATGGCTGGTATCCCGCCGGGCGGATGGCTGGCAGGTCATCGACCTCAGACCCGGTCTGAAAAAAGCCGTGGCCGCGGCCAAACTCCAACACCCCGACTTCGTCTATTCCAAGGACGGGGTGCATCCGGAAGACGCGAGTCATCGTTTCCTCGCGGAGGCGGTCTGCAAACAACTTTGGCCGATTCTGAAACTCACCGGAACTCCGACCTTCGCCGAAGGGGTGTCTCTAACAATCCTCAAGCAGCGCGGCGACCTGCTCAAGCACGCATGGCTCACCCAAACCGGCCACAAGCGACCGGGCATCCCGGCCGGCCTGCCCTTGGCCGAGGCGCGGGCACAGGCTGCGGCGTTGCTGGCGGATTACCTGGCCGTCACCGGGCTGAAAACCTCCGATTGGAATGGTTATGAGAAACTGGATTTCCAGATTGATGGACGCGCGGCATTGTTAGTCCGGCCGAAATCCCCCGCACCGGGCAAACCGTGGATCTGGCGCACCGAGTTCTTCGGCCACGAACCCCAGGCGGACATCGCTTTGTTAGGTAAGGGATTCCATGTCGCCTACATCGACGTGCAGAACCTCTACGGCGCTCCCGTCGCGGTGGCCGCAATGGACCGGTTCCACTCGTTTCTAACAAATTCCTGCGGGCTTTCCCACAAACCCGTGCTCGAAGGCATGAGCCGGGGCGGCTTGTTCGCTTTCAACTGGGCCGCTCACAGGCCCGCCGACGTGGCGGGTCTGTATGTCGATGCGCCGGTTTGTGATTTCAAAAGCTGGCCCGGCGGCCAGGGCAGGGGTCCCGGATCGCCCGGGGACTGGCAGAATCTGCTCAAGGTGTACGGCGTCACCGAAGCGCAGGCGCTGGCCTATGACAAGAACCCGGTGGACAACCTCACGCCGCTCGCCAAAGCGGGGGTTCCCATCCTCGCGGTGATTGGTGATGCCGACGAGGCGGCTCCCGTTAGAGAGAACATCGATCTGGTGGAGAAGCGTTACCAGGCGCTGGGCGGCAGCATCAAGGTCATCCGCAAACCCGGCGGCAAACACCACCCGACCAGCCTGAAGGACCCCGCACCCATCGTGGATTTCGCGGTCGGCTGTGATCACTGATGGACCGCCCATGAAAAAAGTGATCATCCACACCGACGGCGCCTGCAAGGGCAACCCCGGGCCGGGGGCCTACGGCGCGGTACTGGTCTGCGGCCATCACCGCAGGGAGCTATCCGCCGGCTACCGCCTGACCACCAACAACCGCATGGAACTGCGCGCGGCCATCGCTGCGCTTGAATTGCTAACAGAACCGTGTGAGGTGGCCCTGCACTCGGATTCCAAATATCTGGTCCACGCCATCAACCAGCAATGGCTGGCCGGCTGGCAGCGCCGGGGTTGGCTGACTTCTGACAAAAAGCCGGTGAAAAACCGGGATCTCTGGCAGCTTCTGATCGCGGCTATGGCACCGCACAAAATCCAGTGGCTATGGGTGAAGGGCCACGCCGGCCATGCCGAGAACGAACGCTGTGACGAACTGGCGAATCTGGCCGTGGCCGGCGGGATTCTGTTAGATGACGCCGGCTTCGAGGCGGTCAGGTAGAGGCATGCCTCTCATCGGCATTCCGGGTCGTTCAGCAGAGGATCATCTGGAGCGACGACGGCCAAATCCGCCTTGGCGGCGGCAAGTTCCGCCTTGGCTCTAGCCAATGCCGGGGTCAGGCGCGCGGCCTTGGCCTGCCAGGTGTCCAGGCTGCCGGGCACCGATGAATTCGATCCATATTTTGCGGTGGACGCCGCCTCGCTTCGATCCGAATTGAGCTGCATCACCTTGGACCGCCAGGCAATCACCTTTCTGCGCAGTGAATCGATTTTCGAGGCATCCTGCGCGGACATGGGATCGGGGACGGCGGATGCCATTCTCCTGTCAGGCACCGACGTATCTAACAATTCAGTTTTCATCTGCGGCGCTGCGGTCACAGCCTCCCGCTGGGCGGTCTCTTCCTTGAGGCGGGCGAGACGCTCATCATTGTTCCACTGGAAGCGCTCCTGCAGGGCCGCATCGAGATCCGGGGCCTGCACGCGGGCGAACCCGAGGCCGTGGCGGATTTCCAAGCCCACGTCGGTCACCCGCACGATGACAGCCTGATGGTATTCACGCCCTCCGCGGATTTTCAGGTTTCCCAAGGATTCGCCGGCGGCGGCGGCCCATGTTGCACCCCGGTATTTGGCACGGTATTGTGCGAACTTTTCATCAATGGCCGGGATTTCGGTTTGCAGAACCGCCAGGGTTGCTATCAGATCCTGCTTCCGCCGGGACAATTGCGCGAGTTGTCTGCCAGTCGACTCGTGAGCCATGATAACCGCCCGCAGTTGGGGTTCCGCCTTGGACAACTCATTGGACTTTTCATCGCGCAGGATTTTCAAACGCCCCATCTCCGACTCATTTTCTGTTAGATCGGCCTTGGTTTCGGACTCGTATCTGGAAAAGCTGAACCTGCTGTCCACCATCAATGACAAGGCGACACCCGCCATGACCACGACGATGATACCCACCATGAAGGAGAAAAGTCCGGACTGGTCTTCGTCGAGCGCCATGGTGTCGGGGTGGAGTTACAGACTGTTCTGCAATTGGTTGATTTGTGCCTGCAATTCGGCGCGATTATGTTTTTTGGCAGCGAGTTCCACCCTCATGATGGGCGCGCGACCGAGTTTTTTCCGATCTTCCATGGGAAGCGCATTTTCGATGTGCGTGATCTCCTCAGACAATGCCTTCAATTGGGACTCCTTGATTGCAATCGCACGCATCGTCTTTACCCTCAAATCCTCGGCATCCTTGATTTTTTGCGCGGTCGCCTTTTGGCTCGTCGCCACATCGGAGGCTGTCACAGCGGACTCATGTTCTTTGCGGACCGCCGCTTCGCTTGCGACCGCGGCCGCCTTTTGATCTGGATCGAATTGGAACTGCTGCTGCATCTCATCGGGCAGTTCCTCGAAATGAATCCGCCTCAGTCCGCCCTCATGGCGGATTTGGATGCCAATGGCCGTCACTTCCCGGATGACGACATTGGCATAGACCTCGCCCTTGCGGGTTTTCAACTCCGCCATGGTCCGGCCCTTCGCATTGCTGCGGACAACAACCCGGTATTGATTCTTGTATGACTCGAATTCCTGTTCGATGGCGGCGATGGCATTGTTAGACAAAGTGATATCGTTGCGCAGGCCGTTGAGGTTGGCTTCGCGGTCCTGATTTTCCCTCTTCAATGCGGAGCATTCCTTTTCCAGAGCCGACAAGCCCTCGCCTCTGGCCAGGACTTTTTCGCTCGAGGCGATTCCCTGCAGCAAGGCCTCGATCTCCCTTTTCTGTTGGGCAATGACGGATTCGATGGATTGCGAGGCACCTTGCAAACCATCGTCAAACGCAAACAGGAACAATAATCCGAATCCGAGCATCACCACCAGCGCCATGAACATCCCGATCAAGCCGGGTCCGCGGCCGCTTTGCATTATGTCACTGAATGTCATGGGAATTGTTTGTTAGATCAGCTCACTGTCCGTCCTGGAGCTGTTTGATTTGTGCCCGCAGCTCGGCGTAATCCTGTTTTTTCACGGCAATGTCCTTCTTCATGGCGGGTGCGCGCTCGTGTGCACGCCGTTGCCTTTGCACCTGGGCCAGTGAGTCTTCAAGGCGGGAGATCTCCTGGTACATTGCCTTCAACTGGGCTTGTTTGTCCTCAATGGCGCGCTGGGTTTGCACCTTCTGGGCGACCGCCTCGGCTTTTTTCTGTGCGGCCCTTGCGGTGGCCGCCGCATCGAGCGCCGGAGCCGCGGGTTCAGGATCTTTTTTAAGTTCCGATTCCTTGGCAACCGCGGCGGCTTTTTGGTCAGGATCGAATTGGAACTCATCCTGCATCGCATCCGGCAGTTCCTCGAACGGGATGCGTCCGAGGCCACCATCATGGCGGATTAGGAGCCCGATGGGCGTGACTTCCCGGATGGTGACGTTTTCATAGGCCACGCCCTTGCGGGTTTCCAGGTGAGCAATGGACCGGCCTTTGGCATTCCCGCGAACGACGGCGCGATATTGATCCTTGTATACCTCGAATTCACGGGTGATGGCGGCGATTGAATTGTTAGATGATGTGATATCGTTCTTCAGGCTCTTGATGTTGGCCTCGCGGTTCTGGCATTCCCTTTTGACGGCGGCGAGTTCCTTTTCGGCTGCCAACAGCGCCGTGCCTTTGGTTAGGGCTTTCTCACCCGAGGAAATGCGTTGTTGCAAGCCTTCGATTTCCGTCTTCTGGCGGGCGAAGACGGCTTCGGCATCCTGCGAGGCTCCCTGCCCGCGGGCGGAGGCAACAGACAAGGGCACGCACAGCACCAGCGCCAGGAACATTCCTGTCACACCGCGCCCGCCTTGTCTCATGTTGGATAGATTCATGGGATTGGATGATGGAGCTTATTTCAGCGCGTGTTTGGCACGATAGGTGTCGAATTCCGACTGCAACGCGCGCTTCCGTGCCGAGAGGCCCGAGAGTTCCGCCTCAAGTTTCGCCACTTCGGCGGTTTGTTCCTCGGCGGATTTCCGGGCTTTCTCCAGGTCTGCGGATTGATCTGGAGGCAGGTTTTTGAGTTTTTCCTCGATGATGGCGAGGTCGCCCTTCAAGCGGGCGATTTCGACTTTCTGTTTCGCGCGTTCCTCGACGAGTTTGGGGTTCTCCTTGCAGGATGGGCAGAAGCACGCCATGCACAACGGCAGAAGGAATGATAGATGGTAGGTTTTCATGGAGCGGGCTGGGTGGTGGAATGAAAGGATCCGTCACTGGTTGACGCGCAAAGCGGGTTTCCGGGTGGACCCTTCCACTGCATCTTCGGGAGATACTCCAACCGGAAAGCGCTTGGATGTCAACGGAGGAATTGGAGTGACGTTTGAAATCCCGCGGTCGGCGAAAACCGCGTGATCTAATTCTGAAGCCGCTGACGTATGCTAGTTCCGCCGGTCTCGGCGGAATATTTCCTCGACCCCATAGCCAGCCAGCCTGCAAACTCCGTCTCCCACGCGTGTTCCCCAGTATTCCCAATCCCATTCCGAATCCAGATCCCAGCAACCAACAGATCCAATGCACAAGCGACTCCTTATTCTGTTAGCATCCGCAACCCTCGCCGCCCCCGCCGTTCCGGCGGCGGCTCCGGTGCCCGAGAAGGTGGCCTGCGCCATCGCCGACCGCCAGGCATTCCATGATCCCGACCACACCGAGCTAACTGGATGGCTGGGGACCCGCGTGACCCACAACGCGCTCGACCGGTTGTTAGTCATTGATCCGAACCGGCTGCTCGAGGGTTACCGGAAGCGCCCCGGCCGCCAGACATGGGATGGCGAGCATGTTGGCAAGTGGCTCCACGCGGCCACCCTGGCATGGGATTACACCCGCGATCCGGACCTGCGCAAGAAACTTGATTCCACCGTGTCGGAACTCTGCAAGTGCCAGTTGGAAGATGGTTACCTGGGCACCTATCTGGAAAAAGACCGCTGGACCGAATGGGACGTGTGGGCGCACAAGTACAACCTGATAGGTCTGATCACCTACATGCGCTACACCGGAAACATGGCGCCGCTGGCCACTTGTGGGCGCATGGCGGACCTGTTATGCCGGACATTCGGTGACAAACCCGGGCAGCGCGACATCATCCTGGCGGGACAGCATGTGGGCATGGCTCCGACCAGCGTGCTGGAACCGATGGTGCTGCTCTATCGACTGACCGGAGAGACCCGTTACCTCGATTTCTGCAAATACATCTTGCGCGCGTGGGAGCAACCGAATGGTCCTCACATCGTTTCCCGCTTGCTGGAACTCAAGCGCGTGGACAAGGTTGGCAATGGCAAGGCTTATGAAATGCTCTCCTGCCTGAATGGCGCGCTCGAATACTACCGTACTGTCGGCAGCGAGCGGCAAATTCTCGATGCCTGTCTGAATGCCTGGCAGGACATCGTGGACAAACGGCTCTACATCACCGGAGCCTCGAGTTATCAGGAACATTTCCATGATGATTTCGACCTGCCCAACGTGGCCAACGTCGGTGAAACCTGTGTCACCACGACATGGGTCCAGTTCAACGCCCACCTGCTGCGCCTGACCGGAGAGACGCGCTTTGCCGAGCAGCTCGAAAAGGCGGTGACCAACCAACTGTTAGGTTCCCAGCGTCCTGACGGCGGGGCCTGGGGTTATTACGTTCAGATGGAGGGCAAGAAACCTTACAGCGATTCGCTCGACGGGCATTGCTGTCTCTCCAGCGGTCCGCGCGGTGTGGCGCTGATCCCCACCTTTGCGGCCAGCACCGATGCCGACGGCGTGGTGGTGAACCTCTATGATGGCGGCAAGACCAAACTCACACTGCGCGACGGAACCGCCGTTTCACTCGCCACCGAGACGTTGTATCCCGCTGACGGGCGGATCCTCATCACGGTCAACCCATCCACCCAAGCAAAACCGTTCACGATCAAACTGCGCATCCCCGCCTGGTGCCACTCCGCCGCTCTAACAGTCAATGACACCAAAGCGGAAACCCAACCCGGCGCGGATGGTTATGTGCCCATCCGGCGGGTTTGGAGCGCAGGCGACAGGATCGAACTCACCATCCCGTTAGAAGCGAGGGTGGTCGTTGGCGATCACACCAACCAGGGCAAGGTTGCGATCCTGTTCGGCCCGCTCGTGCTTGCCGCTGACGAGGCGCTTCTATCAGGCAAGGCGGAAGGAGTGGCCGGGGTTGTGATAGGAAGCACGGATGTCAGCGAGTTGGCGGTGACGCCGGAACCCGCGCCGGAAGGGCTGAAGACCTGGCAGGGTGCGCGGGTATTCCGCATCAAGACCCAAGGAGGAAAAACCGTGCGACTGGTTCCCTTTGCCGATGCTGGCAGAACCGGCACGCTCTACAAAGTGTGGTTGCCCCTTGCCCCGGAAGCTGTCGGAAAATAGCGGCAGGGTCGTCGGTTGCCCATGCATGGAATTCCAGAATTTCAGGATTCCCTGACACCGGGTTGCATGTTAAGAAAGCGGCCATGGCAAAGGGGTATGAACTGCACCAAGCACGGATGATGGCCTTGCAAGGCATGGGCAAGGACCTCACGCGTCGCGCCAAATCCAAATGTGAGATCACCGGCGCTGCGGGCGTTCCCCTCTGGCCCTATGAAATCCCACCCGTGGGCGAGGACCCGGACATCGACCGGATTCTGCTGGTTTCCAATGAGTGCCGCGCGGTTCTGGAAAATCCGAAACTCCTGGCGGGCAGGTCATGGCAGTGCCTTGCGGAGGCGGTCTGGAGTGAAAATCCCGCGGTTCAGGTGGTTGCATGGCGGATGCTCAACGAGTTGGCCAAGCGCGAGGATTGGGCGCGCGAGGTGCTCGACGAGGTGTTTCTCGATGCCGAAGTGGAAGCCTGGGCGAGGGCCGCGCAATTCTAACAAACCATGATGAGACGCAACTTCAGGCATGGCGGGAGGTTTCATCGTCCGCAGCGCGCGACATCAGCGCCACCCCACCCGCATTTCTAATCATGGAGGACCCCCTCACTCCAGCCGATGCCGACGAGAGCGTCTTCGATTTCGCGCTGATGGAACGCATCGGCGCGGGTGACCACGCGGCATTCCGGCAACTGGTGGAACGCCACCAGGATGCGGTGATCGGCACCGTAAGCAAGATGCTCGGCAACACCAGCGACTCCGAGGATATTTCCCAACAGGTGTTTCTGCGCATCTGGCGCAACGCCAAACGCTACCGCCCGGACGCGAAATTCACGACCTATCTTTTCACCATCACTCGCAACCTCGTTTTCAACGAAACCCGCCGTCGCACGCGCAAAAAAGAGATCTCATCCGACGAACGCGAGGAATGCTCCAGCCGCCAGATCGAAGACCGACCGGAGCGCCAGCCGGACGCCGAACTCCTGCAAGCCGAACTGCAACGCGCCGTCGATGAT
>CAYWLC010000103.1:0-1421 GCA_964458895.1 uncultured Luteolibacter sp. | reverse complement strand
CGGTCAAAGGCCTGTTGTTCCGCGCGCGCACCACGCTGCGCGACTCGCTCAGCGCTTACCTCGAGTGAACCTGGAAAGAGAATTGGAACCACAACCGGAGCGAAGCGTAGATAGCCGAAGGCAAATGGACGCATCATCATGTCCGCCATCCACATGCAGTGATAGAGAATCCATTCGATTTTCGCTTTCATGTCGGTCTGCCTTCCAGCTCAATCGTACAGATTATCCGTGCGGCCGCATCAATAATCTGTGAAGAAATTGACACTCGGCGGATTTGCGAAGATTCAAGGAGTCTTGATTTGATCAGGAAAAATCGGCAATTCCCCACCTGGATCATGGTTTTCCATCCGCCAATCGTCACGGTCTTCCACAAATCATTGATGCGGCCGCATCTATGATTTGTGTGGGATCGATGGCACCCTCGGCATGGCTAGCATATGGAGACACACCACGGCACCGCCACGGCCTGCCGCGGGACGCGGCAGCCCACGTTTATCATCCCCTTACCGCGTCCTGGATCGCCTCGTGCAGGTCCTCGGCGGTGCGGACGGGGAAACGCGTTCCTAACAAGACCGGACGTTCATTGGCCGGGACCTTGTCACGTCCGTGGGAGCCCCTGACGAGGGTGGCATCGAGCGGGATCACATCTAACACACCACGCAGTCCGAGTTTTTTTCCAAGCAGGAACTTCGCGATTCTGAGTTTGGGAAATTTGATAGAGGGATCGATGAACAACTCGCACGGGTCATAGCCGGGTTTGCGGTGGATGTCGATGGTGCGGGCGTAATCGGGCGCGAGCGCGTCGTTTCCCCAGAAGTAATAGGTGAACCACGCGTCCGGCGCGGCGATGGCGAGGAGGTCCCCGGCGCGCTCGGCGGCGATGCCGGGGCCCCATGTTTCGCGCGGGACGCGGATCTCATCGACGCCCGGCGTGTTTTCTAACAAGTTTCTGACCTCGCCAAGGATGGAGGGGTCGTTGACGTGGACATGGGCGACCTGGTGGTCGGCCACGGCGAAGGCGCGGGAGCCGCCGCAGTCGAGGGTTTCGCGGCCAAGTTCATTCTTGAGGAGCAGCCAGTCCTTTTGGCGGAACAGCCGGTTGAGGTGGACGGGCCGGGAGACCGGACTTATGCCATATTCTGATAGAACGAGGACGCGCACGCCGCGTGCCTCGTAGAAACGGATGAGATCCGTGGCGACGCGGTCGATCTTCTCCAGTTCGGCAGGAATGTTAGGTCCGAGCGGGCCCGATTTCTGCAAGGGATAATCCAGGTGGGGCAGATAGACGAGGCTGAGGGTGGGCGAGTGATTTTCCTCGATCCATTTGGCGGAGGCGGCGATCCATTCGGACGAGGCGATGCCCGCGGCAGGCCCCCAGAACGCGGGGAATGGAAACTCACGGAGATCGCGCGTGAGGGCGT
>CAYWLC010000102.1:4821-10831 GCA_964458895.1 uncultured Luteolibacter sp. | reverse complement strand
TGTCGTAGGTTTTCTTCGAATAGAACGCGCGCTCGCCATCCGGCACGTCGAGGATGTGGAGTTTCGCGCGCGGGATGCCGATTTCCTCGTAGAACGCCAGTCGCGCCTCCAGCCATTCGTCGGTTAGACGCATGCCGTCGTCCGGGTGGCAGAAGTATTCGATCTCCATTTGTTCAAACTCGCGGCTGCGGAAGGTGAAGTTGCGCGGGTTGATCTCGTTGCGGAACGACTTGCCGATCTGGGCGATGCCGAAGGGCAGTTTCACCCGTGAGGAATCAAGAGTGTTCTTGTATTGGCAGAAGATTGATTGTGCGGTCTCCGGGCGGAGGTAGGCGATCTGCTCGCCGGTGGCTCCGAAGTTCGTCTGGAGCATCAGGTTGAACTGGCGGGGTTCTGTTAGAAGCGATCCGTTGTCGGGATTGAACGCGGTGCTACCACTGACCTCCTCGCGGCGGTCCTCGGTGAGTTCGAGTTCCTTCGGTGAGATTTGTTTGTTGGTTAGAAACTCGGAGTAATACTTCCTGGCGGTCTTGTGGGATTCGATCGGGTCCCTGCCCGGGGCCACGAGCACGGCGAAGGCGCGCTCGACGCGCCAGCCGCTGGCCGGGTGACTGGCCATGCTGAACCATACGGCCGTCCCGTCCTGGGCCGGGATTTGGTCGGCACGCAGGCGGGCCTTCGAGAGCAGGCAATCGCACATCGGGTCGCTGAATCCGCCGACGTGGCCGGAGGAGACGAGCACTTGTTCCATGGTCAGGATGGCACCGTCCATGCCGAGCACGTCCTCGCGTTCCTGCACGGTTTTGCGCCACCAGAAATCCTTGAGGTTGCGTTTCAGCTCGGCTCCCAGCGGGCCGTAATCCCAGCAACCGTTGAGGCCACCGTAAAGTTCCCCGGCTTGGAAGATGAAGCCGCGGCGCTTGCACAGCGATACGATTTTCTCCATGCGGGCGGGATCGGTGATGTCTTTGTTGGCCATGTGGGTGTGCGGTTGGGGAGGCGGATGGAAGCAGGGGATGGGCGGCGGGGCAAGCGGCGATTGCATCCGCAATTTCGAATTGAAATATCCGCGCGGCTGTTTAGATCTCGCGGAAACTTGGTTCATCCATCCCGCGCACTGCCTGCCAATGAAACATCACTCCATCCGTGCCCTCGTGTTCCTGTCCACAGCCTTCTGGTGGGTCATGGGGGCGCTCGCGAACCTTCAGGCCCGGGCCGGCGGTGCCGGAGGACACAGCGACGGCGGCCACAGCAACGGGGGCAGCCATGGCGGCGGATCGTCATTCGGTGGCGGATCGCATTCCTACGGTTCCCGCGGTTCGGGTGGAGGCGGTTCCGTTTTCAGTTTCTTCTGTTTCTTTTTCATCATGGCGGCCGTGATTTTGTTAGTGATTCTGATCATGCGCAACAAGTCCACCGGCGGGGTGCGTTTTTCGAAGGCTCCGCCCTTGCCGCGGCGGCGGGATGGCGGCGGCATGGAAGCGTTTCTGGCGGCCAATCCCGGGTTCGACATCGAGGCGTTCAAGCGCAAGGTCGGCGAGGCCTTCCTCAGGATCCAGGCGGCGTGGACCGCGCAGGATCTGGCAGGTGTGCGGCGGTTCATCTCCGACGGGATCTATCAGCGTTTTGCCACCCAGTTCCACATGATGGGACTGCTCAAGCAGCGCAACGCGCTGGGCAACATCCGCATCCTGTCCATCGATCCGGTGGCCGCCACCAAGGATGGTGAATATGATGTAATGCAGGTGTCTGTCCGGGCCGCCATGAGTGATTCGTTCGTGTGTGAACTCGACCATTCGCTCGATTCGGAAAGCGACGAGCCGTTCGTCGAATACTGGTCGTTCATCCGCAAGCAACAACCGGTCAAGGCTGATGCGGACATGTATCAAAAACAATCCTGTCCATCCTGCGGCGCACCCCTGCCCGAGGATATGGGTGAACTCTGCCGTTGCGAGTATTGCAAGGTCATGGTCAACAGCGGGGAGTTCGACTGGATTCTCGCCGAGATCACCCAGGAGGAGGATTACGGCGACGGCAGCGCGATGGCGGCGCATGTCTCTCCGGATCTCGCTCAGGCCGTGGCAGAGCTCAGCCGCGAGGCACCCGACCTCGCCGTGCAACTCACCGAAGACAAGGCGAGCAACGCGTTCATGCAAATCATGACCGCGCTGGCCACGCGCAACCCGGCCGTGGTCAGGCGCTTCGTATCCGACGACGCGTTGGCCGACATCACCGCATTCCTGCCGAAGCGGCCGATCATCTTCAACCGTCTCTATCTCAACGAGGCTGTGTTGTTAGACGCCTGCCGTCATGAAAGCAGGCACGCCCTGGATGTCGGCATGACCGCCTCGCTCCAGCGCGTGGAAATGACGCCCGGAGGTTTCACCCCGGTCGATGAGGATCTCGTGCGGCCGGGTTATGTCATCACGCTGGAACGCGATGCCGCGGCGGTCCCCAACAAGGGTGCTCTCTATCAGCACCAGTGCCCGAATTGTTCCGGTGCCGTGGGCGACACCCTCGACCTCAATTGCCAGTATTGCGGCGTGCCGCTCAACTCGATGAAGAACGAATGGATCGTCACCCGCTTCGCCGCCATCGAAAAAAGCAAACCGCCTAACCGGCGGACCGGATAGGCGGTGGTGGGAATCCTGTGGGAAGAAGCGCTCTATGTTAGAGCACCATGTCCTTGAGACCTTTGAGCGGACGCACCTTCACCGAGGTGGAGGCGGGTTTGGCCTTGAACATCACTTCTTCCTTGGTGAAGGGGTTGATGCCCTTGCGCGCCTTGGTGGCGGGTTTGCGCACGGTGCTGATTTTCATCAGGCCAGGAAGCACGAATTCGCCGACGGCGTTTTTCATGATATGGGCGTTGATGACATCGGACAGGCCGTCCAGAACGGCGGAGACCTGCTTGCGGGCGAGACCCGTGGATTCGGCGATTTGATCGAGGATTTGGGACTTCGAGAGTCTGTCTTTGGTTGGTTTAAGCTTGGTTGCCATGCGGGAAGTGGAGGACTTTTGCTGGAATTGTCAAGTCTGCTAGTAAACTTGTTCGGGCGATTTCACCGAAATCACCGGGTTGTGGCCAATAAATCCTTGGCAAGGATGGCTGGAGGGCTAGGGTGACGGGCGGTGATTCGCGGCGTTTCCAAGCGTCCGCAGCCCGGAAAAGTCTAACAATCCAGCCATTGCAAACCATGAAATACCTAGCTGCACTCATCGCCCTGACCCTTCCCTTGGCCGCCGCCTCCAAGAAAAAAGACGCCCAGGAAGCCCTGCCGAGCGTGACTCTTGATCAAGTCACCTTCGGTTCCGTCGTCAATGACAAGCCTTTCGATCCCGCTTCCTTCAAGGGCAAAGTGGTGGTCGTCGATCTTTGGGGTGTCAACTGTGGCCCCTGTATCGCCCTGCTGCCCGAGTTGGCCAAGATGGCCCATAGCGGGGAGGCCAAGGGTCTCATCGTGATCGGCATGGAAGCCCAGAACAGTGCGAAGGAAGCCATCCTGCCCTTGCTCAAGAAAGCCCGTGTCGAATATCCGGTGACCGCCGGCGGGGATGCGAAGATCAGTAATGGCGGCATACCGCGCGCTGGTGTGTTCGGAGCCGACGGCAAACTCGTCTGGGTCGGACATCCCGGCGAAGATGGCTTCAAACGCGCCATCTCCAAGGCCTTGCGCGATGCCAAGACCGTCGCCGCCGCGCCGACGCCCTGATAGATTCTTCCAAACATCCACCACGGCTTTGATAAGGGACTTCCTTGGCAGCCACATCCCCTCAGAATCCGGATTCTAACGAATCGCTCGCACTGCCCGTGCAGCGGACTTTTTTCCGTGTCCTGGAGGATCTGGCATCAGACATTCCTCCGTCGTCCGAGTTACCCGGCCCTCAGCCCCGTGATCGGGCCAAACGGATCGTGCGGGTGGCGGGAATCAAGGCCGGGGCCATGTCGGCGGGACTGGCGATTCCTCCGGGACCACTCGGCATCTTGACGGTCATTCCGGATCTGATGAAAGTCTGGCAGATCCAGCGCCGGATGGTGGCGGATGTCGCCGCCTGTTTTGGCAAGTCCGCGCAACTGAACCGCCAGACCATGGTCTATTGTCTCTTTCGTCATGGTGCGGCCATGCTGGCGCGGGACATCCTCGTGCGCGTCGGCGAGCGGTTGATTCTCAAGAGCGGTGGCTATCGCGTGATCCAGAAGTTGCTGGAACGCATCAGCATCCAGATCACCCAGAAGGCCGTCGGCAAGGCGCTCTCCCGCTGGCTGCCCATCGTCGGCCCCATCCTGATTGGTGGATATTCATTGTTAGATACCCGCACAGTCGGAAAAACCGCGATCGACACCTTCAGCCGGGAGATCGAGGCGGAGGAGGTGGACTCATCTTCAGAAGCGTGCGGGGATTCGATTCGAGATTGATGATGACGCCGCAAGGATGGAGTCTTGTTTGCGGATCAGGATTTTTTCGAAGAGGAGTTTCGTGTTCTGGGCGGCCTGGGTTGGGAGCAAGACGCAAGACGGGAGAGGTTGGGGAGAGCCGGGTGGATTGACGATTGATGAGTGTTGATTTTTGATTTTTGAAGTGAAGAGGGTGCAGTCGCTCAATTTCAAGCTCACTTCAACAATCAACAATCGGCAATCGGAAATCAGTTTGGATAAATGACGGTCTGTAAGACGGACTACACTAGGTCGTGCCGCATGCAAATCGCGGCGTTGATTCCATTTTGCGACTCAATTTTGAGTTTCTTCCGCCGATTTCTAGATTTTTCTCCCTGTTTGTAGGCCAGCATCAGAGGCACGTCGTTCCAGCACTGCGCCCCGCGACGCACGCAGGTTCACAATCAAAAATCGTCATTCGTCATTCGCCATTCGCCATTCGCCATTCGTCATTCGTCAATCAATCCTCTCTGGCCGGGCCACGCTTGCGGCTTGGCGGGGGCTACACGCACCGCAAGGTGTGCTTGCCATCGCTGCCGGGCTGTGCCAATCTGTCGCGGCAACGGACTTTGAGGATACCAGACCACCCACCAACCCTTCGCTTGCCAATTTTCCCGTGAAATCAGGATTTCTCGAAAAACTCGTCGCCCGCCTGGACCGGGTCGAACACGGGGAAGTCCAGCAGATTGTCACCCGGCTCATCCGGGAAAAAGGATTTCTTGAAAAAGTCTTCGAAGCCTTGCAGGAGGGCGTGATCATTCTGGATCCGGACGGCATCATCGGGTTCCTCAACCATGCGGCCTGCCGGTTCTTCGGGCTGGACCCGGAACAAGCGGTCGGTGAGCCGCTGTCCTCGCAGGTGCGTGGGCTGGATTGGCAAACGTTGGGCAAACCGGGCCGCACGATCAGCCGCGACCTCGAGGTGTTCTATCCGGAAAACCGCTTCCTCAATTTCTATCTGGCACCCATCGATGACGAAGATACCGCGGAAATTCCGTTAGGTTTCGTGATGCTGGTGCGCGATCTGACCCGCACCCGCGCGGAGGCCGAGGAAACCCTGGAATCCGAGCGACTCAACGCGCTCACCCTGCTCGCTGCCGGCGTCGCCCATGAGATCGGCAACCCGCTCAATTCTCTCGACATCCATCTCCAGCTTCTCGGCCGCAAACTGCGCAAACTCCCATCGGGTGACCGCAAACCGCTAGAGGAAAACCTGGCCACTGCGCGCGGTGAGATCCAGCGCCTGGATACCATCCTCAAACAATTCCTCCATGCCGTGCGACCCAGCACACCGCGGCGCGAACGGCAGGACATCCATGGCCTGCTGCGCGAAACGCTTAGATTGTTGGAGCCGGAGTTGGAGACGCGGTCGATCTCCGTGGAACTCGATCTCACCGAATCAATGCCGCCCGCACTCGTCGATGGCGGCCAATTCCAACAGGTGTTCTACAACCTGATCCGCAACGCCTATCAGGCACTCGCGGCGAAGGACGGACACATCTCCATCCGCACCCGCGTGAATGATTATGAATATGTGATTTCCATCGAAGATAACGGCACCGGCATTTCCCCGGA
>CAYWLC010000102.1:0-4811 GCA_964458895.1 uncultured Luteolibacter sp. | reverse complement strand
CCGTACCGGACCACCAAAGCCCCGGGCTCCGGACTCGGCCTGCTCATCGTCCGCCGCATCCTGCGCGAACATGGCGGGGAAATCACCATCGAAAGCAAGGAACAGCAGGGGACCCGCGTCACCATCCACCTCCCGCGCGCCGAACGTTCTGTTAGGCTGCTCGGCGCTCCCGAACCCGTCATCGAATTGTCGTGAGTGGCTAATGAAGAATGACGAATGACGAATGGCGAATGACGAATGGCGAATGACGAGATTAACCCTTTAAAATTTCCACTCCCGTGCTTCCCACCTTACTCATTGTTGACGACGAGCGCTCCACGCGCGAGGGGCTGCGCAGCGCCTTGGAGGATGAATTCGAGGTTTATACCGCCACCGGAACGCGCGAGGCAATCGCCATACTGAAGAGCCAGCCGATCCAGATTCTTCTGACAGACCTGCGCCTCGGCGGGGAATCCGGGATGGATTTATTAGATTCCGCGCTGGCCCTGCCGGACGCGCCGGTGGCGCTCATGATGACGGCCTACGGTTCCATCGACACCGCGGTGGAGGCGATGCGGCGCGGGGCATGGCATTTTGTGACGAAGCCGCTCAATCTGGATGAGGTGGAGATGTTGCTCAAGCGCGCGTTGCGCGGGCGCGATCTCGAAGCGGAAAACAAACAGCTCACCCAGCAGGTTCATCAGACCCACAAGCTCGACCGTCTGATTGGCAAGTCCCCGGAAATCCAGAAGGTATCCGAATGGATCCGGCAGGTGGCTCCCAGTCGCGCCACCGTTTTGATCGAGGGGGAATCCGGAACCGGCAAGGAAGTGGTTGCGAGCCTGCTGCACCATCTTTCCGGGAGGCCCGCCGCCAAGATGGTGACCGTCCACTGCGCGGCGCTTTCACCGCAGCTTCTCGAAAGCGAGCTTTTCGGCCACGAAAAAGGTGCCTTCACCGGGGCCGCCCAACGCCGCATTGGTCGCATCGAACAGGCGGACGGCGGCACGCTGTTTCTCGACGAAATCGGCGAGATCGACTCCTCGACCCAGATCAAGCTGCTGCGGGTTCTTTCCGAGCGCAGCATCGAACGAGTGGGTTCGAACACCCCGATCAAGGTGGATGTCCGTGTGATTGCCGCCACTAACAAGAAGCTCCGGGAATTGGTGGATTGCGGGTCATTCCGCGAAGATCTTTACTTCCGTCTCAACGTGGTCAACATCGACATGCCGCCGTTGAGGATACGCCCCGAAGACATTGTTTTGCTGGCGAACAGTTTCCTTGCCGAATTTTCCCGGGAGAACGAACGCCCGGTCAAGCCTCTAACAGACGCCGCCCTGCGTCTCCTGCTCGCTTATCCCTGGCCTGGCAACGTCCGGGAACTCCGGACCGCCATCGAACACGGCGTGGTTATGAGCAACGACGCGGTCATTGACGTCCGGCATTTGCCCCAATTCCTGCTTGAACCCCCGGCTTCCCGGCCCGGTTTGGAGCCAGTCGTTAAAAACTCCCTTGATGCGTCGGCGGAATTCAACTTGCATTCGCTCGAAACCAACACCATTCGAACCGCCCTATCCACAGCCAACGGCAACCGCACCCGTGCTGCGGAACTTCTTGGCGTCAGCCGCAGAACCCTCCAGCGCAAACTCAAGGAGTTTGGTCTTTGAACGCCCCACCCCGTCTCCTCAGCCCCCATGAACATCCAATCTTCCCAAATCGACACCGGCATCCTCGTCCGCCGCAGTCTGTATTTCCTGATCCTGATCCTGCTGACTCTCGGCAATCTGTTCACCTTGTTCAGTGGGCTGAATTCCCCGCAGGCCATGGACCAAGCCCAGATTGCCCGGGAAATCGCCCGGGGCAACGGCTTCACCACCAAGATGATCCGTCCGGTCGCCTATTATCAGGCGACCAAGGCGGAGAAACACTCGGTGCCAATGGTCGGCTTCCAAGACACCTATCATTCCCCGCTCAACCCGCTGCTCAATGCGGCGGTCCTCAAGTTGGTGGGCGCTGACAAGCCGGATTCCTGGCAAATGAGTCCCAATGAATATGTGTTCCCGCTCGATCGTGTGATTGCGGCGGTGTGCACCTTGTTTTTCCTGATGGCCATCGGGGTGAACTACCTGCTGATCTCGCGGATTTTCGATGCCAAGATCGCGGGGGTTTGCGCCATCCTGATGTTGTTTAGTGAAACTTTCTGGGATTATTCGCTGAGCGGCCTGCCGCAGATGTTGATGTTGCTGCTTTTTTCCTGTGGCATTTACTTCGTTTATCGGGCTGTGGAAGCCGCGTCGGATGGCCGGATCTCCATGACGCCCGCCGTCATCGCCGGTATCTTCTTCACCCTCCTGGCCCTCACCCACTGGATGACGGTCTGGATCGCGCTGGGATATATCATCTTTGCAGCCGTATCCTTTCGCCCGCGCGGCATCGTCGGCATTGTCGTGCTGGCCATACTGCTTGTCGCCACCATCGGGCCGATGCTCCGCAACCAAACCCTCACCGGGTCGCCATTCGGCACGGCGTATCTAACACTTTATAACGGCCTGGGCAATGGCACGGAAGTGGCGGTGATGCGCAATACGGATTTGGTGGCTGAGCCATTGGTGCTGGATGGTCTGATCGCGAAAATCACGCGGACCACTCTGTTGCAGGCCACCGACATCATTCGCCTGCTGGCAGGCATTGTCATCGCCCCCATGTTTTTCGTTTCCCTGCTTCACCCGTTCAAACGAAAATCCATCGCCAACTTCCGCTGGGCCATCCTGCTGATGTGGCTAACCACCGCCCTTGGACTCGCGTTTTTCGGCATTAACGCGGAACAACTGAATCCCAACCAACTCCATCTGCTCTTCGCCCCCATCATGACCGCTTATGGATTGGCCTTCATCTCGATCCTGTGGAGTCGCTTGGATTTTGTCATTTCCACTCCGGCCCTCCGCAATGTCCATCACATGTTTGTCATCTTCCTGTGCGCCATGCCACTGGTGTTGTCCCTGCCGCAAAAAGTGCGGGTGGGCATGCAGCTGCGTGATCGCGGCGGCATCCCGCATTGGCCACCCTACTACGCCCCTGTGCTCAATAGCAAAACAAGCGGACTCAAAGGCTGGGTGGAGGCTGACAAAGAAATCGTCTTCTCCGACCAGCCATGGGCGGTCGCATGGTACGCCGACCGCATGAGCATCTGGCTTCCACCGACCGCCGAGGGATTTCTGAAACTCGAAAACGCCGCAGTCGAACTACAAACCCCCACGGTTGGCATCCTCATTTCCCCCTCATCCCACGGGTCGGGACCGATCTCCGAAGTGGCGGATCGCTACAAGGACTTCACCTCGATGGTCTATGACGGGCGGATCACTCTCGCCACCTACCCGCCCGGCATTGCGATCTACGACAAGACCGAGAAGACTCAGCAAATCACCAAACGCTATCCGTTCCGGCAGCCTCTGGTCGGCATGGACATGGTCTATTACAGCGAACGTGCCATCCGCGCGAAACAAAGCAACCCGGAAAATTGATCCCATGGCACGCCGCAAATCCCCAACCGAAGACCCTGAGTCTTCCCCCTCGTTCGAGGATGCCTTGGCCGGACTCGAAGCCATCGTCAATGCCATGGAACAGGAACAACTGCCCTTGGAGGAACTCGTGGCCCATTACGAAAAAGGCTCCTTGCTGTTAGACCGATGCGAGTCCATCCTTCAGTCCGCCCGCGGCCGCATCCAATTGATCACGCTGCGCAATCAAAACGAAACCGAATCCGAACACGAAGCCGGAATGGACGAGTCCGCCGCAAGCCTGTCTCCGCCCGCACTTTCCTCCGCAGCTTCCGACGACGATGACATCCGCCTCTTCTGAGCCTCCCGCCCTCGGCCCGCTGCTTCAATCGATCCAATCCCCGCGCGATGTTAAAAAACTCGCGGACGAGGATTTGATCCAACTGGCTACGGAAATCCGGCATTCGCTGATCACCTCGCTATCCAAGACGGGGGGGCACCTCGGTCCCAATCTCGGCGTTGTGGAACTCAGCATCGCACTCCACCGGGTATTCTCCACGCCTGAGGACAAATTCGTCTTTGATGTGGCGCATCAGGGGTATGTCCACAAAATGCTCACGGGGCGTGCCGCCCAAATCCACACCATCCGGACCTTCAAGGGTCTCAACGGATTTCTCACGCGCGCGGAATCCGAACATGATGCCTATGGAGCCGGCCATGCGGGAACCGCCCTCTCGGCCGCGCTGGGCATGGCTGCGGCCCGCGATCTAGCAGGTCAGGACAACCATGTCATTGCCATCGCCGGTGACGCCGCCTTCACCTGCGGTCCCACCTTGGAGGCCCTCAACAACATCGCGGAAACCACCCGCAGATTCATCGTCGTCCTCAACGACAACGAGTGGTCGATCGACAAGAATGTCGGGGCCATCGCCCGTTACTTCAACGCCCTGCAAACCCACCACACCTTCGCATCCGTCCGCGCGAAAGCCGCCGAATTTGTCGAAAAAATCGCCGGCAAGGCCGCACGCACGCTCGCCCACAAGGTGGAGGAAGGTGCCAAAAACCTGCTCTTCCCCAATGTGCTTTTTGAAAAATTCGGGCTGCGTTATTACGGCCCGATCGACGGTCACGACCTCTCGCTGTTAGTCCGCACCTTCGAACACCTGAAAACCGTGCACGAACCGGTCGTGCTCCACGTGATCACGGAAAAAGGCCGCGGCTATCAACCCGCGCTCGACAATCCGGGGAAATTCCACGGCCTCGGATCCTACAAGCTGGAAGACGGTTCCACCGGCACCGCCTCGTCACCGACCTGTTCCGAGATTTTCGGCCACA
>CAYWLC010000101.1:0-11209 GCA_964458895.1 uncultured Luteolibacter sp. | reverse complement strand
CCGCGGCGACGTCGCCGGTGAAAAAGCCGGTGACGAGTCCGGAGCCGATTTTCTCCCAGCCTGTCATTTTGATGTCGGCGGCTTTGAGCGCCGCGTCGGAGGCTTCAACCAGGGAGACGAAGCCCTTGGTTTCGATGATGCCGATTGCTTGTTTGGCCATGATATTATTATGTTATAAGTTATGTGTTATCAGTTAACAGGAGTTCATGCGATGCCGAACTGCGCGAGGAGTTCGGCGTGCGGGCGGGCGATCACGTGGGCGGAGACCAGCTCGCCGACGCGGCCTGCGGCATCGGCTCCGGCGTCCACGGCGGCTTTCACGCTGCCGACGTCGCCTTTGACGAGGACGGTCATGAAGCCGCCGCCGATTTGGATTTGGTTGATAAGTTGGACGTTGGCGGCTTTGGCCATCGCGTCAGTGGCTTCGACGCTGCCGACGTAGCCTTTGGTTTCAATCATGCCGAGTGCACTCATATGGTTTGGTTGGTGTGGGGTTGGAGAGTTAGGATTTCAGTTGGTGGAGGATATGAGATTTCAAATTTCAAACTTGAGATATTCTTAACGGATCAGTTCGCAGAAGACATCCGGCTTGAGGCCGCAGGCGTTGCCCTCGTCGGTATCGATGTGGACTTCGAGTTTGAAGGAGGGGTCGACGCGGACGACGAGGTTGTCAAAGGTCATGCCGAGCGGTCCGTGAACCTTGAGTTTCATGGTGTCGAGGTGTTTCACTCCATAGTAGGCGGCGTCGTCCGGACGCATGTGGACGTGGGGTTGGGCGCGGATGACGCCTTCTTCAAGTTCGAAGTATCCGTTAGGACCCATCAGCATGCAGCCGGGAGTGCCCTTGATGTCGCCGGACATGCGGACCGGGATGTCGAAGCCGAGCGAGACGGCGTCGGTGTAGGCGAGTTCGATCTGGTTGAGATTGCGGCAGGGGCCGAGGATGCGGAGGTTGGAGATCACGCGGCTGCGGGGGCCGATGAGAGTAACCGACTCCTTGGCGGCATATTGGCCTTCCTGATAGAGTCCTTTCATCGGTGTGAGCTTGTGGCCTGGACCGAAAAGGGCTTCCACGGCCACCTGCGTGAGGTGGCAGTGGCGGGCGGAAATATTGACGAGAAGGGCGTTGGGAGCCTTGGCGGCGGCGGGAAGGCGAAGTCCGAGGCGGGTATAGACCTGCTCACGAACCATGTGTTCGACGACGGCTCTCGGGGTGGATGAATTGAGCGTTGCGGCGATGGGTTGGCTGTGTTTTGGTCGGATTTGCTTGACAGTCAAGCAAAATTCCCAAAAATTCCCAACGAAACACAGAAAAACACGATTTTATGCTCGCGATCGAACGACAACGGCGGATTTTGGATCTATTGATCTCAGCGGGTTCCTTGCGGACGACGGAGACGTCCGAGACATTGGGCGTGACTGACGAGACGGTGCGCAAAGACTTCGAATTGCTGGAAAAGCGTGGCGAGTTGATCCGCATACACGGTGGGGCAAGCCGACCGGAGAAAATCCGCGGGGATCTTCCATTCACTGAGCGACAGGCGATCCGGCGGGAAGAAAAGCAAGCGATTGCGCGGCTGGCGGCGAGCCGGATCCAGGCCAATGAGACGATTTTCCTTGATGCGAGTTCCACGGTGCTGACGCTGACCGAGTATCTACCGGACCTGCCGCTGACGATTCTAACAAACGCCCTCAATGTGATCACGGCGCTCTCCGACCGACCGCATCTCGATCTGATGTGTGTCGGCGGACTATTCGATGCGAAGTCCCGTTCATTCATCGGCCTGGCGGCTGAAAAATCGCTGCAACGATATAACATCCACCGCATGTTCCTGTCCGGCAGCGGCCTGCATCCCGAGCGGGGAGTGAGCGAGAGCAATTCGCGTCAGGCGGCTTTCAAAGAACGTGTCATCGCCAACACCGAGGAGGTCGTGTTGCTGGCCGACCACTCGAAACTCGGTCGCAAAGCGTCGTTTTTCTTCGCCGAAGTCTCGGATTTGAGCTGCCTGATCACGGACCAGAAAGCGGATCCTAAATTCGTTGAGGACCTGCAAAATCGGGGCGTGGAAGTTCTGATAGGCGAATGAGATAACCGAATCGAGAGACCCGAATTCGTCAGCATGCCGGAGACTGTCGGTTCCACGCGATGAGATCCTTGTAGTGAATGCCGGTGCCGCCAAATAGATCGAGCGCACTGCCCACGGTGACGTCCACATTCCCTTGACCCGCGCTTTCCACAAGCCGCAGATCGTCCATCGTGCTTGCGCCGCCGGCATAGGTGAGCGGGATTTTCCCCCAGCCGCCTAACAGAATTACCAGATCCTCAGCGATGCCGCCGCAAAGTCCTTCGACATCGGCGGCGTGAATGAGGAACTCGGCGCAGTTTGGCGCTAGGCGGTCGAGCGTGGCGGGCGTGATCTGGAGATTGGTGGGCGTTTGCCAGCGGTTCATCGCCACGGTCCAGCCATGGGGGCCGCGCCGACAGGAAAGATCGATCACGAGTTTGTCCGCGCCAACGGCCTTGATCAGAGCGGCTAAGGCGTCCGGTTGAAAAATGCCCTGCGCATCAAACAAGGCCGAGGTGACGATCACGTGGCTGGCCCCGGCATCGAGCCAGGACGCGGCGTTTTGTGCCGTGATGCCGCCGCCGATTTGGAGGCCGTCAGGCCATGCGGCGAGCGCCGCACGGGCTGCGGCGTCGTTGCCCGGTCCGAGTTTGATGACGTGGCCGCCACGGAGTTGGTCGGCACGAAAGATTTCCGCAAACCATGACGATGGATGTTCTGATACAAAATTCTCGCGCGGCCCCGTACCGTCGTCACGCAAACTGCCTCCGACAATTTGTTTGACCTTTCCCTGATGGAGGTCGATGCACGGGCGAAAACGGGTCATGGCACAAGGACTATGGGCATTCCCAGCAGCTTCGCCAAGCGCCAATGGACGCCAACATGCCTCCATGCCCCGGTTTTACAACTTGTTACAATATATGTAATGCGGAATCTAATATTCTGTGGATTCGATTGACACGCTTCTCTGCGTTCCCGGAGTTGGAATCAGGATCAAGCATAGTCCCCCACAAAAATTCCAAGCAAGCATTGCCTAGGAGCCATGGAGAGGAAAAGATGGTGGCGCATGACCGGGTGGACCGAAAGCACGTTGCGGGCGGCCGCATCATGGAAAGCATTCAAAGAGGGCAAATCCCTTCTGGATGGCGGCGCCGTGACCGAGGCCCTCGCCTTACCCTCCGGCTGGCGAGGCGCGGTTCGTGCTGGCAAACGCATGATCCGGGTCGGCGTGACGATGCAATCGGCCAGCGACCTCGAAACCCGCTGTTCATGCCCCGAAAACCAAACCACCGGAGAACTTTGCTGCCATGCTGTGGCGGTCGGTTTGGCCACCTTGAAGGGTTTTCATCCCAGCGTAGCGACAAGCGCAATACTCCCCTCCCAACCCGCAAGCCCGGCCCACAGCATGCTCCTGCCATCCAATTGGCGTGATTCGCTCACCTGCGGAAAACTCACCGCCACCTTGACGATTTGCTCGGATTCGGAGCCACATCCCGCCGATCTCAAACTGGCCAATTGGCTGGCCCTACAAGGCGCGGGTACCCCAGCCACCCTCAACCTTCATCTCGATAGTCATCGGATCGCGGGTTTTCTAACAGCAATCGCCGAGCACCCCCGGGTGACCTGCGGCAAAGAACGCTCGCCTGTCCGAATTTCCATCGGCCACCGCCTGATGTTGTCCGTAGCCAACCCGGAACACGGGGAAATCAAGCTCGTTCTCAATCCGGATTGCGACCCGTGGCATGTGATCGGCGGCGCGTTCTGGCAGATCGGTCCCGACTCCATCGCGGGTGCGGGCAATGGAATCCCCCCGGTTTCGCTCGCTGGCGTTCTAAGATCCATGGCTGCTGGTCAGCCGGCGCTCATCCCCGCCAAGCACCTGCTGGAAAACCTGGACACGTGGCAGGATTGGCTCGGTTTCCCGGAAAACGGATGGCTGGACACCCTCCATTTTGTCCCTGCCCCCGCATGTTTCCAGCTCGCCCTTGATGGGTCGCTGCAGAATTTGGAAGCCACACTCACCGTAAGCTATGGCGAATCACCCGCCGTGCCACCCGGCTGCGGAAAGATCGCCAAGCTGCCGCACCTTGCAGACGATCATTGCCTTATCCGCGATTTCCCAGCCGAAGAACAGGCCCTTAAACACCTTGGAAAAGCCGGATTCCTGTGCGCCGACCCCGCATCAGGAACCCATCTGCTGCGTGGTGAGTCATCCGTCATCGCCTTTCTGACCCAAATTCTTCCGAAACTCCCTGACTCCTGGACTATCTCAGAAAGCCCCCGCCTCTGTAGCTCCCGCAACACTCTTATCGTGGTGGCTCCCCGCATCGAGATCCTTGGATCAGGCACTGATTGGTTGAGCTTCGATCTCACCTTTCAAACAAACGATGGAAACACGATAGCCGGTGATGACATTCGGCAATTGCTACGCTCCGGCAAGCCTTCCAGACCCTATGCCAAGGGACGCCGCTTGGTCATCTCCGACGAGATGGGCCGTGTGATTGAACCGCTCTTTGCGGAACTGGATTTGCACCAAAAAGGCGGCCACTACGAAGCCTCCGCCCGCTCCGGCGAAGTGATCCGTGAAATCAGTAATAAATTACGTAACTTTCAAACATCAAGTGAGTCAGATTCATTTCCAATAGATCCATGCGCGCCCACATTGCAGGCCAACCTCCGCCCCTACCAAGCCCATGGAATCGCCTGGATGCTGAATCGAGTCGAGCGCTTTGGCGGGGCTCTGCTCGCCGATGACATGGGTCTCGGTAAAACGTTACAAGCAATCGCCGTAATCGAGCGTTTGTTTCAAACAAATGCAAATGACTCTGGGGTGGTCCTGGTGGTCGCGACGGCCTCCCTGTTGGGCAACTGGCGGGCGGAGTTCGCACGGTTTGCCCCGGGTCGCCGCGTGCGGATTCTCCACGGAGCGGGTCGGGACGAAGCCCGTGAAGAAATCGCCCATGGGGACGTGGTGCTGACCAGTTACGGGACACTCGTGCGGGATTTGGCATGGCACCTCCAACATTCATACCGGGCTGTGGTGGTGGATGAAGCCAGTCTCATGCGCAATCCAGACACCGACCACGCGCGGGCGCTGGCTAAATTGCGCAGCCTCAGGCGGATCGCCCTCACCGGCACGCCCATCGAAAATGGCGTCCGCGATTTGTGGTCGGTTTTCCGTTTCATTCAACCCGGCTGGCTGGGTTCTCGAGAGGCATTCCGTGATCAATACGAAGTTCCCTTACAAGGCGGGGAATCTGCCGTGATGGAACGCTTGAAACTCAGGATCCATCCTTTCCTGCTGCGCCGAACCAAAGAACAGGTGGCCCCCGAATTGCCACCCAAACTTTTCATCGACGAATTTTGTGACCTCAGCCAGGACCAACAGAGCGTTTACCGCGATCTTCTCATCGAGGGCCGCAAACGGATCGATGCCATGGCCGACTCCGGGAACCCGGCCTCCGCGCGCATGCAGATGCTCACCACCTTGCTGCGCTTGCGGCAGACTTGCTGCGACCTCGCCCTGCTCGGGAACGAGCGCTTGAAGCAGTTGTTGCTTGCTCGTCGTTCAGCCAAGCTCCAACGCCTGCTTGAATTATTAGATGAGGCCATCTCAGGAGATCATAAAATATTGGTATTCAGTCAGTTCCAGAAACAATTACTGGAAATCGAGAAATGCGCGGTGGAGCGCGGCTGGGGTTGTTTACGGCTTGACGGGCAGACGCGCAACCGGCAACAAATGGTTGAAGCATTCCAATCGTCGGAGGGGCCACCGGTATTTTTGATCAGTCTGAAAGCAGGAGGATATGGATTGAATTTGACGGCGGCGGACACGGTGATTCACTTTGACCCATGGTGGAATCCGGCGGCAGAGGCGCAGGCGACCGACCGCACGCATCGGATCGGGCAGACGCGGCCGGTGACGATTTACCGCATGCTGACGCGTGGCACGGTTGAGGAAAAGGTGGTGCGCCTGCAGGAGAAAAAGCGGCAATATGCAGCGACGCTGGACGAGGCTGGCGGCGGGGATTCGCCCGCATGGGGCTTGGAAGACTTGAAGGCGGTGATCACTGGAGATTGAATGTCCTCCCATGAAAGCCAAAGCACTCATCATTCTTTCGCTCATGGCGCTCATGGTGGCTTTGCCCATGGTACTGCGGAGAAAGAGTTCCATGAGCGATTGGCGCCGTGCGGATGATACCTTGGTGATTCTGAGCCCACACAACGAAACCATCCGCAACGAGTTTGGAGAATCCTTTGCGGCCCACTGGAAAGCGAGCACCGGTCGCACGCTTCATCTGGATTGGCGCACGCCAGGTGGTGCCTCTGAGATCCGTATGGTGCTGGATGCCGGTTTCAAAGCGGCGGAGGAAACCGGACGGGATGGCATGGGTGTGGACGTCTTGTTCGGCGGGGGCGAACCGGATTTCACCAGCCAGGCAAAATCCGGTCATCTGCTTCCGCTACGCGTGTTCGATACCCATGCGGATCTTTTTTCTGCGGGCGGCCCGATCCCCGAAACCTTTACCGGCGAACGCTACTTCCCGCGGAATCACCTCTGGGTGGGCACCTGCCTCTCGCAATTCGGAATCTGTTATAATCCGGAGGTCCTGGCCCGCATGAAACTCCCCCCGCCCACCGCATGGCGCGACCTGGGAAATCCGGGCTACTGCGGCGCTCTCGCCCTCGCCGACCCCACCAAGAGCGCCTCGGTGGCCCGCGCCTTCGAGTTGTTAGTCCAGGGTGAGATGCTGCGGGTGTTGTCAGACCAACCGGAGAACCGCGAGGCCGCGCTCGCGGCGGGTTGGGGCAGCGGCTTGCAACTCATCCAGCGCATGGCCGCCAATGCCGCCTACTTCACCGACAGTGCAACCAAGATTCCTCTGGATGTGGGCCAGGGCAACGCAGCCGCCGGCATGTGCATCGATTTCTACGGGCGATCCTATGCGGCGGATCTAACCACAACCACCGGCGAACGCCGCGTCGCGTGGATCGCCCCGGCGGGAGGCACCACCCTGAGCGCGGATCCGATCGGTGTCTTGAAAGGTGCGCCGCATCCGCGGGTCGCGCAGGAGTTTGTGGAATTCTGCCTGAGCCGCGAGGCGCAGGTCCTGTGGTTTGCCAAACCCGGCACCCCTAACGGCCCCAAACTGCGCGCGCTCCACCGCACTCCCATCCGGCGTGATGTTTACACTGCGGAGAACCTGGCGAACTCAACGATGCCGGGAGTCCATCCCTACGAGGATGCCGGAAATTTCACCTATCAGCGCGAACTCACCGGTGCCGCGTTCAACACCCTGCGACAACTCGTGAAAGCCATGTGCATCGACTCCCACGAGGAGATGAAATCCGCGTGGCGCGCGCTGCGTGACGCTGGCATGCCCGCCGACGCGCTGGCCGTTTTTTCAGATGTCTCGATCATGCCCTACAGGCTCGATGGTGAAGGCGACCCCGGATTCGACGGCAAGGATCCCCTGAAAACCGCGCGACACGCGGCCCGCATCGGCAACTGGTTCCGCGGCAACTATCGCAGGGCCGAAGCCATGGCAAAATCCCACCGCAACGCATCCCAATGAAACGCGGAACCGCCATCATCATCTCCGTGTTCGTCTGCGTGTTGTTCGCGGTGTTTTTCGTCTATCCGGCGGGGATGGTCGTGAAGCAGGCCTTTGAGGGCCGACGGGGGTTCACCTTGGAATACTTCGTGGTCGTGTTCAGTAACCCGATCTACCGCGAGGGCCTGTGGAATTCCTTCGCGCTCGGCACGGCTTCGACGTTCGCGGCGCTGGTCATCGCCTTCCCTCTCGCGCTGATCGGGCATCGTTATGATTTCATCGGCAAGCCCGCGCTCGGGGTGTTGGTTCTGGCACCGATGATCCTGCCACCCTTTGTCGGCGCGGTGGGGGTGAAACAAATGTTAGGTGTGAACGGCGCGTTCAACGCCCTGTTCATCAAGACCGGATGGATGGACGCCGCCACGCCCTTCAACTGGCTGGCCGAAGGACGCTTTGCGGGCATCGTGCTCATGATCGCGCTCAATCTCTACCCGGTTCTCTATATGAACATCGCCGCCGCTCTCGCCAACCTCGACCCGGCTATGGAACAGGCAGCGGAAAACCTCGGTTGCCCGCCGTGGAAACGCTTCCTGCGCATCACCCTGCCACTCGCCATGCCGGGGGTGTTCGCCGGTTCCTCCATCGTTTTCATCTGGGCCTTCACCGAACTCGGAGTGCCGCTGGTGTTCGACTACGGACGCACGGCTTCCGTGCAGATCTTCGACAGCCTCAAGGGTCTTGATCAAAACCCCATCCCCTACGTGTTGACGGCCGTGTTGTTGGTCGTGGCGTCCGCAGTCTTTGCTCTATCCAAATTCGTCATGGGCCGCTCACCCCTGGGCACGGCACCACGTCCCAAAGGCAGCGTCTCATCACGGCGTCTCCACGGCTGGAAGTCCGCAGCCTGCGCGGCCTTGTTTTCCGGCGTCTTCGCGCTCGCCACCATTCCCCACCTCGGCGTGATCCTGGTGTCCCTGGCCGGGCGCTGGTATGGTACCGTCGTGCCCGACATCTTCACGCCTCGCCACTACATCGAGGCGCTCGGCCACGGCCTGGTCGTGCCCTCAATCCAAAACAGCCTGCTCTATGCCGGCTGTGCGACCCTGGTCGCGCTGGTCATCGGCCTCAGCGTGGCATGGGTCGTCGTGCGCTCGGATCTGAAATCCCGAGGGCTGCTAGACACCCTGGTCATGCTGCCGCTGGCCGTGCCGGGACTAGTGATGGCCTTCGGCTATCTCGCCCTGTCGCAGGAGGGCAAACCGTTCTTTTTTCTCATCGGTGCGGGCGGCAGTCCGTTCCTGCTGCTGGTCATCACCTATGCCATCCGGCGACTGCCCTACATCGTCCGCTCGGCCGTGGCCGGCCTCCAGCAGAGCAATCCGATGCTTGAGGATGCCGCCCGCTCGCTTGGTGCCAGCCCGGTCAGAACCTTGCGCCGTGTCGCCATCCCGCTGATCGGCGCAAATCTAACAGCTGGCGCGATTCTCGCCTTCGCATTTGCAATGCTAGAAGTCAGCGACAGCCTGGTTCTCGCCCAGCAAACCCAGCACTATCCGATCACCAAGGCCATCTACTCCCTGCTCAGCACCCTTGGGAACGGCACCGAACTCGCGGCCGCACTCGGCGTCTGGGCCATGGTATTTCTGTCCGTGGCCATCATGGGGGCCGCCATCCTCGGGGGCAAACGCGGCGGATTGTTCAAATTGTGACCCCACCGACGCGCTCCCCCCGCGTGCACGGTCCGCTTTTTCTGTTAGAAACCATCCAAAATCCCCGGTTTTCCTGCGCATTTCATTCATCCAAGGCCACGCCAGCCTTGAGATTACGGCATCTTTCCCCTCCCAAGAAATTGCTTCTCTAGAGCCATCAGGATTGGAGCGGAATGTGCATTTTCTTCTTGGCCTCAGCTACCCCTAGTGGCATACTAATCACACGTCACGCTACATCTAGTGATTGCTAATTTTTCCTAAGTAAAAACACCATCGCTCGCCTCTTTCCACCCTGTTCAACCCGCTATTTCCATGAAATCTTCCACCAGCACCCTGGAAACACCCACCCGCCGCATGTCCACGCCACCTGCCCTCGCCACCTCCGGCCTCGCCTTCGAGCCGAATTTCGCCACGCCCGGCATCTCGCCCTTTGACGCGATCGAGTGGGACCAGCGGACCGCTGAGATCACCGATGACAGCGGCAAGGCGCTCTTCCGTCAGGAGAACGTGGAAGTCCCCAAGGCATGGAGCGAGCTGGCCACCAAAATCGCGGTCTCGAAGTATTTCTATGGTGATGCCTCACACGGCAAGGACCCCTATCAGGGCGGCCGCGAACAATCGGTGCGTCAACTCATTCACCGGGTCACGCGCACCATCACCGATTGGGGACTTGAGGACGGATACTTCGCCGACGAGGCGAGCGCGGAGAATTTCTATCAGGATCTGACATGGTTGTGCCTGCACCAATACGGCGCTTTCAACTCGCCGGTCTGGTTCAACGTGGGCCTCTATCACCAATACAAGGTCGGCAAGGGCGGCAGTGAGGGCGGTTGGTATTGGGAGCCGGAATCCGGCAAGGCCCACCGCGCGCCGGGGCAATACCACTACCCGCAGGCCAGCGCCTGCTTCATCCAGGGCGTCAAGGACAACATGGAGGACATCATGCGCCTCGCCTGTTCGGAAGCCATGCTTTTCAAATACGGCTCCGGCACGGGATCGGACTTGTCCACCCTGCGTTCATCCCGTGAGAAACTCTCCGGCGGGGGCAAGCCGTCCGGGCCGATGTCATTTCTGCGCATCTACGACCAAGTGGCGAATGCTGTGAAATCCGGCGGCAAGACCCGGCGCGCGGCCAAGATGAACACCCTTAAGGATTGGCATCCGGACATCGAGGATTTCATCGAAGCCAAAACCATCGAGGAGAAAAAAGCCTGGGCGCTCATCGAACAAGGCTACGACGGCAGTTACAACGGCGATGCCTATGGCTCCGTGATGTTTCAAAATGAAAACCTCTCGGTGCGCACCAGCGATGAGTTCATGAACGCGGCCATCGAAGGCGGCAACTGGTGGACCCGCCGCGTGATCGACGGCCAACCGTGCGAACAAAAAAACGCCCGCGAATTGCTCCGCAAAATCGCGCTCGGCACTTGGACCTGCGGCGACCCCGGCATGCAGTTCGACTCCACCATCCACACCTGGCACACCTGCAAGGGCAGCGGACGTCAGAACTCCACCAACCCCTGCTCGGAATACCTGTTCCTCAACGACACCGCCTGCAACCTCGCCTCCCTCAACCTCGTCCGCTTCCTCAAAACCGACGGCTCCTTCGATACCGACCGCTTCCAACATGCTGTTAGATTGTTCATCGTCGCCCAGGAAATCCTCGTGGACCGCGCCAGCTATCCGATCAAGCCGATCGCGGAAAACTCCCACGCCTTCCGCACCTTGGGGCTCGGATACGCCAACCTCGGCGCGCTCATCATGAGCCGCGGTCTCGGCTACGACAGCGATGAAGGCCGCACCTACGCCGCCGCCATCACCTCGCTCATGACCGGCCACGCCTACCAGGTCAGCGCGGAAATGGCCGCAGCCAAAGGCC
>CAYWLC010000100.1:0-11242 GCA_964458895.1 uncultured Luteolibacter sp. | reverse complement strand
TGGTAGAAGGGTTGTGTTGGCATCATGCCCGCCGCCTCTTTTCACTGCCACCGGCGCATTGGCAAAGTGAAAATCGAATGGCCGCGAGAGAACGCAAGGAACGCAAGAATAAAGACGCGTGAACGTTTCCAGCCGCTCTCAGAAATCCAAGCTGGCGCGGACACCGAAGACCTGTGGATCGCCGGGAGAGCCCGCGGTGATCTGCGGGTTGATGTAGGTGTAATAGTTCCTGTCCAGGAGGTTTCTTCCGAACAAGGCCACCGAGAAGTTCTTTGCGACATAGCCAATCTCGGCATCCCAGCAGAGGTAGGAACCCTGGCGGAAATCGCCGCTGTTGGCCTCGTCGAAATAGGTTTCCCCGATCATTCTCACGGCGGACTGAACATAGAAACCGTTAGTAAAATCATAACGTGCCCCCAGGGCGCTGGTGAACTCCGGCACGAACGGCACCTTGTTGCCGTCATAATCCATGCCTGGCGTCACCGGGTCCTGATAGGAATTAAAGATCGCGTTCACATAGCCCACGCTGCCCTGCAGTGTCCACCCGTCCACTGGCTGCCATTTGGCCTCCGCCTCCACGCCCATGGAGGTCACCTGATCGGCGTTCACCGTGTAATAATCGGTGGATACCCCGTCAGGTATGTTCATCTGATAGTTGTGGATGTGGTTCCAATATCCTGTTAGATTAAACGCCAGGTGCGGGTCCGGCAGTGTGACCTCCATCCCCACCTCGTTGGTCCACGCCTGCTCGTCATCGTAGCTGGCCATGGCGGGGGTGCTGGCAAACGCCGAAAAACCGGCGGGTTTGACTCCGATCGCGCTGCGTGCGAACAGGCGCGTGGAATCGTTGAGGGCATAACTCGCGCCGAGTTCCGGCGAGGCATACCATGCGCCGGTCTCCTCGTTCACATGGGACGGCGGGACGAAATAATTGTTGGTCTTGGTGCGGTTGATCTGGGAATCGACATGTTCGACGCGCAGGCCGGCCAGCACTTGCAACCGGGTGTCCACCGCGTAGCCCACCCGCCCGTATGCGGCCGCGTTCCACTGGTCGAGGTCGTAGATCGTGCGCTCGGAGAGCGGCCAGCCGTATTTCGTGAAGTCGCGCGTGCCGTCGCCGCTGGACAATTGTTTCATGAAGAACGCGCCGGTGCGCCACGACCATGGGGTGGAGTCCTCGGGTGATTCCCAACGGAATTCCTGGGTCCACATCGTCTGGTCCTGGACGATCCTGGAACTCCAGAGGGGAATTGCTGTTAGATTGAGGTCGGTGATGCTCGGGTCCATCCGCCAATCCTGCCAGGTGGTGATCGACTTGAGAGTTCCCCAAGGTCCCGTTTTGGTTCCGTGCAATGAGATCTGGCAGCGTTCCATCACCGACTCGCCGGGGATATCGGACGCCACCTTGAAAGGATCCCCACTTCCTAACAGACTCAGCCGTTGGGCGCCGTCGTCCGCGCGTTCCGTCAGCACCCGCAGCCGCCATTCGGTGTCTTCAGCCGGTTTCCAATACAAATTCGCCAGTCCTCCGGTGATCGAGCGGTCATCGGTCGCGCGGCCCAGTGTGGTGTTATAGATATAGCCGTCGCGCTCCTCATGATAGAACTGGAAGCTCTGGGCGAAACCCTCACCCAAGGGGCCGGATGTGGTCAGACGCGACCCCCACAAGCCATAGGAACCGAACTCCGAGGTCAAATGGGTTTCGGTGGTGTTGCCCGGGTGGGGCGTGCTCATGTCGATCATGCCGGCCGCACCATTGCGTCCGTAGAGGGTGCCTTGCGGGCCGCGCAGGACTTTGACCTGATCCATCTGCAACAGACCGGTCGGATAACTCGACACGTCGCCCATCGGCACGTCATCCACCACCATGCCGACCGCGGGAGGCGAGAAAAACAAGGTGTTGGCGTTTCCCCGCATGCCGATCACATCGCCGTATCCGCGCGTGTCACTCGTCACAATCGACAGCCCGGGAGTCACTCCCTCCAGGTCCGACACGGATTCGATCTGGAAGAGGTGGAGGTCCTTTTCTAACAAAGCACAGCCTTCCGTGCGGTCGGCGCTCACAACCAGTGGTTCCAGCCTTTTGTCGGGTTTGGCGGCTTGCGCATGGACGCAGGCGGCGAGCAACAGGGTGATGAACCATGGCAGGCGTTGTGAGTGATGGATCTTCATGGGCACGCTTGGGTGAACAGGGAGCTTTGGCGGTGATGGGGCGCGCGTTTCTTGGCGGGCCAATGATGCGGTGACAAGCAAATACCATGTCCCTCGGAGTTGGTAACACATCAGCCGAATTCCTTGCGGGCGTCGCGTGCGTATAGGATTTGCCTGCGGTATCCCAGCCATGAGGCGAACCACGCGCAGGCCGCAATGAGCAGCACCAGCAAGCCGATCCATGCGAGGGATTTCCCGATCCCTCCGGTGGACAGCATCGGCACGATGGCAACCAGAGCCGCAGTCACGCCGATTCCGGACCCCCAGCGGATGAATTGCCCCACTTCCAGCAGCACCACGCGCCGGGTGACCTCGGTGGGCACACCGACGGTATGCAGGATGGCGAATTCATGCCGTCTGTCTAACAAATTACGCGCCGTCACCAGGCCGAGGCCTGCGCTGCCGAGGATCACCCCGAGCCCGCCGAGCACGTTGAAAATGGTGATGTAGGTGTTTTCCACGCCACCGAAAGCTTCCAGCCGCTCGCGGGTGGTGGTCACCACGGCTCCCTGGTCCGCGAGGTTTTTTTGCAGCAGCGCACGAGCGCCTTCGATGTCCGGTCCAGCATCGATTAGAAATGTGCGGGCACCCTCCGCCGATGGATAGTGCTGCAAAAAGCGCGCGTCATCGACCACGAGGCTGCCTTGGAACACGGTGGCATCCAGCGTGCCGGCGATTTCCACGGGAAAGTCACGGCCCCATTCGTCCTGATAGAAAATCCGGTCGCCCGGTTTTTTCTTCAACACCCAGAGCAGGGTGGTTTCATCCACAAACGCGCGCATCACGTCGCCATCGCGCAGGGTGTTCCAATCCCTCGCGCAGCCATTGATGACCGCTTTGATGGGGAAAGCGCCGCGCCGCGACAGTGATTCCACCTGGGTTGCCAACAAGCGCGGGCGCGTCACGTTGTTGAGATTGAAACAACTCGCCTCGTCACCGGCGCCGATGCGCAGGGGCAGCACTTGTCCGAAGGGTTTCAGTGCCTCGTCGAGGCCCGCGGAAGGGTCTGTGGAGTTGCTAGATTCACTGCGGATTGCCGGACGGGTGGTTTCCACCCAGAAGGCGAATCCGCCCGCGCCGCTGTCGCGTCGTTGCCACTCGTCGCCGCCGTGTTGGCGGAAGGCGGCCACGGACACGACGAGGAACACGCCGCTGGCCAGTGTGCCCACCACCACCAGGCTACGGGTCGGTCGCCGCCCGGAATTCAGATGAGCCAGACGCCTTGGAGATAGCTCCGCACAGGGCTCCGTCATCCGGCGTCGCAGATGCCATTGATAGGTTGATAGACCGGATAGCAGTAACATGAATCCTGCGAGAAAGAACGCCCCCGGTGTTCCTAACAGACTGTTCAAGGCGAGGGCGGACAAGCCGGCAAGGGCAAGTCCGAGCGCCCACCAGGGGAAGGGTTGGGTGATGAAGAGGCTCCGGGCAGCATGCCCGGGCCACCGTGGCGCGGGAATGCCGCCCGCCGCCTCTTCCATGCCCGCCTCCAGACGCAGGCTGGCACCCATGCGCGCCTGCCGGCGTGTCCCCAGCCAGATGACCGACATCATCAGGAAGACAAAGGCCGTAATTCCAGTTAGAATTGTGGTCGGATCCACATGGAAGCGGAACATCCCGCCACCGCCCGATCCGCTCCAGATGGATTCCAGAATATCTAACAGAACGCGCGTGTGGCCCACGGCCAGCAGCGCGCCCGCCGCGCTGCCAGCCAGCACGATGCCCAGGCCTTCGAGCATGCGCCAGCGCAGCACGCGGTTGGCGGGGATGCCGAGGGCCGCGAGCAGACCGCTTTCGCGGTTGCGTTGATCGATGTGGAATCGGAACAACATCGCCGTGAGCGCCACGGCCGCCACCATCAGGAACAGACTCATGCCCAGAAACAAACCGGCGAAATTCACCGGTGAGGCCGCCGCCGCCATGCCCTGTTGGCGGACATCCTTCAGTATCAGGCCGGACAGCGCCGGGGTCATCGTTTCTAACAATTGATTTTCCACCTCCCTTTTCGGGGCAATGGCCGTGGGCACCCGCAGGGCGGTGAATTCGCCCCAGCGGTTGCCAAAGAGTTCGCGCCCGATGGCGAGCGGCAGGAACAACTTCGGAGTGCCGCGATGCGCATCCCAATACGCCTCGTCCTTGTCGCGGATGCGCTTGAGGTCGATCGGCACGCCGGGGTCCCAGTCCGCGGTTTTTTCCGCGGTCGCGACGCCCGGGAAATCCGGCATCCACGAGCGGTCCGCGGCAAGACCCGTTAGAGGGACCACACCCGAGACCGGCAGGTTGGTGCTGCGTTCCACCAGGTGGTTGCCGGGGTCCAGCGCATAATAATCGATTCGCACCACGTCGCCCACGGCTGCGCCGAGGTCATCCGCCTCCCATGTATTCAGGGTGACACCGTTAGAATTCCCAGGCAGGAAGGGTGCGGCTGGTCGGTCAAGCGCCGTGACCATCGAATAGGGCGTTTGTTTGCCGTGGGCCGCGATCGTGTTGGCCATGTAAGTGATCACCGGCTGCGCTGTTGGAAAACGGTTTTGAATGGCAGCTGCCACGGGTCGGTCGAAAAACATCCGTGCCGTGCGGATTTCCACGGCGTTGGCCAGCGGCACGTCCACCACCGACAACCCGTAATCCTCCAACTTGCAGCGCTTGTCCAGCAGATCTAACATAAAATCATGCCCGCGTCCACTTGGGTCGCGCAAGAGCAAGAGGTTTGCCTTGCCGGGGAAAGCGATGGCATCCTGCAGGCGTTGGAGCGGCACGAACACGGTGTCCTGCGGCAATTGCGTGGCACCGAGGCTGAAACGGCCGAATTGCGGGTCGCCGCAGATTTTCGCCACATCCCCGCGCATTGCGATCCACTCCGCAGCCTTGCCCGCCAGCGGGGCGTCCCCTGCGACCCTGGCGGGCTTGTCAAACCGCAGCACCAGCGTTTCGTTAGAAACGAGGTCGAGGGTTCGCGCCAGATGATCGTTGACGAAAAACTCACGGTCACGGGGTGCTGGAAAATTCTCGTCACCCGGGGCGAATTTCCAGAACCGTGCATCGACGCCGACGACCTGCACGCCGCCGGTCGTCCGTCCGCTGCGCTGCGCGGTGGCCGTGGCTTTGAGCAATAAAACCGGCGCGGCATCCACAGCCGCTTCCGCCATGTCATCGGCCAGCGTGGCACGGAACAAACGGTCGCCACCGGCCAGCACCGAATCGATTTTTCCCATGCGTGCCTCCGCCACCTGGCGCAATGACGCCCTGACCGAATCCCCGGCCATCAGCGCACCTAACAAAACCATCGCACCCAGCGCGGACCCCGCGAACACCCCGGCATACGACCTGCGGAAATACCACAGGCCGCGCAGCACGAAGGAGGTTCCGGTCATGGAATTGTTTGGGTTTTCTCAGGTTGCCAGATGGATTTTTTTGCCGCAAAAAGGCGAAAAATAAGAAAAAAGGTCAGAAATCGGGCTCATTTGTTTTGTTCTTCACCTCATGCAACTTGCCGTGGGTGAGTTCGTAGGTGCGTCCGATCCTGCGGGCTAACAGAATGTTGTGAGTCACCACGATCAGGGTCACTTTCTGGTCGCGGTTGAGGTCGAGCAAGAGGTCCGCCACGCGGTCCGAAGCGGCCTGGTCGAGCAGGCCGGTTGGTTCATCGGCCAGAACAAGGCTCGGGCGGTTGACCAGCGCGCGGGCCACGGCGCAGCGCAGTTTTTCGCCACCGGACAACTGCCATGGCAGGTGGTCCAGCCGCTGCGAGAGTCCCACCTTCTCTAACAATCCACGGGCATGTTCTTCGGTGGCCGCCGCGTTTTCCTCCCAATCGCCCGCGAGGCGCGGCACCAGCACGTTCTCCAGCACGCTGAGTTGGGGCAGCAGGTGGTGTTGTTGGAAGATGAATCCCAGGGACTGGTTGCGGAAGCGGCCCGCCGCTTGCGGTGGGAGGCTGGAGATGTCACGTCCGTCGATGTGGATCGATCCGGCGTCCGGGCGGTCCAGCGCGCCTAACAAATTGAGCAAGGTGGTCTTGCCGCTGCCCGAGGGGCCGGTGATGGCCACCGCCTCGCCGGACTCCACCACCAGGTCGAGCCCATCCAGCACCCGCAGCGTCTCGCCGGGGGTCTGGTAGGATTTTGATAGATTGTCAATCCTGATCATGTTTTGGAATTTGCTGGAAGAGTTTAACCACAAAGAACACAAAGAAGAGAGTTGGATAGTGCCGGGCAATGTGGTTTTGAAATTACCGGAATAATTTAACCAAAAAGAAGAAGGGGGGGCTGATCGGATGGGTCATTCATGGTTTCGGAAGGAGCTGCGGCATGGTAGGGAGCCGGGCAGGGGCGACAATGCCGAAATGCGCAGGGCGGAGCTGTGGCTTAGGGACGGTGGCGAAACACCTATGCGCCTGAAAAAGCGGATTGAAACCACTGATTGCGCTGATTGAACTGATTAAATATGGAGAATTTATGGCAAACCTGTGATGGCTTAACACATGTCAAACGGTGGGCCTGTTTTTTTCAACCTCTTCAAAATCAGTTTAATCAGCGCAATCAGTGGTTCACTTCTTCCGATTTTAGGCAAACCCGTCGAAAATCATGGCTTTCCCGTTTTTCTTGTTGCAAACCATTCTCAATTAGCGTTGATTGGCGGTGGATGAAAGATGCGCATGCAGCGGAGTTGAAGATCGACAGCGCCCTGACCCTGAATCAGGCGCGGGTGGGTTGTGACTTGCGGATCAGCGTGTTGAAGGGGCCTGCGTGTGATCGCTTGAGGGACATGGGTTTTTGCGAGCAACTGCAGGTGAGGAAACTGGCGCACGGGCGGAATTTGATTTGTTCGCTGTGTGGCACGCGCATGGCGATCAGCCGGGAGCTGGCGGAACAAGTGGTGGTGGCACCGGTGGCCTGAGCGGCAGACAACGCCCATGCAAGCCAACGCCGAGACCCCCGCGACCATTGCGCTAATCGGCAATCCGAATTCGGGGAAGACCACGTTGTTCAATGCTCTAACAGGATCTAACCAGAGGATCGGCAACTACTCCGGGGTGACGGTGGAGTTGAAATCCGGGATTGCCTACACGCCGCACGGGAAGAAGCTGCGGGTGCTGGATTTGCCCGGATGTTACTCGCTGCGTGCGCCATCGCCCGATGAAAAGGTGGCGGTGGATGCGCTCAAGGGCGAGCATCCCGGCTGCGCCAGGCCGGACATGGTGGTGTGTGTGGTGGACGCATCCAACCTTGAGCGCCACCTGCAACTCGTGCTGCAGGTGATCGAACTTCAGATCCCCACCATCGTCGCGCTCAACATGGTGGACATGGCGGAAAAAGCCGGTTTGCGCCTGGATGCGGCGAAACTATCAGAAGAACTCGGCGTGCCGGTGGTGCCGATGCAGGCCAGCGCGGGCAGGGGGATCATCGAATTGAAACAGGCGCTGCGATTTCCCTTTCCCGCCGCACCGCGACCGGCCTGGGCGGTGGCTGGAGGAAATTCCGAAGCTTCCCGCCGCGATTTCATCCGGCAGTTGTGCGAACTCGCGGCCCGCCGTCCGGGCGCGCATCAACTCACTCGATCCGACCGTCTGGACCGGTGCTTGTTGCATCCGGTTTTCGGTTGGCTGGTGTTTCTGGGGGTGATGTTCGCGGTGTTCTGGGCGATTTTTTCCTTCGCGCGGATTCCGATGGGATGGATTGAAAGCGGGCAGGGGATGGTGGCCGCGCGGGTGACCGCGTGGATGCCGCCGGGTGATTTGCGTTCGCTGCTGGTGGACGGGGTGCTGGGCGGGGTCGGTGGTGTGGTGATGTTCCTGCCGCAGATCGTGCTGTTGTTTCTCTTCATTGGTTTGTTAGAGAGTTCCGGTTACATGGCGCGCGCGGCGTTTCTGATGGACGGGGTGATGGCGCGGGCCGGGCTGAGCGGCAAGGCGTTCCTGCCCTTGTTCAGTTCGTATGCCTGCGCGATTCCGGGCGTGATGGCCACCCGCACGATCGATTCCGCCAAGGAACGTCTGGTGACCATTTTTGTCGCGCCATGGATGAGTTGTTCGGCGCGGTTGCCGGTGTATTTCCTCATTGTGCCGCTGTTGCTGCATGAAGACGAAGGCTCGTGGAAACAAGCGCTGGTGTTGTTCGCCATTTACGCGCTCGGCACATTGAGCGCGTTTGTGGTCGCCCGCGTGCTGCGGAAAAAACTCGGCCCTGAAGTCAATGCCGGGCACTTCATGTTGGAACTGCCGCCCTACCGCGCGCCGCAGTGGAGTTATATCATCCGCCATGTGCTGGAACGCGGCGGGTCGTTCCTGGCGCAGGCCGGCACCATCATCCTCGGGCTTTCCATCCTGCTGTGGGCGCTGAGTACCTATCCGAAATCGCAGGGCGACGCCGCGGAGGTGCTGTCCCACAGCGCCATGGGCCGCATCGGGGCGCTGATCGAACCGGCGGTCAGGCCGCTGGGATTCGACGGGCGGGTGGGCACGGCCATCCTCACGTCGTTTGCGGCGCGCGAGGTTTTCAACGCATCCATGGCGGTGCTTTTCCGGGTGGATGAGGCGGGCGACAAGCAAGCGGTGCGCAAGTCGTTGCGCGGGCACCTGGCCGACGCCAAACGGGCGGACGGCACGCTGTTGTTCACACCGCTCTCGATGGTCTCGCTGCTGGTCTTCTTCATCTACGCCCTGCAATGCCTGCCGACATCGGCCGTGGTCGCGCGGGAATCCGGCTCGTGGAAATGGGCGTTGCGGCAGTTTGCTTTCATGTCGTGTTTCGCCTATCTTGCCTCGCTGCTGGTTTTCCAAACCGGCAGACTCATGGGATTCTAACCACAATGGACTGGCAATTTCTAACATCCATCGGAATAGTGACCATCACGCTCGTGGTGTTCCTCGCGCGGCTTTCGCGGCGCAAGCAGGGACGAGGCTGCGGGCATGGCTGCGCCTGCGGGAAAAAGGACGGACGCTGAGGGGCGGCCATGCAGATTGCACATTATCATAAATCCTTGTTGGACTATTGCTATCAGATTTGATTGACGATTGATGATTGTTGAATTTCGATTGTTGATGTGCGCTTGTTGGCGCAGTCGCTCAATTTCAAGCTCACTTCAAAAATCAACAATCATCAATCATCATTCGGAAATCAGTTCGGATAAATGACGGTCTGTAAGACGGACTAGACTAGCCCTCACTTCTTCCTGGCCGGGGCGGGATATTCCTCGACGGGGATGGCCTTGGGCGGGGCTTTTTTGTCGCAGAGCGGCCGCTCGAGGGGCGGGAAATCTTTATCCATCTCGGCCGGTGGCAGCACGCCAGGGCCATCGGCGAATTTGCGGACTCTCGGAGCCACCCTCGAGCGGGAATCCATGTCTTTCTGCACGTTGCTGAGCGAGCGGGCGTTGTTGACGATGGACGGCTGGATGAAGATAAGGAGTTCGCTGCGGCTCTTTTTGTCCGTGGTGGAGGAGAAGAGCCTTCCCAGCAGCGGGATGTCGCTGAGGATCGGAATGCCGCTCTTCTGCTTGTCGTCGGTGGTGGTGATCAGACCGCCGAGCACGATGGTTTCGTTGTTAGGAATGGTGACCGTCGTCAGGATTTCCTGGGTGTTGATTCCCGGCACGGTAAGATCACCACCTCCACCTGCGCCGCCTTTGATGACCTGCGGTGTGCCCTGTTGGTCGTTGAGCAGGGAGATTTGCATGGTGATTTCCCGGTTGGAATTCACCAGCGGGATAACCTCGAGCTTGAGGACCACATCCTGATATTGAATCTGTGTGGATGCGGCGTTGCCGACTCCACCATAGCTGTTAGTTCCGGTGGGGATGGCGATGCGCTGGCCGCTGGAGATGGTTCCCATCTGATTATTCGAGGTGAAGATGCTGGGACGCGAGAGGACGGTGAAGTCCTTGCGCGCCTGGAGGGCTTTGAGGAAAATGCTCATATCCCCGACTTTTCCATACAATTGCAGGCCACCGCTCGGGCCAAGAGTAGGTGTTATTGCCTTTCCCTCACCGTCGAGGAACGAGCCACCTGTGATGGGTAGAATGGGTCCGATACCGCCGCCTCCGCGGCTGGCGAAATCATGAGAGTTACCCAGATAATCCACGGAGAATTCCTTGTCGTTGTTGAGGTCGAGTTTGCCGATGACGGTGGAAATCATGACCTGATCGGGTTTGACATCGATTTGGTCTAACAGGCGTTCGATGATTTCCAAAGCGGAGGGAGGTCCTTGGGCGACGATCGAGTTGGTGATGTTGTCCGCGACGAGCAGCGTGCGACCGACGAGCAGGGATTCGGGGGCTGAACTGGCGTTGTTTGCCTGGAGTCCGCCGCCGCCGCCCATGCCGCCGCCGCCCATGCCGCCGCCGCCGAAGCTGGAGCCGCCGCCGAAGCCTGAGTTGCCGCCAAAGCCGGAGTTGCTGCCGCTGTTCATGCCGCTGCTTCTGCTACTCCCCCTGCTGTTCCCAGATCCCGTGCCGCCGCTGAAGCGGTTGAAACCCTGGGCATTATTGTTAGAGCGGTTGGCACCACCAGCGGCGCCGGCCGCGCCACCGGCCGCGTTTTCGGTGCCGCCGAAGGCGCGGTTGAGCGCGTCACCCGCGACCGGGAGGAAATCGGTGACGGTGAGGAAATGAAGTTTGCGGCGGAGGAAGGTTTTTTCGCTGGTGGGGACGTCGAACTCACGAATGAGGCCCTCGACAAAGAGGATATCGACGGGGCGGCCCATCACGAAGATGCGGTTGGTGCGCGGTTCCGGGACGATTTGAGGGGGATTTTCCTCACCGCTGCTCGTGCCGCCCGCGATGTTGCCGGCGATAGCTACTCCAGGGGCACCCTGGGGCGGGGCTCCCTGAACCGGCGGCGGGGTTCCCGCACGCTGGACGCCGGCGGTTTTCTGGGTGGCCGACTGGTTGGTCAGTAAATCGGTTAGAGTCTTGGCGATCTCGGTGACATCGGCGTATTGGACCTTCACGAAGCGGGATGCGACCTGGGACGAGGGCTTGTCGATTTCCTTTTTGAGATCGATGAGTTTGCGGATCAGCGAGGTGTTTTCGG
>CAYWLC010000099.1:5073-11323 GCA_964458895.1 uncultured Luteolibacter sp. | reverse complement strand
GTTTGACCGGCGAGGCATGGGTGAGGGCCGGCAGGCACACGCCGGGGCGCAGGTTCGCGAACAGGCCGAAGTGTTTGCGCAGCGGGAGCAGCGCGCCACGCTCGGGTTGGAGATCGGGCGGCAGGGTTTCCCATTTGGGCCCGCCCACGGAGCCGAACAGAATGGCATCGGCCGCCTCGCAGGCGGCGACGGTTTCCGGCGGCAGCGGGTGGCCGGTGGCGTCGATGGCCGCGCCGCCGACGAGGTGTTCCGAGCGGGCCACGGTGAAGCCGAACTGGGTTTCCACGGCATCAAGGATGCGGATGGCTTCGGCCATGACTTCCGGGCCGATGCCGTCGCCGGAGAGGATCGTGATGCGGTGCGTGCGGAACATGCGCGGGAAAATGGCGGCAGGCCCGGCGGCTGGCAAGCTCGCAAAAATGCGCGGGGAAATCCTCTTGCCCTCGGGCGGGCGACACGCCACATTGCCCCCCACCAAGGCGGCTTGGCGGAATTGGTAGACGCGCTCGACTCAAAATCGAGTTCTAACGAGTGTGGGTTCGAGTCCCACAGCCGCTACTTCCCGAATTCCGGGGTGGCCGTCCTCTTTCCCGACACACACGGCATGACCCAAGCACGGACCATCGGCATCATCGCAGGCAGCGGAGTCTATCCGGAAATGTTCATTGCCGCCGCGCGGCGGAACTCCCCCGGCGTCAAACTTGTGGTGGCCGCATTTCACGGCGAAACGAATCCCGAACTGGCGGATCAAGTGGATGCCATCGAGTGGTTCCACGTCGGCCAACTCGGGAAAACGATCCGGTTTTTCCTGCGCGAAGGGACCCGCGAGGCGGTCATGATGGGCCAGATCTCCCCGAAAAAATTGTTTGATCTGCGCCCGGATCTGCGGGTGTTGATGATCCTTGCCCGCTTGAAGGAACGCAATGCGGAAACCTTGTTCGGCGCGGTGGCCGAGGCGCTTGCCAACGAGGGCATCGTGGTGCTTCCCGCCACCACGTTTTTGGAGGACCTGTTGCCCGGGCCCGGCCCGGTTTGCGGGCCGCTGTTCAAGAAACGCCAGCTCGCCGATGCGCAATTCGGTTTCCACATCGCCAAACAAACCAGCGCGCTCGACATCGGCCAGAGTGTGGTGATCCGCCACGGGACCGTGCTGGCGGCGGAAGCATTTGAAGGAACCAACGCCTGCATCCGCCGCGGTGGCGAACTCGGCCACGGCAAAGACGTGATGCTCGTGAAAGTCTCCAAACCCAATCAGGATCTGCGTTTCGACGTGCCGGTCATCGGCCCGCTCACCATCGAAACCTGCGCCGCCGCCGGGGTCTCGGCCATCACCATCGAGGCCGGGAAAACAATCTTGTTAGAAAAGGAGTCCGTCGTGGAGCTCTGCAAGCACCATCAGATTGGAATCCACGCGGTGGGGTGAACCGTCCACCTTTACGGCAGCAGGTCCACATAGATTCCGGGGTCGCTGCCGGGGATCTCGATGGCGTTGCAGGCTTTGGCGTAGAACTCCCTGGGTCCGACGCCGCCGATGATCGCGTAGGAGTAGCCGAGTTCGCGCAGGGCTTCGAGGGATTTGAACAACAAGGCCTTGCCGAGACCGAGGCCGCGGGCTTCCTCCACGACCCCGGTGGGGCCGAAAAACCCGCGCTGGGTGGTTTCGTAACACGCGAAGCCGAGGATCGTTTTCTCCCGGGTGGCCAGGAAGCAGCTCAGCGGTTGGCGGGTCATGGACACCTCCACCTCGCTGGCCCATTTGTCGGAGAAATTCGTCTGGGCGAAGGCGACCACCGTGTGTTTTTCGAAGGCTCTGGCGCGGCGCAAGGTCACGCCCTTGTGGGCGATATCCGCGTAGAGGGCGGAGGAATCCGGCAAATCATAGAGGCGCACCAGCATGTCGATCATGCCGGCATCCAAGCGGTTTCCGCTGCGGGCGGGAAGTCTTGAATTGACAATTATCGTGCCGCCCCGCGGAAAAGGCCCCAATTAAATCGCCCGAATTCCCGCGTGGTGCTTGCAAACGGTCCGATTTGGCCTCAGAACACCTTCTCAAACAAAAAATTTGCTGCGCACGGGATGCTTTCCAATTGGCGGACTGTAATTGGCATATATCATACAATCAATGACCCTAGGCATCCCAAACCCGTGCGCGCCCGATCCGGCCGGCGCGTCATCGCTCCCGCCGATCATCCAAGGCGGGATGGGAGTGGGGGTGTCCGGCTGGCGTCTCGCCCGTGCGGTGGCACAGCGCGGCCAACTCGGGGTGGTTTCCGGCACGGCTCTCGATCTCCTGCTCACCCGCCAACTCCAACTCGGTGATATCGGCGGCCATCTGCGGCGCGCTCTAGCAGCTTTCCCCTATCCCGAAATCGCCGAACGCATCCTCAAGCGCTACTTCATTCCCGGCGGCAAGGACCCGGACGCACCCTTCAAAACCCAGCCGATGATCACCCACGAACCCTCGCTCGCAACACGCGAACTGGCCGTGGCTTCAAGCTTCGCGGCCATCCACCTCGCCAAGGAAGGCCATTCGGGCGTGGTCGGGTTGAATTTGTTAGAAAAAATCCAGACCCCCACCTTGTTGGCACTCTACGGGGCCATGCTGGCCGGAGTGAACGTGGTCCTCATGGGTGCGGGCATTCCGCGGCAGATCCCCAAGATTCTGGATGATTTCGCCGCAGGCTGTCCGGCCGAGATGCGGCTCGACGTGACGGGTGCCACGGAGCCGGTGTTCATTCATGTGGATCCCGCGGATTTCGGCGCGACCCCGATTCTAACACGCCCGATCTTCCTGGCCATCGTTTCCTCGCCGGTGTTGGCGGAAAACCTGCGCCGCAAGGCGTCCGGGCGGGTGGATGGATTTGTGGTCGAAGCCTCGACCGCCGGCGGTCACAACGCGCCGCCGCGCGGGCCGATGCAACTCACGCCCGCAGGTGAACCGATCTATGGCGAGCGCGACCGGATCGATCCCGGAAAATTTGTCGATGTGGGGCTGCCGTTCTGGTTGGCAGGCGGCTACGGACGGCCCGGCAAACTCCGCGAGGCGCAGGCCCACGGCGCGCGTGGCATCCAGGTGGGCACGGCTTTCGCCTTTTGTGAGGAATCCGGTTTCGAACCCACGCTCAAGGCAAAAATCATCGCTTCGTTGAAAGCAGGCTCCTTGAGGATCCACACCGACGCCCTCGCCTCACCCACCGGGTTTCCATTCAAGGTCGCCCAGATCGAAGGCAGTGTCGCCGAGGCCTCGGTCTATCAGGAACGCTGCCGGGTGTGCGACCTCGGAGTGCTGCGTGAAACCTATCAGAAAGCGGATGGCAAGGTCGGTTACCGCTGCGCGTCGGAACCGGATGATGCCTTCCTTGCCAAGGGCGGAACCGCCGAACAACTCGTGAGCCGCAAATGCCTGTGCAACGCGCTCTGCGCGTCCGCCGGCATCGGCCAACTCCGCGATGGCTATCAGGAACCTCCGATCATCACCATCGGTGACGACGTCGAATGCGTGCTCGAATGTCTCGATGGACGTGAGAGTTACACCGCGGCGGAGGTCATCGAGCGCCTGCTGGCGTGAGCGCGGTGATCTAACATGACATAAGGGGATGGGACGTCCCGTCCCACCATTTCAGCCCCATAACATTTGAATGGCTGTAAACCATGACAGCCGGGACGGCCAATGCTGTTCAGTTAAACAGTAAGAGAAGAGGGTTTAACCGCAGATGAACGCAGATATACGCAGATGAAGAGAGATTTTGAATTGATCTGCGTCCATCTGCGGTTCGAATTTCTTAATTAAAAAGGATTCAGGGGAACGGCTGTGCTCCGCGCTTAGCCCTCCTGATCGTCGGCAGTGGCCTTGATATCAGTCAAGGCCGCGATGAAATCGCCGAGGATTTCCGCAGGGACCATGATGGTGTCACGGTTGCCACCCACGTCCTCGGTGATCTTGACGACCATGCCGCGGTTGTTGCGCTTGAGATCGAGAAAGAATACCTTCCGATCCGCCAGAATTTTCTCGGTGTGCAATAAATCGCTTTCCACGGCTGTTTCCGGTGTTGTTTAACCTGTGCGAACCATCACCGTGTGTGCCTGCTTGTCAACGCAATTTCACGGCAAAGGACGAAGATTTCCCCGTATGCGCGATCTCATTCCAAGCGACCGACCCGCCCTGGTGCTGGCACCGATGCAGGCCGTGACGGATCTATCGTTCATGCGGGTGATCGCGCGGCGGGGTGCGCCGGATTGGTTTGTGAGCGAGTATTTCCGCGTCCATCCGGACTCCGTGCCGAATGCGGGCATCCTGCGCTCGATCACCGAAAACCCGACCGGCAGGCCGATTTTCGCCCAAATGATCGGCTGCGATGTGCCCAGCCTCATCCGCACCGCCACACAACTCGCGCAGTTCCCGGTGGCCGGCATCGACCTCAACCTCGGCTGCCCCGCTCCCATCGTCTGCCGCAAGAACGCGGGCGGCGGACTGCTGCGCGAGCCTGCCGAACTGGATCTTCTGTTAGGCTCGTTGCGCGACGCCATCCCCGGCCGCTTCACCGTGAAAACGCGGATCGGTTATGCGCATGAATCCGAGTTTCCAAGGTTGTTGGAAATCTTCCGCAAGCATGCCATCGACGGCCTGACAATCCACGGACGCACGGTCAATGAGCGCTATCAATCGCCGGTGCATACGGCTTGTGTGCGCATGGCGGTGGAGGCCATGCCATGCCCGGTCATCGCCAACGGCAACATCGTGGACACCACCACCGGACTTGCCTTCCTCCAACAATCCGGCGCCGCTGGTCTGATGATCGGACGCGGCGCGATCCGCAACCCGTGGATCTTCGCCCGGTTGCGCGCGGTTCTTTCTAACATAAATACGGACGGACAAGACCCCGCTCCCGTCCCCACCCTCCGCGATCTGTTAGATTATGTGCTGGAACTCTACGACGAACTCGCCCGGGAAACCAAAAAATTCAACCCCGCCTCCCACGTCCAGCGAATGAAAAAAACGCTGGCCTACATCAGCCACGGAATCGCCGACGGCGGCTTCGAACACGAGATGCGCCGCGCCGTAACGCCGGAGGATTTTTTCCGCATCTGCCGCCGCCATCTCGACCACGCCACGCCGCTGCCCGCGCTGCCGCCCGCAGGCTCGAAGTTGTTCTGCGGATTCGAGGATTTGCTTATTTAAGCTCCTTGATGCTCGCGCGGGCGAGTTGCCAGGTGCGGTCCTTGTCGCGCTGCCAGTGGAAGACAACTTCAAAACGGCCATCGACAGGACGATAGGTCGGCAACTCGACGAGTGCATGCAAGTTGGCTGTTAGATCGGCATGGTCGCCATCGATCTTCAGCGAGCGGATGTTTTCGAGTTGGAAGCGGGTTTGTTTGGCGTGTTCGCAGAGCGATGAGAACGCGGATTCCATTTCCGAGCGCGGGAAGGTTCCTTGCGCCTCCTGGATGCTGGGGGTTTCGAGTTCCACGTCATCGGCCAGCAGGGCACCGAGCGAATAGACGCCCATTTGCCGGACCGCTGTGCCGCTGCCAGCTTCCAGCGTGAGCGTTTCCAGCAGCGTGTGGGTCCGGCGTTTCACCACCTGTCCGGGCGAATACCACCAACTTGCGAGGCCGGCCAGGAGGCCGAGACATAAAACCAAGAGGGCGAGGCCTTTCATGGGTGTGAGATTAGTGGCAGCAGGGACTCTAACACAAGAACGGGTTTTGATCGTGCGTCGCACGCGTCCGCATCCACAGTGAAGACCAGGACCCAATCGTTGTGTTCGTCGGGGTCCACCAGCGTCTGTTCGCAGGTCCATCGGCGCGTTTTGGCATCGGGGTTTTCAGCGATGCGCGTGTGTTTGTGGCTGCGGGCTTCGGGGTCCAGGCGGATGCGCGCGTGGTTTTCGAAGTAACTGGATGTTAGATCCTGAACGCGCTCGCGGGTCCACGGCACGCCCCCGGAGTCCTGCGCTTCGATGGTTTCCATCAGGGCCTCGTGATTGCCGTGGGCGAGGGCTTTCACGGCGGCGAACACCGCGTTTCTCACGGCTCTGATAAATGCCGGGCGGTTCCGGCTGAATGGCTGGGCCGGGCGCTCAGTTAGAACCCGCTCACCGGGCGCAACATATCCGGGATCGCGCAGCTTTTCCCACTCGTCCAGCAGGCTGGAGTCCACATGGCGCACGAGGTCCTCGAAAAACGCCTCGGCATCCAGGACATCCGGCGTCTTGGCCGAAGGCGGCACGGTCTGGGAAAGCACCTTGCA
>CAYWLC010000099.1:0-4973 GCA_964458895.1 uncultured Luteolibacter sp. | reverse complement strand
TCCTCGAGGATCGCCTCCACCAGTGAGATCACGTTCAGTGCGTATTCCGGTGACGCGGCATCGAGCTGTGGCAGGGCGTCCAGCAGCCAGAGTCCCAGCGCCTGGTTCATCGAGAAATCCTCCTGCAAGCGCACATTGAGCGCCACCTTCGCCGGACTGTCGCGATCGGCGCGCGGGATGATGCGCAGGATGTCGCCTTCCACCAGCCCGCGGAACAGCCCGAAGGCGCGGCGCCTGAGCGCCTTCTTTTTGCTAGATGGTTCGTGGCAGGAATCGATCAGCCCCCGCATCACCCGGCAGCCGTCCTCATCGCGCCTCCCCAGCACATTGAGCAGCATCGCATGGTGGATCGGGAAACTGGATGTGAGTTTCTCCGGAGGCGAATCGATCAAGCGCCGGAATGTCTTGTCATCCCATGCGACGTAGCCCCGCTCCGGCGGCTTGCGTTTGACAAAACTTTTCTTGCCACCGGAGGCGGCTTTTTTCCCGAGACGCAGGTTTTCGATCACATGTTCCGGTGCCTGCGCCACCACATAACCGATGCTGTCGAAACCCCTCCGCCCGGCGCGCCCGCAGATCTGCTTGAAATCCCTGACGCTCAGGGTTTTGGTACTATCTCCATCGTACTTGCAGAGCTGGGTGAAGAGCACCGTGCGGATCGGCACGTTCACGCCCACCCCGAGCGTGTCCGTGCCGCAAATCACCTTGAGCAAGCCGCGCTGCGCGAGTTTCTCGACCAGAATCCGGTATTTCGGCAGCAAGCCCGCATGGTGGATGCCTATGCCATGGCGCAGCAACTTGGCGATCTCCTTGCCATAGGGGCTGCGGAAATTCGCGTCCTGCAGGATCTCCGCAATCGCTTGTTTTTCCTCCCTTGAGCAGAAATTCCGGCTCATCAGGTTCTGGGCGCTGCGCGCGCAGGCGAGCTGGGTGAAATGCACCAGATAGACCGGCGCCTTGTCCGCCTCCACCAGTGCGATCACCTTCTCCTCCAGCGGCGTCTCGCTGTATTCGAACTCCAGCGGCACCGGACGCTTCTCGGACCGCACCAACACCACCGGAGTATTTGTTAGATCCGCCAGCACCTCCTCGAAAAACACGGTGTCACCGAGCGTGGCGGACATCAGGAGGAATCGCGCCTGGGGCAGCGTGAGCAGCGGGATCTGCCAGGCGGAACCGCGCGAATTGTCGGAGTAATAATGGAACTCGTCCATGATCACATCGTCCACACGCGCGGCCGCGCCCTCGCGCAGGGCCATGTTGGCCAGGATCTCCGCCGTGCAGCAGATGACCGGCGCGCCCGGATTGACGGTGGCATCCCCTGTGATCATGCCCACCTGGTCCGGCCCGAAAATCTGGCAAAGTGATAGAAACTTCTCGTTGGCCAGCGCCTTGACCGGCACCGTGTAATACGAACGCCGCCCCTGGCAGACCGCCTTGAAGTGCAGCGCCAGCGCCACCAGCGACTTGCCCGACCCGGTGGGCGTGTTGAGGATCACGTTGCGTCCGTCGAATAATTCGAGGATCGCCTGTTCCTGATGATCGTAAGGTTGCCAGCCTGATGCTGTTAGATAATCGAGAAACACGCCGAGGATCTCGTCGGTCGAGGACGGATCGGCAAGCCGGGCGGGATCAAGAACGGGCATGGGTGCGGGCAACGCCTGCAAGCATGTCTGGAAATTCCCGCCGCGGGAATAACGAAATGCGGAAAATTTTGCTTGCAATATTTTGTAATTTGGCAAAATTCAAAATCATGACGGTCAAGCCAAGGACGAGACGGGTGAAGACGCCGGCGGATTTCCGCATGGCCTCGGCGATCTTCAAGGCCTTGGGCAATCCGAACCGGCTGCTCATCGTGGACGCGCTGGCGACGGGGGAGCGCTGCGTGGCGGACCTCACCGGGCGGGTGGGGCTCGACATGTCCACGGTATCCAACCATCTGGCGGTGTTGCGCAACGTGGGGATCGTGAAAGACGAGCGGCGCGGAACCCGGATTTTCTATCGTTTGGGAAAAAAGTGTGTGCTCAATGTCTTTCACTGTCTCAAGGAATTCCAAGCCAAGGGCGAGGGCTGATTCATGCACAACCCATACTTAGATATTTTGCCAAATATAAAATCAAATCCGCGCCCTATGAAACGACTTGTTCCCATGGTTTTCCTGATCGCGCTCGCCGCCTGCGGGAGGCATGACAAGCGGCCATCCGCCGCCGCGCTGCCCGCCGTTCCGGTGGTGGTGATGACCGCAACCCTGGAGCCGCACACGGCGGAGGAGGAGGTGGTCGGCACGGTGCGCTCGAAAAAGCTGGCGGTTGTGGAGGCCAAGGTGAGCGGGCGTGTGCTGGAATACCACGCCACACCGGGCGCGCTGGTCAAAGCGGGTGATCTGTTAGCCCGGCTCGAGGTTCAGGAAATCCAGGCCAAGGTCGATCAGGCCATGGCCACGCTCGATCAGACACAACGCGACTTCGAGCGGCAGAAGGTGCTCATCGCCACCAGTGCGACATCGCGCCAGGAATACGATGCGGCCCAGGCCCGCTTGAAAGTGGCGGAAGCGGGCTTGAGTGAGGCGGAAACGATGATGGGCTATGCGAGGGTCACCGCCCCGTTTGATGGGGTGATCACGCGCAAGCTGGCGGATGTGGGCGATCTCGCGATGCCTGGCAAGCCGTTGCTGGAAATCGAATCGCCGACGGCACTGCGCTTTGAGGCGGATCTGCCGGAGGCGTTACTGGAGCACGTCATCATGGGTGCGATGATGAAGGTGAGCGTCGCCTCGGTGGAGAAGCCCATCGAGGCCACGGTGAGCGAGATCGCGCCGGTGGCGGACCCGTCGAGCCGCACCTTCATGGTCAAACTCGATCTGCCTGGGGTCGCGGGATTGCGGTCCGGCCAATTCGGACGGGTTTCCGTGCCGGTCAAGGAAACCGAGTTGTTATGGGTGCCCGAGTCCGCAGTGATCCGGCGCGGGCAGATGGAACTCGTGTTTGTCGCCGGTGGCGGCCATGCGCTGCTGCGCCTGGTCAAGACCGGCAGGCGGATTTCTGATAGAACAGTGGTGCTTTCAGGACTTGAAGTGGGCGAGCAGGTCGTGACCGGAGATGTGACCAAGCTCGCCGATGGCCAACCCGTGACCGTCAAGCCATGAGTGGAAATCCCGACACTGAACCGTCCCGCGGCATCGCCGGGAGTATTGCGGCCACCTTCATCGACTCGAAGCTGACGCCTCTGGTGGTCATTGCGGCGATTCTGTTAGGCGTGGCGGCCATCATCCTGCTGCCACGTGAGGAAGAACCCCAGATCAAGGTGCCGATGGTTGATGTGATGGTATCCATGCCCGGATCCTCCGCGAAGGAAATCGAGGACCGCGTCACGCGGCCGATGGAAAAACTGCTGTGGGAGGTCTCCGGAGTGGAATATATCTACAGCACCTCGCGTGACAGCGAAAGTCTGGTCATCGTGCGCTTCAAGGTGGGCGAGGACCCGCAGCTCAGCCTGGTGAAACTCACGGAAAAACTGCGCTCCAACTTCGACCGCATTCCGCCGGGAGTCACCTCGCCGCTCATCAAACCCAAGAGCATCGACGACGTGCCGATCCTCGCGCTGACCTTCCACAGCAAACGCTACGACCCGCTCATGCTGCGGCGTCTGGCCGCGCAGGTCGAGGAATCGGTCAAACAGGTGCCGCGGGTGGCGGAGACAACTCTAACAGGAGGTTCGCGCCGCACCGTGCGCGTGCTGCTGGATCCCGCGAAGCTCGCCTCGCGCAACCTCAGCCCCGGCGGCTTGATCCCCATGCTCCAGCAGGCGAACCGCCAGTACCGCGCGGGCGGATTGACCACATCGAACAGCGAAGTGTTGGTCGAGACCGGCGCCTTCCTGAAAACTGCGGCTGACGTCGGCAACGTGGTGGTGGGGGTGTTCAGCGGACGACCGGTCTATCTGCATGAGGTCGCCGAAATCGTCGATGGCGGCGAGGAGCCCGCGCAGTATGTGCTTTTTGGCAATGTGGCCGGCGAGGAACCCGCCGTGACGCTCAGCCTGGCCAAACGTCCCGGTGCGAATGCGATCTCCGTGGCCGATGACGTCCTGCGCAAGGTGGATTCGTTGAAGGGATCGGTCATCCCCTCCGATGTTTCTGTTAGCATCACGCGGCATTACGGCAGGACGGCGGCGGAAAAATCCAACGAGCTGCTGCTGCACATGGGCATGGCCGTGTGTGGCGTGGCGCTCCTGATCCTGCTCACGCTCGGCTGGCGGGAGTCGGGCATTGTCGCGGTCGCCATACCGGCCACCCTCGCTCTGACCCTGCTCATTTTCTATCTGTATGGGTTCACGCTGAACCGCATCACGCTCTTCGCGCTCATCTTCAGCATCGGCATCCTGGTGGACGATGCGATTGTCGTGGTGGAAAACATCGTCCGGCATTTCCATCTGCCGCGGAATCAGGGGCGCGTCTGGTCGGCCATCGCCGTCGAGGCCGTGGCGGAAGTCGGCAATCCCACGATTCTCGCCACCTTCGCCGTGATCGCCGCAGTGCTGCCGATGGCCTTTGTCGGCGGTCTGATGGGGCCTTACATGCGGCCGATCCCGATCGGTGCAAGCGCGGCGATGTTTTGGTCGCTGCTCATCGCCTTCATCGTGACCCCGTGGGCGTCGATCCGCATCCTGCGCTGGGGCAATAAATACGGGGAGCGCCTGCGTCCCGCAGGCAGTGTTCGGCATCCTGCCGAAGACTCTTCCGAATCAGCTGGTATTTCTAACGGACGAGTGGTTCATTCCTCGGACCACCCCGAGGATTTTTTCACGCGGCTCTACCGTCATGTGATGGGTCCGCTGATTCATCACAGCGGCTGGCGATGGGCGTTTCTAGCAACTATCGTCGCGTTGTTGTTAGGTTCCATGGCCACCGTCGGTCTCGGCTGGGTGAAGGTGAAAATGCTGCCCTTCGACAACAAGAGCGAGTTCCAGGTCAT
>CAYWLC010000098.1:2470-11423 GCA_964458895.1 uncultured Luteolibacter sp. | reverse complement strand
TTGAAAATCTGTGTCTATCTGCGTCCATCTGTGGTTCCAATTCTCTTTCCAGGTTAAGGAAAGATGGTGTCTGATGGCGGATTGCGCTATTGGGGAAGCCGTTCGTGGTGCTGTCCGACTCGTTGTTCAGGGTGTGTCCGAGTGCAAGCGCGCTGCTATTCGCCGGTCTGCAGCGCCTCAATGGCTCCGGCGATTTGCCTGCGGCGCTGGTTGAGTTCATCAGCCGAGTAGGGCATCGAATCGCCGTGGACGCGGCTGATCTCCGGGCGCTTGCGGAACGACTCGAGCAGGGTCGTCGCCTTGCGGAATGCGTCGGTTTCGCGCTTTTCAGGCGGGACTTTCTTGAGTGCCTTCTCAAGGGTTGTGAGGTAGCGGAGGTCGTCATAGCCGGCTCGGTAAGCCTCGCCCATGAGGGTGGTGAGCATTTCGCCCGGGCGGTCGGGGTCGGGCACCTTGTAAGCGAAGATGGTGAACTCCGAGGTCAGGCTGTCGAAGTAGTTGCCTTTGGGTTCGTAGTAGAACGTCCACGGGACGGAGGCGGCAAACGGGCTGGGCCAGAGGAAGTAGCCATTGGCGATGCGGGCATACATCGTGTCATGCACGGTGTTCGGGTAGAACCAGCCTGTGATGTTGTGTTTCTTGAGTTCGGCCCCGATCCGCTCCCAGTCATGGGGCGTGCCGTTGAAGTTGGCGATGTCAAGCAGCGGGAGCATGCGGAGGTATCGCTCGCGGTCATCGGCGCGTTCGGTGTTGGTCACCGACATGTAGTTTGGGCGGTCGGTGAGGGTTTTGAGCCGGGTGGACCATTCCGCCCAGTTCTCGAAGATCTGGCCATGCGCTTGCACTTCGTCGCCGAAAGAAATCATGATCTGTCCGGGCTTCAGGCCGAGTTCCTTTTCGACGCCGTCGAGACCCTTGATGAGTTCCTTGATGGCGGTTTGTTGGGTGGGGTCTTTCGAAACCAACTGCTGGCCGGGATTCGGATAGGGATAGACATGATAGAATGGCCCCATGCCGGCCTGTATTTGCAGGCGGATGTGGCGCTTGATCTCGGCGTAGGGGTCGGCTTGGCCGGGTAAGAAATTGACGTCGGCGGGGACGACCTGCGTGGCTCCGAGGTCGCGCATGTGACGATAATCGCGGAGGAGTTCCTCGTCGCTGAGCGGTTTGCCATTCACTTTGGTGTAATGGTAGAAGCCGACGTATTTGTCCGGCTGGGCGAGGTGCAATGGCGGGACCTTGAGCGACACGGGTAGGGTGGCCAGCTTACGGTCGCCCGAGAGGATATGCAGGGTTCCCGCGTATTGGCCGGGCGCGGCCTTTTCCGGCACTTGGATCGTGGCCACGATGTGCCGCATGTCGCCTGCCGCGACCGACTTCGGAGCTGCGGGATCGAGGAAACGCCAGACCACACTCGACTCCTCGTGGGTCGAGTTGTCGGCATCGCGCACAATCACGCGCCGGGTCCAGCGGACCAGTGGCGGATCAACCGTGAGCTCCTTGTCGCCAGAGCGGAAGACCGGATCGATCACCACACGCAGGTCGGGCATTTCCTTGTGAGCCGCGAGCGCGAACGCCTGCGATTCCCGCTCGCCGGGTGGAATCACGAAATCCAGCGATCCGGCGGCCGTTAGGCTGTCGGGTCCCACAGGCAGAGCGGGAGGCTGCTCGACCGAGGCACGGAAAAGCGTGACCTCCGCGTGGCCCGCTGCGGGCAGGCCCGAGGTGTAAAGCCGAATGGGATGCAGGACGATGGGCTCGAGGATTTCCACCGGGTTTTTGACCTCGAAGCTGACCTCGACGGGATCGTGCGTCGAAATGAGCGAGCGCATCATGAACGGACCGGAAGGCACGCCGGTGATCGTGAACTCGCCCCCGGAATTCGTGCGAACCGGGCGCCCCTTCCAATCGAACGCGGCCAGCTTGTCCGTGCCCCAGACCACCGGCGCGCCGGTCTCATCCACGAGGCGTCCCTTGACGGTGTGCCTCTCCGGCGGTGGGGATTGCCCGTCGGTAAAATCGAAACGACCGAACCGGTAGTCCCAATAAAACAGCGGCCAGACGTAGGCCCAGGAATGGCTTTGCTGCATGGGTTCGGCCGTGGTGTAGGCCACGTTGCCGCGCCACGAGGTGCCGGATCGCGGTGCGGGAATGCCGAGATCCTTGAACGGGATCGCCGCCTTGATCGTCCACGAATCTTTCCCGCGGGCCGTTTGCTGGCGCAAGCCCGGCAGAGAGAGTTCCTCCTTATCACGGTCGTGTGGGCTGGCGCGTGGATTCCACAGAGTGAATTTTGCCGCCCAGTTTTTGCCGTACGGGCTGAGGGCGATCTGGTAGTAAGGAGTGAGCGCGCCGCCGGGCTGGAGGAAAATCTCGAGGGCGTTCGACTGCCAGAAGTCCGGCCCCTGCGGCTTGAGCCAGCGGGGGGTGCTTTCGATCACACGGGCGAGCACATACAGGTTCGAGCTGTCGTAAGCGAGCTTGAACCCCACCGTCCCGACCGCCTCCCAATTGCGCGAGTGACCGAACCCGATGGTCGTCTCGAGGAACCACTCAGCAGGGACACGGCTCCACGCCTTGTCGTCCGTCAGCACGTCGATGCCCGCTGCCTGCGTCAACTTGGGAATTTCCAGCTTGGAATACAAGCGCACCGGCTCGTTATTCCCGTCACGGTCCTTGAGGAAAATCGGTTCCGTCGGCTTGAGCGTGGCGCGTGTGGTGGGCGGGGGCTCGACTGGAGCGGAGCGAAAGTCCGTGCGGGCCACCTTCGAGAAACGGAACTCGTCGACCCGTCCCTTGAATTGCCGCCCGCCCTCCGCGTCGCGCCCGATGGACGCCTTGCGGTGCCACAAATTCATCCGCCGGATTTCCCCCCGGGTCTCGGCCGACGAGACCCGCTTGCCATCGATCCAGAGCGCTGCCGTCTTTCCATCGAAGACCATGCCGACATGCGCCCAGCCCGTCGCAGGAATTTCCCCCTCTACAGTCCGCCATACTCCGTCCACGCGCACATCCCATGCCAGTTTCACGCGGTGGCCGCGTGTCGCCCGCAGGAGGTGCATGCCGGGAAACTCGTAAACCACTTCTTCCCCTCCATCGCCGGATGGATTCCCATAAACCCAAAGGTCCACCGTAAACGCATCAACCGGTTGGTCCACCTGCCGGACATGCAGTGCCAGACGTCCGCTCAGTGAGGTATCCATCGCCTGGCCAAACCGCCCCGGTGCCAGGCTCACCACCGGATAAGCTGGCTTCGGGGTCAGCAGCTCGGCATAAAACGTCTCTTTCGTCACCCCCTCCGCCCGCACCTCCCGCTCGTCAAAGCGAAGCAAAAAAACCGTCGCCGGATCGACCATTACCGGATCGCTAGGCACCGCAGCCCCATGAGCCGCAAGTGGGAGAAAAATAAGGCCGGCCACCAGCGAGCGAAAACGGATCTTGCCGCTTATTGGAATGGGTGTTTTCGTGGAGATTTCATCAGACATCAAAGGGTTTTACGGGCTATTTGAGAGAGATGTTTCAGCCATACGGGCATGCGGAGCGCAGACGTTCCAGCAGGCGCTTGCCTTCATCGATGGAGTTGACACCGACATAAATGACGATATTGCGTTTGGCAGGCCAGTCACCCGCGAGCATGCGCGTGACCTCGGTGGAGTCGGATTGGAAGCCACCGGTAGGCATGAGCGTGAGGTGTTGCGGTGCGCGTTGGCAGAGCGCGAAGAAATCGTGCTTGGAGACATCGAAATCGAGTCCGGTGAGCGCCGGGAGGCGGAAGTATTCCTCGATCACCGCGCCCGAAATCCCGCAGTAGTGGATGCGGCCACCATGGATGGATTCCAGAAACCTCTGATCGCGCGGCATCACGAACTCGCGGTAAAGCTCCGGGGAAATCATCTGCATGGAGCAGTTGCTGATGCGTGCGGTGCCCCGCCACATCGCTCCCCAGTCGAAAAACCAGTCCGGATCTTCGCTGATCATCGCCTTGGTGTGCCGGGTGATCGAGAGCATGAACTCGGTCACCTTGTCGAGGAGGATCGCCACATCCTCCGGGGCGTCGAAGAAGTCGGTGAAAATGTCGTTGCCCCGGATGAGGTGGGCGGAATTGAACGCGCTCTGGATGTCGGGGTGTTGGATGTGGACACCCTCCGGCAGATGCTCTTTCCAGAGAGCCGTCCACTCAGCCAACTTGCCATACCAACCGGCGTCGGTCGCGGGGATCCCGAGATCCCGCGCCTGTTCCGCACACTCGAGCACATGACCGCCCGCCGCAGGCAGGTTGTTTTGCGGCAGCTGCAACGGACAACCGAAGGCGGCGGCCACCTGGCCGGTTCCGAACTGCACGCGCACCGTCGGCACCCGGTCGTCGCCGATTTCCAGATGCGTCCGCAACATTTTCAACTCGGCCGCCAACATCACCAGCGGATCGGCTAGACGCTCTTCCCAGGTGGGCATATCTCCCGGCGGCGCTTGAATTACGATCATCGGTCGACTCTGCTCAGGATCTTCGTGCAGCAGCCTGTATCCGGCGTAGATCGACTCGAAATGCGCCGGATCAATCACAATCTCGGGGAGCGGGCAGGGTGGCATTTTCATAGATTGGCTGTTTCTTTCCGTGGGGTTGGCATTCATGATTCGGATGACTTGAAATCGCGGTAAACCCCCAACTCGCGGAAGGCGCGGCTCATCGCGGCGGTCTTTTCCGGCGCATGCCCCACGACGTCAGGCTGCGGGTAATGCTTGCTGCAAAGGCCGCCGTTGTGGCTGCCCAGAGTGTCCATCATGCGTTGGACATAGCGGCGGATGTCTTCCTCACTGCCCTCGATCATGGTTTTTTGGATATCCACCGGACACCAGAATGCGAGTTTGCCGCCTGCGGCCGCATTGTTGGCCTCGAGTCCGGCGTTCTCCTGTTGGTCCTGCTGGATGACATCGAGGCCCCACTCGTGCAGCTTCGGTAGCAGATCGACGATATGGCCGCAGGAGTGCAGCCATACGTCCATGCCGAGGTCGTGGGCGAGTTGCCAGTTTGCGCGGTAGTGGGGCATGAAAAACTCCTCGATCATGTCAAGCCGGACCATCAGCCGATCCTGCAGCCCCCAATCGTCGAAGCCCATGACTCCGTCGCAACCGCAGTCAGCGAGAATGCGGATGGATTCCCGCTGGGCCTCCGCGAGGCGGGCGATGTACGCCTTGAGGTGATCCGGTTCCTCGTAATAGGCGAGGAACATGCGGTCGAGCCCGAGGACGTTGTGGGTTTCCTCGTTGAGACTGCTGAACGGCATCACGGCGAGGCTGTAGAGTGGGTTGTCGCTCGCGTTGTTTTCCGCGATGGCGGCACGCGTCGTGTCGAAATGCTCAGGCGCGTTGTTGTTGGCTAATTGGAAATCGGCCTGTTGCGAAATATCCTCAAGCGCGAGAATCCATTTTTCCCCGTGGTTTTTCTCACCCGCAGGCCGCACCCACGTGGATCCCCAGGCATCCACCCGTCTTTCCAGGCCGTCTGTGCCGACGGTCCACGGCTGAATGTCGGGCGCGCGCTGCGGCCAGAGCCAGAGGATGTCGTTTGGCCCGCCGTCGGGCAGGTAATGCGGGATGCGGTCCACTCCTTGAAAGTGGATGGCTCGTTTGACTCGTTCGCGTGAGGTCATGGATTTGTGGGTGGTGGTGTGGGGTGATTTAGGGCGCGGTCATGCGCAGACGGACGAAGGTGGCAGCGCCGTCGGATGTGATGGTTGCTTTGACGATTTGGATCGCCCGCACCAAGGGTGAGGGTCGAGGCGGTGGTCGCGCCGTTATTCTGGACCCTGCTGAGGGCGTCGCCGTTGAGGCCGTTGATCGTCTCGTTGTAGCCGTTGAGGTCGAGGATGCCCGAGCCGGTCATTTGAAGCGCACCGGAGGTCGGCAGCGCACTGCCCAGCCGCAGCGTGCCTGCCTCGATGACGGTCCGCCCGACGTAGGAGTTGGTGCCGGACAAGGTCAGCGTGTGGACACCGGATTTGACGAGCGTCCCCGTCCCCCCGCCCCCCCCGCTCGCTGTGATGTCGCCGCCCAGCGCGGAGAGCCAACAATCACCGCTCAGGAGTAAGGGCAAGGCGAGATGCTGCGTATCGTTGTCCTCGTTGACAATATTCCCGCCCAGATAAATGCGGTTACCGGATAGCGTGAAGGCTCCGCAACCAGGATAAAAGGTGATGCCGCGGAACGTGGTGTCCTCGGGGAGGGTGTTGTAAGGTGTGAGACTGCTCGTTCCCGTGAAACGCAGCCGGTCGGCAACAAGCGGCACCGAGCCGCTGTCCCAGTTGGCAGGCGAGTCCCAGTTGTTATTGCCAGCACCACCCGTCCATGTCTTGTCCGAGGCAAGATAGATGCCCCAGTTATTGCCAACCGCGCGTTCCGCCACGCTGCCGAAAAGTCGGTCGCTCGGCACGTTCAGCAACTGCGCACTGGAGGTGGAGGTGTTATAAGTCGCCATGGTGGTCGATCCACCGCCGTCCATTTCGAGGCCGGTGTACGCGCCGAACTGCCTGAGAAAATCCCCGAGCTCATAAACCGTGCAGCCGTCGCTGTAGCCGGACTGGCGACCGTCCACGGTCATAAAAAACAGGAATAAACCGTCCTGGGACAACCCGTATCCCGTGCGCGGCTCGTTGGTGCCGCTGCCCTGCGGAGTGGCGTTGCGCAGGCAGAAGCTGAAGCCGGAGGCTGCTTGTAGGATGTCCGTGACTGGCGTGGCCGATGTCGTCGTGGCCATTGATGGCGTGAGGTTTCGACCGACGATCATCGTAGGGTAGCCATCGCCGGGCGAGACCACTCGGCCGTTGGCGACGGCAAGACCGTAAAGGTTCGCGCGGCCCGGATCGGGGACGGGCGCGGGCCAGGGCGTCCACGGCGAAGCGTTGATCGCGACCAGGACGGGAACCCCGGCGGCGCGGGTTGCGGTGATGAAGCTGCGCGTCGTCTGCTTGGTTGTCTCGACGTTGTTCTCGCTCCAGTTGGCGGCTCTCCCCGTGGTGGTAAAACGGATGTTGGGATTCCCAAGGTCAACGCGCAGGACGTTGATGGCGAGCGTGCGCGGGCTAGTGAGATTGACCCGCGCGTGCTTGATACCCGTGTGCAGGTCCGCAACCGCGGACCAGTCGAAGTCGCTGGCGCGCATGGGCGTGCCCGCCACGCACGCCAGGACAATGGCCAATCTGATCACGATGGCGGCCATCCACCCGAGGGTCTGTCGGCTTGATTGGCGGTAGATGCACATATGAATCAAGTCAGGGCGCGGTCATTGCTGACCCGGGACCCCCGGAAGTCTGCCGGAAGCCGCCGGGGTGGGCAACCATGGTATTGAGGAACACGCCTCCCTATTCGCCTCATGAGATGGTTTACCTCGCGGTTCACAAGGCGCAAACTAGACAGCGGATTGGCACGAGCAAGCGAAAATGTATCAAAACATCCTTCTCTTTCTCTTGCTATTGACGGGCCTGAAAATATTCTGTGGGTTGAGAATCGATGAAAGAGAGCACCGCACATTTGATTTCCGGGACGCATTGGGATCGCGAGTGGTATCGGCCGTTTCAGGAATTCCGGTATTTGCTGGTGGAGTTGATGGACCAGTTGCTTGAGATGATGGAGGGGAGCGAGGAGTTCCGGTATTTCCAGTTGGACGGGCAAACGTGCCTTTTGGAGGATTATTTGGAGGTGAGGCCGGAGCGGCGTGAGCGGTTGGGCGCGTTGATCCGGGAGGGGCGGATCCTGATTGGCCCGTGGTTCACGATGCCGGATCTGTTTTGCGTGGGGGATGAGGCCTTGGTGAGGAACTTGCTGATGGGCCGGCGGATCTGCGGCGAGTGGGGGGTGGCACCGATGCCGGTGGGGTTTGTATGCGACATGTTCGGGCATCCCTCGCAGATGCCGCAGATTTTCGCGGGGTTCGGGTGCCGGGACGCGGTCTTGGGCCGGGGCACCAACGAATCGACGACGCCGGCGTTTTTCCGATGGGAGGCACCGGACGGGAGCAAGGTATTGGTGTTCAAACTTCAGGACGCGGAAGGTTATGGGGCCTTCACGCTGCCACGGGCGACGCGGGCGGGCGAGGATTTGTTTTTCATGAGCCGGATGAAGGACTTTTGCCGGGACCTGGCAGCGGCGGGCGACGATACCGACGCGGTGGCGGAGGTGCGTGAGCGGCATTTCCGGATTGAGCTGGAGCGTTATGTCGATCACGAGCTCGGGCGTTGCGGCGAAGGAGCGCCCTTGTGCCTGATGGATGCATTGGACCACATCGCGCCCTCGGCGGAAGTGGGTGAGGCGATCCGGATGCTCGACGATTCCTATCCTGGGCTTGCCGTGCGGCATTCGACGCTGCCGGACTTTTTTGCGGACGTCCGGAAATGGGGGAATGTGACTGCGGTGCGGCAGGGTGAATTGCGTGAGCCTAGCCGTGAGCGCTGCAATTACCTGCAGCTCATCCCGGGTTGTCCGTCGGCACGGGTGCGGCTCAAGCAGGCCAACGACGAGTGCCAGACCCTGCTCGAGCGTTGGGCGGACCCGCTGGTGGCGCTGGCCAACCTTCACGGGGCCGGAATCCCGGCGAAGCACTTGGAAATCGCTTGGAAAAACCTGCTGCTCAACCACGCCCACGACTCGATCTGCGGTTGCTCTATCGACCAGGTCCACCGCGACATGCACTATCGCTTCGACCAGGTGCGGGTGCTGGGCGAGCAGTTGCGGGCGCAGGCGGTGGGTGCGCTCACTGCAGGCTGTGCCGATCTGGCGCGGGGGCCGGATGAATTCACGCTCACGCTGGTCAACCCGCTGCCGCATGCGCGGGACGAGGTGGTGGTGTTCGATGTGGATCTGCCGACGGATTACCCTGCGGAGTTCGCCGAGGCGGTTGTTTCCACCCCCATCAAGGCGTTCACGATGGCGGAGGCGGAGGGGTGGCCGGCGCGCTACCCGC
>CAYWLC010000098.1:522-2460 GCA_964458895.1 uncultured Luteolibacter sp. | reverse complement strand
CAAAGCGATGGCGGGTTCATGCGCTACACGGTGGCGGCCCGGGTCGCATTGCCCGCGCTCGGGTTCACCTCGCTGCGGGTGGCATCCTCGCCGGTGCCGGTGCGGGCGGTCGGATCAATGCGGAGCGGACCTCTCTCCGCAGAGAACGCCCACCTTGCCATCCGGATCAACCCGGGAGGAAGTGTGACGATCGAAGACAAGCACACAGGTGAAATATTCCGGGATTTGATGTTGTTCGAACACGCTGCGGAAACAGGCGACGGCTGGTTCCACGTGAGCCCGGTGAATGACGTGCGGACCTTGACCGGTGCGGGTGACGCGCAAGTGGCGGTGGTTCAGGACGGGCCGGAACTCACGGCATTCCGCATCGTTCACGAATTGCAGGTATCCGCGTGTTTCGATCCCCACACGCAGCACTTTGCGGAGCGGCGCGGGAGGATCCGGATTGCGGTGACCATCGGCTTGCGCCGTGACGCGCGGACGGTGGATGTGGGAGTCGAGGTGGACAATCATGCGGAGGACCACCGTCTGCGGATGCTGCTACCCAGCGATTGCGGCCAGGCGCTTGGCTATCTGGCGCATCAGGCATTCGACTTTGTCGAGCGTCCGGTGGCGATCGATCCGCAGACCGCCTCATGGCAGGAAATGGAACTCGCCGAGAAACCCTTCCTCGGACTGATCTCGGTGAATCATGGCCGGCGGGGGCTTGCGCTGCTGTCGGCGGCGGGTCCTCATGAGGCGGCCGTGCTTGATGATGCGCGCCGCACCATGGTGGTGACCTTGCTGCGGGCATTCCGCCAGACGATCGCCACCGGCGGCGAGCCGGACGGCCAGGAGCAAGGATGTCTCAGCTACCGCTTCGTCCTGATGCCCTTCGAGGGCATGCTGCCGCGCGCCCTTGCCCTGCGCGAACTCGCCGCGCTGCAGACCGGCATCTTCACCCGCCAAACCGGCCCCAGGCCCTCGGGCTTTCCGCCAATGACCGGCACTGCCCCAACCGTCCGCTCGTTCATGGAATGCCTCGACGGCCGGCTCGCCGTGGCGGCAGTCAAGACGCCTGAGCAGGGCGACGGGCTGATCCTGCGCCTGTGGAATCCCTCCAGCGAGCGCGTCACCGAGCGAATCCGCTGTGATTTCGCCGTGCGCGCGGTCATGCCAATGGCACTCGACGAGGAAACCCCGGATCCTTCGTGGACGGCGCGGATCGAAGGCAGGGAGTTCTCGGTGGAGGCAGCACCCCACCGCATTCTCACCCTGCGCGTCCTGCCAGAGGGATGAACATAGAATCCGCAGTTGGGACTGCGGATTCTATGGGTTATTTGTTATAAGTTATTGGTTATAAGTGTATGGAACTCCTTCTTTCCAAGCGCAATGGGTTCACCCGTTGGGTGATGTCACCATGGCGGGCAAACGGCCAGATTACAGTCATAAAATACTTCTGAATAACTTGACTGTTAGAGGCGGCGGGCAGAATGCCCGCGCCACGTGGCCCGGGCATTCTGCCCGGAGCCCCCATACAAATGTTACTCCAGATTCCACACCCAGCGCCGCGCGGGTTCTGGTGCTAATAACAAATAACAAATAACTATTAACTACCGAAATCCGCAGATTTATCTGCGGATTTCGGGATGAATGCGGGGGCCGGAATCGTCCCGCCCTAACGGATCAGGATCACGCGGTCCACGAAGATGGCGTTGATGATCGTCGGGTTGGCGAGCGGGCCGAACCAGATGCTCGTGCGTTCGGGATCGGCGTCGAGATCGAGGATGCCAATTTCGACCGGCGTGTAGCCAGTGGGGTTGAGCTCCTCAATGCGCACGACCTTGCTCACGGCGTTCGAGGGGAATTTGTAGCTGTAAATGCCCATTTGCATCGCATTTCCGGTTGCGGCAATGGCATCGACGCGGACATCCGCAATCACCCGCCAGCGTCCGGCCA
>CAYWLC010000098.1:0-512 GCA_964458895.1 uncultured Luteolibacter sp. | reverse complement strand
GTCCGGCCAGGCCGCTCGTGCGGCAGACCGTCCGGATGAATTTCTCATCGACCTGGATGTTCCAGTCCCTGTGGTCGGCGGTGGTGCGCATCGCCCGGCCGTCCGAAGCGGATAGGTCATTCACGCTTTTGGCCCTGCGGCTGAGTCCCATCATCCGACTGTCTTCGATGAGGATGAAGTTTGAGGGAGCGATCGCCTCGTAGGGCGGCGGCGGGGCGATCCTGCCGAAGACGGTGAGCGCTGCTTCGATCATGTCGAGCTGGCGCGCCATCGTTCCGTAGCCATATTGCTCGCAATCGTGGGTGCAGGCGAACCGGGTGCAGGCGCTGCGAACGGTCGCGAGTGCGGCTAAGGCCGTTCCCGGCCCCAGGAAGGGTGTGCCGGTGCGGTTCGCCGCGCTGCGGTATTGGAGCCAGCCGAGCAACCATTGATGGTGAACAGGAAGATGGAAACCACTGATTGAACTGATTGAACTGATTTTAAAGAGGTTGGAAAGAAAGACCCGCCCACCC
>CAYWLC010000097.1:1678-11586 GCA_964458895.1 uncultured Luteolibacter sp. | reverse complement strand
AACAACGTGCTACAGAGGCTGGGTTCGAATTTAAGTGGCTTCGTGTAGCTGCGGGCGCTGTTCATGAAGTCGGTTAAAATCTCCGGACGTATGGACTTGGCCCATAATTCGCGGCGCAGTTCGTTGATCAGATCCTGGGTTGAAGGCGGTTGTTTGTTGCCGGGTTTTCTCCAGGGCCTGCCTCCCCGGCCGTAAGCTTTGATCGCTGCGACATGGAGCATGGAGAAGGCGGCCACAGCAACCGCCGGGATATTTTCCACGGAGTGTTCGTTACGCACCTGTGCTTGTCCCACGCCAAGGACGGTCTTCTCGTCACGATGGTTGACCCCAATGTCCCAGCACCAGATGTATTCCTGAAGCAAGTCTTCAAGCGCAAGATGCGCATCGGTGCAAATCAGATAGGCTGGCTGGGTGTAAAGTCTTCTCGCGCCAGTGCGAAGTCGATAGCCCACTGGGCGGATCACCACCAGACGAAGGTCCATTTCCCAGCCCGGAGATGGTCGCTCCCTGCCGTTCTGTGTGGTTCCGAACAACTTCGGTTTGGGCGCGGGGGTGCCTTGTAGCACCCAATGATAGACGGGAACCCGCCGTCCCCTCAAACGTCCCTGCGCAGGTCTCTAACACTCCACAATACGCCTCTCGCCGCCGACGCGTGGCCCCGCAGTGCCCGCGCCCCGCTTGTCCTCCTCGGCCCGAAGCGCTCCCGGCACGCGCTGAAGACCCCGTCCACAAAGTTCCGGCTGCCCAGCGCAACCCCGTCGGAAAAATACCGAACCCGGTATCTAACAATACGCGCCAGCGCCACATCCCCTCCGCGCTCCAACCCGGCCAACTCCTTCTCCGCAGCCGCCCTCCCCATGCCCTTGCGCACAACCTTCTCCACCACCTCCCCATCCGCCGTCAACTCCTCACACGTCTGTTCCAATCCTTCATCCAGCAAAAGCATCCGGTATGCCCTTGATACATCCTTCCATTGACCTACGGCTTCTTCTCTTCCGTTTAATATTTCATGCTTAAAATTTAGTGCTTTCTTCCATTGCAGGGCCCTCACCAGCCCCGCCCGCGCCTTGGCTCCACTCCCTCTTGCCCCTCCGCCCATCGCCTCGCCGTAACTGCTCCAGCGGTAGAGCGCAGGGTCTTGCACCATGCCCGCTCTCACTGGATTGAGGTCGATGTAGGCCGCCATCGCGCGCGCGGCTACGCCCTCCTCCACCAGCACGCTCTTGAAGCGGCCTTCCCACAGCGTGCCGCGGCGTTGGTGCCGGGTGTTGAACCAGCGCGTGTAGCGCCCCAGCAGGGTTTTCATGGTGTGGCCCAGGTCATGCATCCGGTAGGTGAAGCGCTCGTGGATGCGCCGCGCCAGCACCTCGTCCGCCCGTCCTTCGGCGATGGCCTTGCGCGCCTCCTGCAATTCCCTGGCCACCTCGCCCACCTCCACCTCGGAATAGATCGCCCGCAGCCGCTTGAGCAGATCAGAGTCGGTTAGGCCGCCCTCGGGCATGGGCGGGACCTCCAGCAGGATGTGCACATGATTGCACATCAGGCAGTACGCCAGAACCCGGCAGCCCGAAAAATTCTCATACATCCTCAGGTAGGTCCGGAACTGCTCCTTTTCCGCCGCCCCGAACACGAATTCCCGCCCCACCACACGGGTCACGCAGTGGTAGATCGAGGGCCGTTCGGCCTTGTCTTTCCATGGTGCCAGCCAGCGCGCGCGTCTCATGGCGGTGAACCTACCGCCCCAACCGGGAAGTGTCCAGCTCTTTTTGAATTATTCGTCTGTCCCCTTCTCGTGGCCCCTTCTCGTGGCCTTCTCGTGTGTGGTGTAACCTTGCGTCCGACGGCGGCACCGTAGCGCAGGGCCTCAGCGCTGCTGCGTTTGATGGCGGCCATGTCATGCTCCTTTTTCTTCCCGTCTTTGGGCTCGGCCATGGCGAGGCAACTGAGGTGGTGGGTATGCATGTTCACACGGAAGAAGTGCCCGGTGGCGGTGGCTCTGATGGTGCCATCGGAAGCTTCGCGCTTGGGATCGAAACACGCGGCCTTGTGATAGTGTCCGTCAACGGCGTAAATGTCCCAGCCGTCGAGTTGGTGGCATTGGGCGTGGGGATCGGCAACGCGCAAGGTCATGGGCATCGCCAGCAGGTCATTGAGCGAGGTGATGTTTTCGAGGCGGCGGGGACTCTTGAGGGCTTTGAAGAAATGGCTCGCTTCGATGTCGGCGACATTCTGGTCGGCATGATACTGGAGAAATTCCTGACCGGTCTCCGAACTGCTCAGGCAGCGCAACACGCCGAGCTGGCAATAGTGGACATCAGAGATTCCGGTGCATGCGTATTGCCGCAGTGACCGGGGATAGAGATCGGCAATATCGGAGAAGAAAACGCGGGAGAACCCGGTATTGAGTTGTTGCTGTGAGGCCATGAATTTTTTGAGCCTAACAGAATTACAGGCGAGCTTTAATTGCGTTGTGCGGCACTTTATTTCGCACGGGATAACGATTACAGGCTTGCCCCACCCATGGCTACCCTCATCCCTGCGGGCTGCCTGTGTCCCTGGCAACCCCACGAGCGCGAGATTTTTTCAGAAAGTTTTCCACACCGATCCGTGTGTCCCCTTCTCGTGACCGTTCCCTAGCTTGATCGCCGTGCTCCCGATGTCGCCACGCCCGCCGGAACCAAACACGCCACGCCCGTCATCGCGGCCGCGCTGTCCGGCAGACTGTGAGGCGTCATGTGCTGGATGATTTCGGTTTTCAGCCCCAAACAAAAGGGGCCGCGCACTCGCGCGACCCCCAAAGCTGTTGTCATGAGACTCGTTGAAACCGGGGACCTCTCCCCTCGACGTGCGCAAGATGGTCCCAATCCCGGATTCTGTCATGTCCCTAAATATGGGGACACCCCAGGCAGCTCCCGTCCAGCGGGTGCTTCACGCGTTTCCCGTGGGTTTGCAGCGATTCACGATCTGCTCCATGGCGGGTGCCTGGTCCTCCATGGCCTTGACGAAGGCGAACTGATTGCGGCAGCGGTCGAGGTTGTGGTTTGGGCGCTTGATTTTGAAATACACGTCGCCGCTGAGATGGTCGGTCAGGAAACGGATGCCGCATTCCAGGGTGAGCAGCCTGCCGGAAAATGCGAGGTTGGCGCGCTCGGCGGCATTGAGGAAGGTGGCGGCGGAGAGATACCCGTTGACCAGCGCCTCGAAGCGATCCAGCCGCACGCCGATGTGGGCGGGATCCGGGTCGTCCTCGCGCGTGGTCGGTGCCGCAGTGCGCACCATGTCGCCGAAGTCGTAAAGCGCCGAGCCGGGCATCGTGGTGTCGAGGTCGATCACGCAGACGCCCTCGGCGGTGACATCGTCTAACAAAACATTGTTGAGCTTGGTATCGTTGTGCGTGACGCGTTCTGGAATTTCCCCGGAGGCGATCAGGTCGGTGATGCGCGCGCATTCGGCGGCACGGGCGCGGGCGAAGGCGATTTCGTTAGAAACCGCGGCCGCGCGCCCGGCGCTGTCCGCGGCGATGGCGGCTTCAAGCGCGGCGAGGCGTTTGGGCGTGTGGTGGAAATCCGGGATGGTTTCGTGGAGGCGTGCGCCGCCGAGGGTGGCCGCGAGTTTCTGGAAACCACCGAACGCACGCGCCGCCTGATAGGCCTGCTCGTTGGTTTCTATTTCATCATATCCCCGGGCGCGCTCGATGAATGGATAGATACGCCAGACATTGCCCTCCGCATCGATGGCATAGGGTTTGCCATCGCGTGCCGGGATGCAGGTGAGCGTGCGCCGCAGCGCCTCCGGGTTGCCCTGCGCGTGCAGCGCCTCCAGCGCGTGCCGCGTGACCCGCGCGACGTTTTCCATCAACAACACGGGTTGCTTGAAAACGTTGGGGTTGATGCGCTGCACGATGTAGCGCAGGCGCTGGCCGGCTTGGTCGAACCATGCACAATAGGTGTCATTGATGTGACCTGAGCCATAGACATGCGCGTTCACAAAATCCGCGCGCAGGTCAAAAAGCGCGGTGATTGATCGGATGTCGTGGACGGCGGCCATGGTGGGAGGCTGGGTTTGAAATTTGAAATTCAATCCGTCGGCTCAGGAAAGTTTTCCCGGGTATTCGCCTGCGGCGATCAATTTCCTGATAGATTCCACGACCACGGGTTTGTCCTGGGGATAGGTGACGCCGAACCACTGGCTGGTGGTTCTGAGAACCGGGCAGTTGGCATGGCCGGCGTGGATGAGGTGATCGACAACCGTGGGGATGTAACACTCGGATTTCATCTGCGTCCCGGATTCAGTTAGAAAACGGGTGAACGCCTCTTCGAGCTGGCCGAAGAAGGCCGGACCGAAGGCCCAGAAGTTCATCGAGACCAGCGAGCCCGCGGGGACCACGTGGCGCTGGCCGTCGAGCGCAATGCCGCGGACGAGGCCGTCGCCTTCGCGTTCGATGTCGAGGTATTCCTCGACGTTGGTTAGAAATCCCTTTTCATCGATCTGGCAGATGCCGCGGTTGACATGGCCGTGGTCGGAGAGGGTGTTTTCCAGCGGGTAGCCGACCAAGGCGAGTTCGTTGGTGGTTCCGGGCGGCAGGCTGTCGAAAAACGCGGCGGCGCGGATGTAGGCGTCGTGGCCGTAGAAATCGTCGGCATTGATGACGGCGAAATGTTCGTGTACGGCATGGCGGGCGGCTCGCACGGCATGGGAGGTGCCCCAGGGTTTTTCGCGGCCCTGCGGCACGCTGAAGCCGGCTGGAAGATCGTCGAGTTTCTGGAACACATAATCCACCGCGATGCGATTCGCAAAGCGGCTGCCGATCCCTTGTTGGAAGGCTTGCGCAAAATCCTCGCGGATGATGAAAACCACCCGCCCGAAACCGGCGCGGATGGCGTCAAAGACCGAATAGTCGAGAACGGTTTCCCCGTTCGGGCCCATCGGGTCGATTTGTTTGAGGCCGCCGTAACGGCTGCCCATTCCGGCGGCGAGGACAAGAAGTGTCGGTTTCATGATGCGGAGGGTGAGAGAAGAAAAGGGCGCGCGCGGCGGTGTTCATTCGCGGGCGGCGAGTGGCATGCCAATTGGCGCGGCCTGATGCAACCCCTGATATCGGGAATCTCGGGAAAATGTGCGCTGCATGCGACACCCGGGCGGGTCGTGCCTCGCTGTTATTTGAAGACAAAATCCGCCACCACCATGCGATGGTCGCTGGCACGGGTGTGGATCGTGGCACAGCGCAGCGGCGTGATCTGGTGCGTGGCGTAGAGGTGGTCGATGCGCAGGATGGGAAAACGCCGCGGGTAGGTGTCCCCCCAGCCGGTGCCGACCGCGCTGAAGGCATCCACAAAACCGCGGTTGAGGCGGCGGAGCACGATATCAGTGGCCGGAGCGTTGAAGTCTCCGCCGAAAATCGTAGGCGTGTTAGAAAAATCCGTGGATGCTTCGAGCACGCGCCGGACGAGAGTGAGTTCTTCAAGGCGCAGTGAGCGGTTGGCCCGGTGTTCGCGCCATGACAAACGATTCCAGAACCGGAGGTCGGTGGCTGCTGTGACGAGGTGGACGTTGACGACTTCCACGGACCTTCCGTCCGGCAGAGCCATGGTGACCTGTTGGTTGCGCCAGGTGGTGTCGCGCACCTCATGTTGGATTTTCCACCGGGTGACGATGCCGTTGGTTTGCCGCTCGCGGTAATCGCCCTTGCCGCCGTAGAGCATGGCGGCCGTTTCTCTAACAAACTTACCCGGGACCTCCTGGAGCAGGACGATGTCCGGTTGCCAGACGGCGATGTCACGTGCGGGATTTCCATTGCGCAGCATGTTGCAGTTAAGAGTGAGCACGCGGATGACAGGGCTGCCGGCGTCAACACCAACGGCGGCGCCGGGTTGCGGCGCCGGCCTGCCAATGTGTGTTAGAGCGCGCGACTCATCACTTCCAACGAGCAGGGTGACGACCCACACGCCGGTCATGATGGCGGGCCATCGGTCGCGCAATAGAAGGCACGCCACCGTGGACAACAGCATCCCAAAACCACCCCATAGCCAGATGGGAAGCACGGTGAATGCCGCAAATGGGTCCGGCTGCCACTTGAAACACCAGACGACAAACAGGTGGAGTGTTAGAGACACAACCGTGAGCGACCAACCTGTGCGGCGGCGGAGCATGTGGAATCTCAAATTTGAAATTTGAAATCTCAAATCCGCACCATCACATACCCGGAATGCCGAGGCCGCCGGTGATTTTTTTCATTTCGGCGGCGGCTTGCTCCTTGCCCTTGGTGATGGCCTCCTGCACGCCCTTGAGCACCATTTGCTCAAGGAATTCAACGTCGGCAGGATCGACCAGGGTGGGATCGATTTGAATGGCGAGCACATCCCCGGAACAAGTCGCGGTGACATTGACTTTCCCGCCGCCCACCGAGGCCTGCACGGTCTGGATGGCGAGTTCTTCCTGTTTGGCGGCAAGCCCGGCCTGCATTTGCTGGGCTTGTTTCATGAGTTTGGCAATGTTCATTGGGCGACGGGGATGAATGCTTGACGAGGGACGACTCTCGCCGGGGCGGACCGGCAAGTCAAGGCCCGGTCGCAGGCCCGCGTTCAACCCATTGGTATCAGAGCGCGCCAAAGCGGCGGTGGCGGCTGCGGTATTCACGGACGGCATCGATGAGATCGTTGCGGCGGAAATCCGGCCAGAATTTTCTAACAATCACTATCTCGGCATAACTGATCTGCCAGAGCAGGAAATTCGAGACACGCATTTCCCCGGATGTCCGGATGAGCAGGTCCGGATCGGGAATACCGGCGGTCTGGAGGCGGGAGGCGAATAGCGAGTCATCAATGGCCTCCGCGGTGATTTTCCCGGCGGCGGCATCCGCTGCGAGCGAACGCGCGGCGCAAACAATCTCCTCCCGGCCGCCGTACGACAATGCCAGCACCAGGGTCATGGTGGTGTGTTCAGCGGTGCGGGCGATGATCCGATCTAACAAAGAACGGGTTTTGGCGGGAAGCCGGTCAAGCTGGCCGATCGCCAGCAGGCGGATTTTCTGTTGGTCCAGATCCTTGGCCTTTTCCGCGAGGAACCTTTCTAACAACGACATCAGCCCCTTGACCTCGGACTCCAGGCGGTTCCAGTTTTCCGAGGAAAACGCGTAGAGCGTGAGGTATTCGACGCCGAGCTCGATGCAGGCGTCGGTGACTTCGCGCACGGATTCCGCACCGGCGCGGTGGCCTTCGCGGCGGGGCAGGCCGCGTTCCTTCGCCCAGCGTCCGTTGCCGTCCATGATGACGGCGATGTGGCGGGGAGTATCTGGGAAATCTGCCATGCCGGGAGGGGAGGTCGGTCTAACAGAATTACGGAGCCACCAGGGTTTGTTTTCTATCAGGACCCACGCCGACAAAGGCGATAGGCGCGCCGCAGAGATCGCCGAGGCGCTTGAGATAGGCTTTGGCGCGGTCCGGGAGTTGGGCGTATTCGGTGCAGGCGGTGGTGTCGGAGCACCAGCCGGGCAGCGATTCGTAGATGGGCGTGGCGCGGTCCCATGCCGAGCGGTCGGCAGGCGGCAGGGTGAGGGGGGTGCCATCGATCTCGTAGGCTGTGCAGATTTGCAGGGTTTCGTAAGCATCGAGGCCGTCGAGGTTGGTGACGGCAAGGCCGGTGACGCCGTTGACCATGCAGGCGAAGCGCAGCAACACGGTGTCCAGCCAGCCGCAGCCGCGCGGACGTCCGGTGGTGGCACCGAATTCGCGGCCCAGGCCATGCAGGTATTCTGACAGCCCCTCGTCAACGGTGGGAAACGGTCCACTGCCGACGCGGGTGGTGTAAGCCTTGCAAACGCCGACCACCGCATCGATTGCCGTAGGTGGCAGGCCGGAGCCGGTGCAGGAGCCGCCTGCGGTGGTGTTGGAGGATGTGACGAAGGGATAGGTGCCGAAGTCGATGTCGAGCAGCGTGCCCTGGGCACCCTCGAAGAGCAGGTTTTTACCGGATTTCCACGCCGCGTGCAGCACCGGGATGGTGTTGGCGACGTGGGGGCGCAGACGTTCGAAGGCGGTGAAAACCTCCTCGATCACCTGCGCCGCGTCGAATGTGGTTAGATCGTGGCGGGCGAGCACCTCGTTGGCGTCAGCGACGCGACGGGTGATCTGGGCGGTGGCGAAGTCCGGGTCTAACAAATCTGCCATGCGCAGCCCGCAGCGGTTGATTTTGTCAGCATAGGCCGGGCCGATGCCGCGTTTGGTGGTGCCGATTTTGCGGTCGCCGAGCGAAGCCTCGCGGGCGGCGTCGAGTTCCTTGTGGAATGGCAGCACCACGTGGGAGCGGTCGGAAATGAGGAGTTTTTCCGGGGTGATGGCGATGCCCTGGGCTTCGATGCGTTCGATTTCCAGGACGAGGCCGACGGGGTCGAGGACCACGCCGTTGCCGATGACATTGATTTTCGAGTCCCACAGGATGCCGGAGGGCAGGAGGTGGAGCACATGTTTTTTACCGTCGGCGATGACCGTGTGGCCCGCATTGTTGCCACCCTGGCCGCGGATGATGACATCCGCGGAAGCAGTTAGATAATCGACGATTTTGCCTTTGCCTTCGTCCCCCCACTGGAGACCGGTGATGATGGTGTTCATGAAGTGGAAAAAAGATGGGGACGGGATGTTAGCGAATCAGGTGTGCGCCGAGCGACGGGCGTGAGGCGAAAATCTGCGGGGTGATGCCGGTGGTTTTTTCGTATTCCGTGGCGAGGATTTCGGCGATTTCCGAGGCTTTGCGGGATTCGCAGACGGTGACTGTGGAACCGCCGAAGCCGCCGCCGGTCATGCGCGCGCCGATGACCCCGCCGTTGCGGCCGATCTTGCGGGCGATCTCGACCATGACGTCGAGTTCCTCGCAGGACACCTCGAAATCATCGCGCAGGGAATCATGACTGGCGGCCATGAGCGGACCCAGGGTTTCAAAATCGTTTCTCGCTAGAGCTGCGGCGGCAGCGATGGTGCGGGAGATCTCGCCGACGACGTGGCGGGCGCGCCGGTTCACCGGATCGCCCAGTTTGTCCCAGTTCGCCTGGACATCCGCGGCGCTGACATCACGCCATGACGCCTTGCCCAGGACGGCCAAGCCGTCTTCGGTGTTTTTGCGGCGCGCGGCGTAACCGCCGTCCGAGAGTTCGTGGTGGACCATCGTGTTAGAGATCAACACGGTGAGGTCCGGGTTTTCAAAGGGCACGAGTTCCGGCTCGCCGGAGCGGCAGTCGATGAGGACGAGCCGGTTAGGTTTGCCGAAGGCGGAGGCGAACTGGTCCATGATGCCGCACGGGACATGGGAGAAATCGTGCTCGGCCTTCTGGCAGAGCAGGGCTTTCTCGCGGGTGTCGAGGCGCGTGTCTAACACTCCTTCGAGAAAGGTGGCGGTGGCGCACTCGAGGGCGGCCGATGAGGACAGGCCCGCGCCACCGGGGACCGACGAAAGGATGTAGGCGTCGAAACCTGGGATGTGGTGGCCGCGGTCCTGGAAGCCGCGGATGACGCCGCGCAGGTAGTTGGACCATTTGGGTTCACCGGGTTCCTGGGCCGCGGAGAGATCTAACAAAACTGTTTCCTCGCCCAGCGCGGTGGCGATGCGCGCCTGGGATGTGCCATTGGTGCACCCGGCGAGGACCACGTAGCGGTCGATGGCGAAAGGCATCACAAAACCATCACAATAGTCGATGTGTTCGCCGATGAGGTTCACGCGGCCGGGAGAGGCTGCGGTGACGGTTGCCTGGGCTTGGAAGAGGGCGAGCAGTCCGGAGGCGGCGTCGGAAACGAGGTCGGTGAGGTTCGGATTGATCTGGAGCATGGGAGGTTCGGTTAGTTTGATTCGGCGATCGAGGGTTGGTCAAGACGGCGCCGGTAGCTTTCCACCGCCTGGGTCCAAACGGAATGGATACCCTC
>CAYWLC010000097.1:0-1668 GCA_964458895.1 uncultured Luteolibacter sp. | reverse complement strand
AGGTAGAGTAGCTCGGAGAGTTCGTTTTTTGTGAGTTCGCCGGGCCCCCCGGCAAGACAGCGCTCGGCGAGTGCCTCCTCGGCGGCGCTGAGCTCGGTCTGATCGGTGGGATCCAACAGCGAGACGTGAACGCCATTGACGTAGGGATCGACCACCGCGGCGACGATTCCACGGCGGCTCTCCACCGTGGCGTCAAGCGCGGGATCCACTGCGGAAGTGGCGGCATCCGCGAGGCGAATCACCCCGGGCGGGTTGAGTTCCTCCGGGATGGCGAGGATTTTTTTGCGCGCCAGCGCACGACCGTAGCGGGCACGGCTGGTCCACACCGAAACGGGGGCCGACAGCACCAGGCCTAACAGAATTGGTGCCATCCAAGCGGCGAAGGTCAGGCTGATATCCAAGGCGATGCCGGACCAGATCACGCCGAGCACGGTGGGAAACGCATGGAAACGGATGGCATCGCCCCAGGTGGTGCCATCGGTCTCGCGGTTTTGGTTTCCCCAACCGACGGCGCGGCCGATGATGATCTTGAAAACCATGACGGTGTGGGCGGCCATGATGCTGGGGGCGAGCAACATGGAGACAAGGGTTTCCAGCAGCGCCCCGATCAGGATGGGGATCATGCCGCCGAAGGCGCGGCGGATGCGGCGGACCAGGATCGCGCCGGTGACGGCAAGGATTTTCGGCAGGAAGAGCAACGCGAAGATCACGCCTGTTAGGACGAGGCTCTGGTCAACGCCGCCAATATGGAACCAGCGGTCCACAAAACTTTCGAACGGCAGCAGGCTCAGTCCGCTGGAATAGCGGTCCCATGCGATCCATGTTCCTAACAGCAGAAACAGAAACCACAGCGGACTGCCGAGATAGGCCATGATGCCCATGAACAGGTGCATGCGCACCGAGAACGGCAGCTTGCGAGCGAAGATGAGCCAAAGATGCTGGAGGTTGCCTTGGCACCAGCGGCGGTCGCGGATCAGGTGATCCACCAGGGTGGGCGGGGCTTCCTCGTAGGTACCCTCGATGTCCCAGGCCAACCAGACTTCCCAACCTTGGGCGACCATCAGGGCGGCCTCCACAAAATCGTGGCTGAGTATGCGCCCGCCGAAAGGCTCGCGTCCGGGGAGGGCGGGCAGTTCGCAGAATTCGGAAAACGGTTTGAGACGGATGAGTGCGTTGTGCCCCCAGTAACTGCCACCCGCGAGCTGCCAGTAGTTGAGCCCGCGGATGAACAGCGGCCCGTAAAGGCGCATGGCGAATTGTTGGAGACGCGTGAACACCGAGGTGCCGCGGATCAGCTTCGGTGGCGTCTGGAGAATGCCCAGACGTGGATAGATCTCCATGATGCGGGCCATGGCCACGATGTCCGTGCCGTCCATCAGACTGTCGGCATCCAGCACCAACATGGCCTCGTAGCCCCCACCCCAGGTGCGCACGAAATCGCCGATGTTGCCGGCCTTGCGGTTCTCATTGGTTTTACGACGTCTATAGTAGATGCGGCCGAAGCCGCCGAGGCGGCGGCAGAGGTTGGTCCAAGCGGTTTCCTCCATCACCCAGAGGTCGAGATCACGGGTGTCGCTGAGGATGAAGAAATCGAATGAGTCGAGATGTCCGGTGGCCTGGATGGACCGATAGATCGCCTCGATGCGGGCGCAGGTGCGCACGCTGTCC
>CAYWLC010000096.1:0-11645 GCA_964458895.1 uncultured Luteolibacter sp. | reverse complement strand
GGCGGATCGATCGCAGATCATCCACTATCAACTATCCACTATCCACCATCATGTCTCTACCCGCCTACCTCGCCGCCCGCACCGCCGAAGTGGATGCCGCGTTGGACGCGTTCCTGCCCAAGGCGAAGGCACGCCCGGCGACCATCCACGCGGCGATGCGCTATGCCGTATTCGCGGGTGGCAAACGCCTGCGGCCCATACTCTGCCTGGCGGCGGCCGAGGCCTGCGGCGGTGATCTTTCCAAGGCGCTCGCGCCCGCCTGCGCGGTCGAGATGATGCACACCTACTCGCTCGTCCACGACGACCTCCCGGCCATGGACGACGACGACCTGCGCCGCGGCCGCCCGACCTGCCACAAGGTTTATGGCGAGGGCATGGCCGTGCTCTGCGGCGACGCTCTTCTAACAGAATCCTTCGCCGTGCTCGCCCGGACTCCGGCCACGAAACGTTACGGCGTGCGGGAATACCTCGCCGAACTCGCGGCCGCGGGCGGCAGCAGACAACTCATCGGCGGCCAGGTGATGGACCTCGAGGGCGAGGGGAAACAACCCGCCAAACGCGATCTGGTGCGCATCCACGAGGCGAAAACTGCGGCCCTTCTAACCACATCGCTGCGCCTCGGCGCGATGACCGCCAACGCGACCCCCGCGAAACTCGCGGCACTCACCGCCTTCGGCCACCACCTGGGTCTCGCCTTCCAAGTCATCGACGACATCCTCGACGTTACCCAGAGCACCGAGGTGTTAGGAAAAACCGCCGGCAAGGATGCGGCGGTCGGCAAGGCGACTTATCCCGCCGTCATCGGCCTAAACGCATCACGCAGGGAAGCCGCGCGGCTCACCCGAGCGGCGCTGGCCGCGCTTGTTCCGTTAGGGAAAAAGGGCCTGCGCCTGGAGCAACTCGCCACGCACCTGTTGCAACGGGAATACTGAAAACGCGCCAATAGCCTCCGGGTGCATGACAAATTTCTTCCGTCAGGCAGGACGGACGAGACGTCCGCCCCCCTTATGGGTCATGGATGGAGTCCATCCCGGACCAGGTTTCAGGTCAAAAAAGGGTTGATCCGCTCGATACCGCAGTTGAGCAAGCCAAGGCCGCCGGCTTTGAATTTGGAAACCTGAAGCGTTTTCAGGAAGCGAATCCACATGGTCACTTCAAATGGTCAAGTTGATACTTTGTCTCACAAGCCCAGTTCGCGCTCCATCACGCGGATGAAATCCGCCTCGCCGGATGGCAGTCCGTGAAGGATGCGCTTGCCGGTGATGAGCAGTTTGGGAAGTTTGCGCGTGCTGGTGGAAAACGACACCCAGTCGTGGATGTCGGCTTGGATCAATTCATCGATCCACGGGTCGCGAAGGGCGGCGTTCAGATCGGTCAGCGGGATGAGTTTCAGGACATGGCCGCGCACTTCCGTTAGAGTCATGCCGTCCATCAGGGCATGGTGGAAGGCGGCGAAAGCATCCGGTTTGGTCCGCCAAAGGGCGAGGGCATGACGCGCGATATCACAGGAGTCCGGGTGTTCGGTTTCCATGGCGTCCAGCGAGTGATTGCATGAGTGTTCCATGGGCACGGGCAGGACCACCACGCAGATGTCGGCCGGATGTTTCGCAATGAGCGCCTCGAGAAACCCACGCATCGTCTGGCAGGCGAGACAGGAATAATCAAAATACTCCACCATCACACACCTGGCATCCGGACGGCCCAGATGCGGCAACGCGGTGACATCATAGACTTTGCGTCCGCCATCGAACTCCACCTTGCGGCCGGACCCGCGGGCATGAATCGTGGTGGCTTGCGCCTTCCCGGCCATGTTGACCTCATCGATGCGGTGGGTCACCGGCAGCGGGCCCATCACCTGCAGCGAACTCATACCAATGACCGCCGCCGCCGCGGACAGACCGATGATCCGGATGGCCGGCGCAAGGGTACCGGCCACGGCATGCCGCCGCAGAACGAACAGCGCCATGAGCACACCAATGCCGTGCGCGGTCATGCACCACGGACAAAAACGCCCGAGCACCACCGCCTGGATGAAGACAAACCATGCCGCCGCACCGACAAGCACACCGATGCAGAAATCGCGCGACCATCTAACATTCAAGCGGAACGAAACCAACAATGCCAGATAGACCAAACCACCGATGCCCGCGACCGGCACCCCCAGCACCTGCGACCAGCGCGAGTTGAGCAACTCCTCACAGCCGCTGCCGCCGCCACAACCGGCGATCCTGCCGCCGGTTACGTGACGGACCAACAACATCAAGTTGATGGCAAGGCCGCACAACGCGAGCGCCGGAAGGGTGAGTTTGCGAAAGGTGGCCGACAAGCGATGGTGGGTTGAAGATGGCTTTGGGAACAGGCACCGGGCGGAATGCCCCGGACCACGGGTAGGGATCAGGGTGAGGCGAGTTCGGCTCTGACACGCATGAATCGTTTCGGATGGCTCACGCCCACCGTGGCGAGGTCGCGCACAACCAGCGCCGTGAGGCCGTCACTGACCACCGCGGTGTAAGAGGAACCCGAATACCAGTTTGTTAGATCATCGGAAACTTCCACGACCAGCGTTGCCGGATGGTCGATGCGGCGCGGGATCGTCATCTGCAGGTGCCCGCTCACCACGGCCAGCGGCGTGGCCGTGGGCGCACCCGCGGCCAGCGGCCCGGTGCCGAAGACATATTCTAACATGTTTGGCGTGCCGTCGTGGTCGGGGTCGTCGTTGGGCCCGTCCAGCGATTGCCCGGCGAGGGTTTGAGCCTGCCACTGCGACCACGTGGTGGTGGGAGGCGCGGCGTTGGTGATGGCCGCAGTCTGCATGAGGAAGGGACTCCCGCCCGAATGAATGCTGCCCACGACGATATCGCTGAGGGTGGCATCCTTGGCCCACCAATTCACGGATGATGGAAAGGAAGCCGCACTCGGCCACGTCCATGAGGGATTCCGGAAAAGAATCCATTCGGAACTCGCCGCATCCCCGCGGAAACCCCAGACATAGGCAGGCGTGGGGACCGTGAATGGTGCTACGTTATCGGTGGGAGTGAAGGTGGCGGCATAGCGCGAATTGGCGACGATATAAGGCGTGCGGCTTGCGGCATGCCAGTGGGCCGCCCACTGGTCCGTGTTGCCTGATGTGGGAATAAAGGATGTGTCGAAAACACCGAGCTCGAAGACGAACTGCGAATCTAACGGAATGCCGCCGCTTGTTAGATTTGTCATCCCCGCGTCGCTGTACCAAATGATAGTCGTTTGCGCCCCGAGCGGCAGTCCCGCGAGCGCCAAGGCCCACCAGAGCCAACGCAGCATCACGGGCTTGATGATGAGTCGCATCAGATGTTGCGACACCGGCGCGGCGACGCAAGGATTAAGGCGGGTGTGGCTGACAACCATTCGGTTCCGGGTTGAGGGTGGGTGGAGTCAAGAGCAGGCAGGATAGCCTTATTCCAACCCATATTCAATCCCCGTCATCTGAGAATTTCCTGCCGCGGCATGAATTGCCATCACGCAAGGAACGGAAGACAGCCGTCCCGGCTGTCACTCCCGGCTGTCACTGCACATTGGCCTATCTCACGGTCAGCATTGGCACCACCGACCAAGAACTCAATCCATCCGGAAGAATCCACTACGGCAGGCATCGGTCGCTCTCTCGTTGGAATGTGTTCTTGCCTCCTTTCAGAAAACCTTTGAGGGATCCTGCCGAGCGGACAGGCATGAGCTCGATCCGGCCCTCAAGCTGGATGACCTCAATTTTGTCGCCTGGCGCAATGGGTGATGCATCGGCGCCGTGACCTCCATTTGACGGATAAGCATGGCCTGGCCGACAACAGTCCAATTCCCGTCATGCTGCCGGGCTATGCCGATCACGATTTGGGTATTGTGGCTCCAGCTTCGACATTTTTGATAGTCTCAAGAGGGAAGATTGGAGGCGGGAAGCCGCAGCTACGAGCGCGCCTGAACCTAGCAGATGACCATCTCTTTTCCTGCATTCCTCATTCAATACTCATGCCTGTCATGAACGGAAAAAAGACCGCGTGAACGCGGAACTCGCCAGCGCGCCCCTGAGAATTAATACTCAATATTCAATATTCAATATTCAATATTCAATACTCAATATCCAATATCCAATATCCAATATCCAATATCCATAACGCAACCATGGAGCGCCACGCGTGTTTCATGCACCGGAAACCATGCCATCGCCATGAAACGCCCCTTGCTTCCATTGATCCTCCTTACCACCGGTATCGCGCTGCTGCCCGCAGTGTTGATTGCGCAGCTGCCGTGGCGTGAACGCTTGCGCGAACGCATGTCTGAAACAGGAGGAGCGGTGGAGTTGGCGTATGGGAAGCATCCCTTGCAGAAGCTGGATTACTGGCGTCCGAAGAAGTCTGGCGCAGCGCTGGTGGTGTTCGTGCATGGCGGAGGATGGAAACGTGGAGACAAGCGCCATGCGGCGGGACAAAAGGCCTCGCATTTCCTCGAACAAGGATACGGGTTCTCTTCCATCAACTACCGTCTCGTTCCCGATTGCACGGTGGAAGAACAGGCGCGCGATGTGTCTTCCGCTCTGGCGTTTCTCATCAAGCAGGCGGACTCCTTGGGATTCGACAAGACGAGGATCGTGCTGATGGGGCACAGTGCTGGCGCGCATCTGTCAGCCCTGGTTGGCACGGACATGAGCTATCTCAGGGAAGCCGGGCTGGGCCCGCAGTCGCTGCGCGGAGTGATTCCTCTCGATGGCGCCTGTTACGATGTGCTGCGGCAGATCGCGGACGGTGGTGGAATGATGCATGACACCTACATCCAGGCTTTCGGCGCGGAACGGGCGCGTCAGCTCGCACTATCTCCGTTGCATCACGCCGCCGCGCCGAACGCTCCGGCGTTTCTCATCCTGCATGTGCAACGGGTCGATGGCTTCGCGCAGTCGCGGGCGCTCGGCGAGGCCTTGGAAAAGGCCGGCACCAAGGCGAAGGTGCGCGGCTTTGAAGGTTTCGGACTCCAAGGACACGCGGAGATCAACCGCCGCCTTGGCGATCCATCCTACCCGGCCACCCCCGTCGTCGATGAATGGCTGAAACAGGTTTTTTTGAAGGGCACCAGTGAAGTGAAGCACCCGAGGCCGAAATAACCTCAAGATCTAACAACCAACACTCAATATCCAATTTCCAAGGTAAGAGGAGCTAGCGCTCGCTGTTCTTCTTGGCCGTTCCGGCTCCGGTGAACAGGATGGCGATCAGCTCGCCGGTTTCTTCATTGGACATTGAGTGTTGGGTGTTCATTTCTTCACTTCCCAGGAGGGCAGGTTGGAGGCGGGACGCCGCAGCCACGAAGCGCCCGTGTCTAGCAGATGATTCAATTCTTTTCACAGCGGCCATCACGCACGCGGATGCGGAGGATTTCCCGCAGCGCCGGGGTTTCGTGCAACCAATCGATGTGGGTGGTGGTGATCCACTTCTGGGCATGCGGCGGCAGGTGGGCCATCAACGCGTTGCGGCGTCCGGGATCGAGGTCGCCGAAAATGTCATCCATCAGATAGATCGGGGTCTTGCCACCATGAGATTCTAACAATTTTCCCTGGGCGAGTTTGAGGGCCAAGGCGAGGGTCCGTTGCTGGCCTTCGCTGGCAAAGTCCGCGGCGGGCACGCCGTGAAGACGCAAGGCGAGATCGTCGCGGTGGGGTCCCACCACGGCCTGGCGCAGGCGTGATTCGCGTTCGCGGGCCTGAAGCATCGACTCGCGCAGATCCGGTCCGCTGGCGGGCAGGTAGTGCAGCGTGAGCGGTTCATCCTTGCCGCTGACCGCACCTTGGGCGTCCGCGGCCAGCGGGGCGAGTTCCGCCACCAGACGGGCGCGGGTTTCCATGAGCCGCGAGCCGTGTTCTGCTAGAATTTCCTCATAGGATAGGATTTCCGCATCGCGCGCCCGGCCCTCCTTGAGCAACAGGTTTTTCGCCCGCAAGGCGCGTCGGTAACGTGACCACGAACGGCGGTAGTCCGCATCGATCTGTGCGCCGATGAAATCCAGATAACGCCGCCGTCCTTCACCCGGTCCGCGGATCAGATCCAGATCCTCATTGCCCATCCACACCACCAGGCCGCCGTCCGCAAGATAGGCATTGCTGCCACTGCGCAATTCATCCTCCACTTTCAACACCAAACCCTCACGGGAGTGTCGAACCTGGCGATCAATGCCCCACGGATCGCCGGCGATGCCGAAACCGGAGTTGCCAATGCGCGCGAGCGTGGCCATGCGCTGGCTGCGCGGCGAATGCAGGCGGATCAGCACGCACAAAGCTTCTAACACCGAGGTCTTCCCCTGCGCGTTGTCGCCCGTGAGAATCACTCCAGCCGCAGGCACTTCGAGGTCCAGCGACCCGAAACAGCGGAAGTCCATCAATCGCAACGAGCGCAGCACGGCGGAGGCTTGCCGAGCGGTCTTGAGGTTGCAATACGGATCTTTGCGCAAGCAGACAAGGTCCCCACACAAGGGAGATTTGATTTCGAAATTCTGAAAAATCTGTGAAATCAGAGAAATCAGTGGTCAACAGACTGCTCGGTTTCCCGAGTGTCGGGACCTTGTTCGGATTTCCTGATCTTTCGCTTTGACGGATTACAAACACCTGCGTATGAACATCCATTCTCAAGCCATGAAATGCCCGCGCTGTGTCCAAGCCATCCACCGTGCGGCGGAGTTGTGCCCGCATTGCGGGTATTCGATTGCGGATGCGGACGCGCGGTTCGGGACCGGGGAAGTGCGGCTGCGCCGCCTAACAGACAGCGCGGGGGTGCTCAAACGCGGGGACCGTGAGCGCGTGGAGGTGACCATGGACCGCATCGCGCGGAAATTCCCGCAGCTTTTTGTGGCGGTCTATACGGGAGCTCTGGGTGAGGTGGCCATGCTCCGGCAGTTCGGTTTCTGGCTGCTCAACCGCTCGGCCTTCGAGGACGTGCCCGTGGACAAACCCAATGAAGCGGGCATCTTGTTGACCATCGACCCTGAATCCAAGGCGGCGGGCATGGTTTTCGGTTATATGTTAGATGCGTTTTTGAAGGAATCCGACACCTTTGAATGCCTGTCCCGCGGACATGCGCGCTGGCTGGAAGGGAAATATGCCGATGGCATCATCAAGGCTCTCTCGCACCTGGAAGTCATCCTGTGCAAGCGCTGCCGCCAGGCGCGGCGGGACCCCGAGTCGTTTCAACGCAAGGTCATGCCTGCCGCCTTGACCGGTGACCTACTGCGCAGGATCCGTGCAGGGCACCGCAATGCGCCCATGGAACAAACCACGGAGGTGCTGAAATGAACGCCTGGCTTGCCGGTGGACTGTCGAGCGTGCTGGCGATCGGGGCCGCATGCGCTGCGGCGGACTCCGGAGTCCCGGCAGGGAAGGACGCCGAACGGACGTCGCTGGAATCCCACGGCTGGATCACGGGCGGCGCACTCAATACGGTCAGTCCTAACAATCTTCCGGAGAAGTTCCGGCAGGCCTATTTCGGCGAACGCCCGAAGGCTTTTTTGTTAGACCCGCAGGGTTTGCTGGAGCCGGCACAACAGCATGACCGCCTGGCTTTTCTGAAAGATCATGCCGGAGACTCCTCGATCGATCTGTTTGTTTACCTGTTCAAAGGGGATCAGGACATACCCGCCGACGTGCGCGCGGAGGAAAGGGTCGGGCGCTTCTTCATGAAAGGACGCCCCGCGTCCGTGGTGTTTTATTTCATGGGTGCGCCGCGGCGATCGGTCGTCTATCTGAGTCCGCCCATCCTCGACCGGGTGCCTGCGGTCGAACAACAGCGCTCGCTGGAGAGTTCGATCATGAAGGCCTTGGAAAAACAGGACGCGTCAGAACAGTTAGAAGCATTTCTGGTTCAGATGTCGATCCGGGTGTACTGGATGGAACAGATGATGGGCGGCACGGCCGCGGATGGCAGACCCATGGTTCTAACAGGACGCCCGGCGCGCACCAAGGCGAAAAAGCCCGGACTGCTGACGCGGCTGCAGCCGGTTATTGACCGGGCCAAACCGTGGGTGATGCCAGCTGCGGCGCTGGCCGGGGCGCTGGTCGTGTTGTTAGGGGTGGTCGCTGTGGTGCGGCGGCGGGCGCTCCATCGGTTTCCCGAGTTCGAGGTGGAGCCGCGGTTAGGCGGTTCCCATGCGGCGGGTGTGGGAGCTGTGATTTCCTTTGCCCGCGGCGCCCCGTCCCCGGCCACCCAGCGCGACCAGACCCCTGACTACCTGCGCCGGGCTTAGGCAGGCGGGCCTGCGAAACCGTGATATAATAATCGCCTTTACATCGCAGAGTCTGGCTCCACCTTGTCGGCCATGCAGAACATCCTGATGACCTCTTTCCTATGTACCTGCGCCGTGCTCGCGGGCGAACCCGAAGCCCGCGAGTGGAAGGCCGCAGATGGCACTGTGGTCAAATACCGCTGGAGCGCGCCGGAAAAACTCGAAGCAGGCAAAACCTATCCACTCGTCCTCTTTCTTCATGGCGCGGGCGAACGCGGCGATGACAACATGGCCCAACTCAAACACGGCGTCACGCCCATCCTCCAAGGCGCGAAAAAACTCGGTGCCCCCTGTTTCCTCATCGCCCCTCAGTGCCCGAACGACCGCTGGTGGGCTCCCGTCGATTTCAAAACCATGCGCCTATCCGCCGCGGACCAACCTGATTTTCTGTTAGACGCCCTGCTCGAGCTCTCCAGGGAAACCATGAAAAAACAAGCGGTCGACCCCAAGCGTTTTTATGTGACCGGACTTTCGATGGGCGGATACGCCACCTGGGATTTGTTAGGGCGCGCGCCCGGCATGATCGCCGCCGCCATCCCGGTTTGCGGCGGGGGCGATCCCACACTCGTCACCCGGTTCACGGATATCCCGCTTTGGGCCTTCCACGGCGAAGCCGACGCCACGGTGCCGGTGAAATCCTCCAAAGACATGATCGAGGCGCTGGAAAAATGCGGTGGCAAACCCAAAGCCACCTATTACCCGGGAGTGGGGCACGATTCGTGGACCCAGACCTACGATGATCCCGAAGTGATCAAGTGGTTGTTCGCGCAGCGGAAAAAGTAAACCGGGCGGCCTAAAAGAATTCCCGTAGATTACACGACAAGCTTGCTTGTCTGGCAGAGTATTCCTATCGTGCCACCTGTGAGAAGGATCTTGTCGGTCATCATGGCTGCCGCAGCTTGCCTGCTGGCATCTGGACGGTCGCTCGCCGAGGAATCGGCAGCAATCCCGAAACCGCATGCCAAAGTCCTCATCATCCCGATCCGCGCGCAAATCGCCAAACCCGAACTCTATATCCTGCGGCGCGGCCTCAAAGAAGCCATCGAACAAAAAATAGACACCGTCGTGCTCGACATGGAAACCCCCGGCGGCGCACTCGATGTCACGTTCGACATGCTCAAGGCCCTCGAAAAATTCCCGGGCAGAACCGTGACCTACGTCAACCGCGAGGCGCTGTCCGCCGGTGCCCTCATTTCCGCAGGCACCCATGACATCTACTTTTCCCCCGGCAGCGTGATCGGCGCCGCCGCACCCGTGACCGCGGAAGGCGGTGACCTCGGGGATACCATGCGCCACAAGATTGTCAGTTACCTCAAGGCCCGGGTGCGCTCGGTCTCCGCCGGCAAGGGATACCGCGCCGAGGTCATCTCCGCCATGATCGACTCCGACGTGGAACTCAAGATCGGTGATGTGGTCATCAAGCCCAAGGGCGAACTGCTTTCCCTCACCGCCCAGGAGGCCATGAAAACCTACGGCGATCCGCCTGTTAGCCTGTTAGGTTCCGGCATCGCGGAAGATATCGATGCCTTGTTGGACAAACTCCACGGCGCGGGCAATCACACGTCCGTCAGACTGGAGGTCACATGGTCCGAGCGCCTCGCGCAGTATCTAACCAGCGTGACACCCTTGCTTCTGGCAATTGGATTGTTGTGCCTGTTCATCGAATTCAAAACCCCGGGCTTCGGGGTGTTCGGCATCACCGGGATTCTTCTGTTAGGACTCATCTTCTTCGGACAGTCCGCCGCCGGACTGTCCGGTCACGAGCCTATCCTGTTTTTCCTGCTGGGCGTCCTGCTGGTGGTCGTCGAACTGCTCTTTTTCCCCGGAACGCTGCTTCCCGCCTTGATCGGGGTAACCCTGATGCTGGGATCGCTGGTCTGGGCCATGCTGGATCTCTGGCCCGGTGAACCACTCACCCTATCAGGCGAAAAACTGCTCAGCCCACTGGCCAACGTGATGGCCGGCGTGGTCATCGCGGTGGCGGTTTTCCTCGCGATTCTGAAATTCCTGCCCAAAGGCGGTCTGTGGGGCGGAATGGTGCTGGAAAGCTCGGTTGGCGGCGAACCCCGCACCATCCGCGCCCTCAATTCGATTGAGCCCGACGCTCCCGAGGCCGGTTCCCTGATCGGCCAGGAAGGCATCGCCGCCACGGGCCTCTTCCCCAGCGGTCAGGTGGAAATCGCCGGAAAACGCTACGAGGCCAGAATCGCCATCGGCTTCGCCACTGCGGGCACGCCGGTGACGGTGACCGCAATATCGGAATTCGGACTGGTCGTGGAGGTGCTGTCATGACACTCATCATTCTGTTATTCGCGCTTGGAATCGCCCTGCTGGCCGCGGAGGTGCTGGTGCCGGGAGCTGTGCTCGGGACCATTGGTGGACTGATGATGTTCGCGGCATGCGTCCTGTCATTCCTCCGCCTCGGCCCTGCGGGCGGATCGATCGCGGTAGCGGCGGCCCTGTCTCTAACAGCAATCACCCTCTACCTCGAATTCCGCTGGCTGCCGAAAACCGCGGTGGGCAAACGCGCGTTTCTCACCAGGGAAATCACGGGGGTGAGCGCGGCCCTCGGCGCGGAGGCCCGCGAACTGATAGGAAAATCCGCGGAGGCCGTCACCATGCTCTCGCCCAGCGGTTATGTCCGCATCGATGGCAAACGCTACGAGGCGTTCTGCCAGTCCGGCCAGGTGCCCGCGGGTGCCGTGCTGGATGTGGTCGGCGCCGATAATTTCCGTCTCATTGTATCTCCATCAACCAAGCAACCCCAACCACCATGCCAAATCTAACAACAATTATCCTGATCGTCGTCGCCATCCTCGGCCTGCTGTTCTTCGGAATCATCCTGTCGTTCTTCAGCGTCTGGCTCCGCGCCTGGCTGGCCGGCGCCTTTGTCGGCTTCACCGACCTGATCGCCATGCGTCTCCGCCAGGTGCCCTACGGCATGGTGGTCGATGCCAGAATCACGGCCAAAAAAGCCGGCATCGACATCCCCATCAATGATATCGAGGCCCACTACCTCGCCGGCGGCAACGTCATCCCCACCATCCAGGCGCTCATCGCCGCGCAAAAAGCCGGCATCACGCTCGATTGGAACCGCGCCTGCGCCATCGACCTCGCCACCAAGGGCTCCGGCAAAAGCGTGGTCGAGGCTGTTAGAACATCGGTGGACCCGAAGGTCATTGATTGCCCGAATCCCGCGTCGGGCCGCACCACCATCGACGGCGTCGCCAAGGACGGCATTCAGGTGAAGGTCCGCGCGCGCGTCACGGTGCGCACCAACCTCGACCGTTTTGTCGGCGGTGCCAAAGAGGAAACCATCATCGCCCGCGTCGGCGAGGGCATCGTCACCACCATCGGCTCGG
>CAYWLC010000095.1:0-11650 GCA_964458895.1 uncultured Luteolibacter sp. | reverse complement strand
TTCTGAGCATCGTGCTCAGCCCGTGCCATTTGGCGAGCATCCCGCTCATCGTCGGCTTCATCAGCGAGCAGGGTCCGGTCACCACGCGGCGTGCGTTCTGGACCTCGACCTTGTTCGCCGTGGGCATCCTCATCACCATCGCGGCGATTGGCGCGATCACCGCGGGCGCGGGGCGCATGTTGGGTGACGTCGGGCGCTACGGAAATTACTTTGTGGCAATGATTTTCTTCGTGGTGGGGCTTCATTTGTTAGGTGTGATTCCGCTGCCCTTTTCCGGGCCGGGGCAGGTGGGTCTCAAGCGCAAGGGAATGCTCGCCGCCTTGATTCTCGGCTTGGTCTTCGGCGTGGCCTTGGGACCATGCACCTTCGCCTACATGGCCCCGATGCTGGGCGTCACCTTCAAGCTGGCCCATACCGCACCGTGGTATGGGGCGTCATTGTTGCTGGCTTATGGGATCGGCCATTGCTCGGTGATCGTGCTGGCCGGCACATCCACCGAAGTGGTGCAGAAATTCCTCAACTGGAACGAAAATTCCAAGGCGGTCACTCTGCTCAAGGGCGTGTGTGGCGTGCTGGTCGTGTTAGGCGGCGTCTGGATGATCCACACGGCACCCTGACCGCCCAAAACCTAACACGAGATTCCCCATGTCCATGGATTCATCACCTGATGCGCTGAAAATTGAGACTCCGCCGACTTCCTCCAAATCCGGAATTGGCCGCATTCTCGTGCCAATTGCGATTGGATTGCTGGCCTGGTGGTTGGTTTACCGCAACCTCGCCGCGTTCTCCACCTGGTTCACCTATCAGGTGTTGCCCATGGAGAAAGGCTCCCATATTGCGGCTGCCATTGAATTCTTCATCTTTGAAACGCCGAAGGTGCTGATGTTGCTCACGTTGGTCGTGTTCGTTGTCGGAATGATCCGAACCTTCTTCACGCCGGAACGGACTCGCAGAATCCTGGCTGGCAAGCACGAATTTATCGGCAACATCCTTGCCGCGCTGCTGGGTATCGTCACGCCGTTTTGTTCCTGCTCCGCGGTCCCCTTGTTCATCGGCTTCGTCACCACCGGAGTTCCGTTAGGGGTTACGTTCTCCTTCCTGGTTTCCGCCCCGATGGTCAACGAGGTGGCCTTGGTGTTGTTGTTCGGATTATTCGGTTGGAAAGTCGCGGGCTTGTATCTCGGCATGGGCTTGTTGATCGCCATGGTTTCGGGTTGGCTCATGGGACTTTTGAAAATGGAAAAACATGTGGAGCAATGGGTCTATGAAATTCCCGGCAACCTGGCGGGGACGATTGAGAAGATGAATGGGTCAACCCGCATCCGTGCCGGGTTGGATGCCGTCAAGGACATCGTCGGACGGGTGTGGGTCTATGTCTTGTTAGGAATCGCTGTCGGGGCGGGCATCCACGGATTTGTTCCCGAAAATTTCATGGCTTCGCTGATGGGCAGGGATGTCTGGTGGGCGGTGCCGTTGGCGGTTCTGCTTGGCGTCCCGATGTATTCCAATGCCGCCGGAATCATCCCCATCGTGCAGGCCTTGCTCGGCAAGGGTGCGGCCTTGGGCACGGTGCTGGCATTCATGATGTCGGTCATTGGCCTGTCGCTGCCCGAGGCCATCATCCTGCGTAAGGTTCTGAAACCACGACTGATCGCCACGTTTTTCGGCGTGGTGGCCACCGGCATCCTTCTGGTGGGCTATTTGTTCAATGCCATCCTGTGACGCATTGGAGCGGCTGTCGGGAAATCGCTTGTATTCGTGAAGTAATGGGAAATAATGCCGGCTCCGCCTCTCTCAAAACATCCGTGTAACGATCCATCCACCGAGATGCCCACCTACATCTACGAAACCATTCCCGCCGCGCCTGGTGATGCCGTCACCCGGTATGAATTCAAGCAGAGCATGAAGGACGCTGCTCTAACAAAACATCCGGAGACAGGCGAGGCGCTCCGCCGCGTGATCACCGGCGGATACGGTTTCCTCAAACCCCCGGTCAGGGCCACCGCCGCCCCGCACGTCCATCGTGGCGGTTGCTGCGGTGGCCCGGGCGGCTGCTGCGGCTGATTGCATCAGGATGTGATATAGGTCCCATAGGTCCTGTATTCCCCAATCTAACATGGGCCGCCTTACGGTGTTTGCGGCTGCGATTGCGCGGCTTCCATCGCGAGTTGGTGTTCGTAGGCGCCCCACGCGGCCCAGCCGTACCACAGGCGCATGCGTTTCTCCAGAGTGAGTTCCGCCTGTTTCCATTGATCCGCGTAGGCGGGGTCGCCCGGTGCAAGGGTTCCCACTCCGGCTTCCTGCTCGAAGTTCTGTCTCAGGGCCTGCACGCCGCCAACGGTGAGTCCCGGGACGCGCTCGGCGAGCTGCACATCATCCAGTAGATAAAACAAGGGCACGCGGCATGTTTTTTCACGCATCTGGGCCGCTATGTCCGCTGCCTTGGAACGTGATCCCATCACACCTGGCGTCGCGTTGGAGGGGGCGGCTTTATCACGCACCTCATTTCCGTTGGAATCCTGGGGACCGCCCGCAGAGGGCGTGTTCCGTCGGGACTCCTGCACGGCCTGTTGTCGCGCCACGGGAGCGCCGTGTGCGTCGGTCTCCGTGCGGGCCAGTGCGGTGCGTGCTGCGCTGCGCGCAAGGGACATGGAACGCGGGGCTGGCAGCGGGGCCTCCCGCCCGGCTGGCTGGGCATGCTGGACGGCAAGCGTACCAACCACGGCCACCGCCAGCAGCGCGGCCAAGGACATCATGACACGGGGTGGACAGGCCATGGTGAATGATTTGCTAGATTGTTAGAAAAGAGTCCGGAAAAAAGCGGCACCCGAGAGCCAGCCTTCGGGTGCCGCAGATTTCATTCAAAGTCCCGGTGGGGGATCAATAGTGGTTCACGATGTCACCGTCGGTGGTGCGCTCGCACTGCATGTCCGCCAGTTTGATGGTCTTGCGGTTCGAGCTGATCGAGGTGGCCAGACTGCTCTTGAGGTTGGTCAGCACCGTGGCCGCATCACCGGAGCAGTCGCCGCGGTCGAGCATGTGTAAATAGCACCAGAAGGTGTATTTGCCCTGGGTCACGAGCGGCACGTCGGCGGCATCGGCAAGAGCGGATGTTGTGCTAAGGGTGGTTGGATAGGCGATGCCATTGTGGCTGAGTACAGTGGCACCGGTGGTGGTCTCGGCATCGCTGACGCTCATGTAATCCACGCCGAGGCTAAGGTTCTGATAGAACTTCGCGCCCGACGGCAGGTCGCGCAACGCGCGGATGCCGACAATGTCGCCGCGTCCGCCCACCGCCCCGCCGCCCAGCGTCGAGACATCGCTGTTCTGCTTGGTGCCCTGCAGCATCAGGCTCCATGAGTCCGAAACCCGCGCGAGGTAATAGGCCGAGAAAACCTTGGCATCCGCAGGGTTTTCCGGCGCGATCTGAAAATTGCCGCCCAGCGTGTGGCCGAGCTGGAAAAGATTGGCATAACTCAAGGCCCCGTTGATCCGCAGGGGCGTGGTGTTGGTGCTGTAGCGGTTGTTCAACTCCAGCGAGCCGTGCAAGGGCAGCTTGTCCTCCACGTTCAAATCGATGTCCACCGTGCCCGGCTCCACGCCCGTGCGCAGGGCCGGTGTCACCCGCCGGTCCGCCAGGCGGTTGACCGCCACAATCTCGCTGCCCGCCCGGGTCATGTCCGGCACATTGCCTTCCGCTAGAGAAGGCACCTCGCTCTTGATCCGGCTCGGCAGATAATAGCGCGCACCGTTGACCCGCAGCCGTCCCACCTTGCCCTCGACCACCCCGAGCCGGATGATCCCGCGCTGCGGGTCCTGCTGCGGAACCATCACCGACACCGTCTGCAGGCCCTTGTCGTGATAGACTTTTTCGAGCGCCGCGCACGCCTGCTCGACATCATCCGCCGTCCTGCCCGGCCCCAAAAATGGATAGACAGCCTCCTCCACCTCAAGGCTTTTCAAGCGCTTGGCCCCTTCCACACGGTATTCCCGAATGTAGAATTTCCGAACCTCCTGGGCCTGCAAACGGCAACAAGGGTGGCCAAGGCGAGATATGCCACTCCGTCTGCGGCACAATGCAGCAGCCGCTTCACAACGGAGATAAAAACGCAACGGATCATGCGGGGCTGATGAAAATCCAGACGGAAGCCCAATCATCCGCGAGCCAAGGTGCCCCTCAAGAATCCGCATGTGACGATCCTGTCACAATTCGCCGCGATTTGTGTGATAAAACCTGTTAGACTCCGCGCGGTGAGAACGGGTGTTTCTCTGGTTTCAGGCAAAAACAACGGGCGCGGATCATTGTCGATCCGCGCCCGAGATTGCACTTTCCCCCCAAAGACCCGCTTGGCTTCGGCCGGCTTGGAATCGATTTCCCCCCGGAGATCGAAAAGGCCTGTGGCAGAGTTGCGTGGGTCTGAGAATGATCCGAAAGGCTTCAGCAGGCTGTAACCATCGGTTGCCCGGGAGGATGCATATTGAGTTTCTGGAGTGGTATGAAATTGTGGTCCCATATCCGGCTATGTGGTCCCATTTCCGGTCATAATCAGGAACGTGGGCATCGACAGCGCCGCATCCCGCGCTAGGATGGGCGGCGGATGACACTCAAGGATCTCGGTTGGAATGCGGATTTTGAAACCGCCTTTGCGCCCTGCCGCGCCAAAGGCTGGGTGCCGGCGCGTTTGATTCGCGAATCGCCGATCAATTTCGGGGCCTTCCTCGGGGACGGTGAGGAAATCGACGCCGTCTTGTGCGGGCGGGTCTGGCACGAGGCCGCCTGCGATGCGGATTTGCCTGCCGTGGGCGATTGGGTGGCGCTCGAACTAGGCCACGAAAACCAGGACCATGTGATCCGGGCCATCCTGCCGCGCAAGTCGTGTTTTTCCCGGAAAATGCCCGGGAACAGCTCGCAGGCGCAGGTCATCGGCGCGAACATCGACTTTGTCGCGGTGGTGACCGATGCGGGTCCGGATTTCAACATCCGCCGGATGGAGCGCTACTTCATGCTCATCGAGCGCAGCGGCGCGAAAGCTGTGGTGTTGGTGAACAAGTCCGACCTGTTGCCCAAGGAAGAAAACCAGCGAGCCGCCGCGGAAATCGCGGATCTATGGAACGGCGCGAAGGTTCACATCACCAGCGCACTCAAGGGCGAGGGCCTCAAAACCCTCAAACAATACCTCAAAAAAGGCATCACCATGTGCATCGTCGGCTCCAGCGGTGTCGGCAAATCCACTCTGGTCAACCAACTCTATGGCGAGGACTGGCAGTGGACCAGCGAGGTGAACGCATTCACCGGCAAGGGCCGCCATACCACAAGCTCCCGGGAACTCGTCCCGCTGCCCGGCGGCGGCATGCTCATCGACAATCCCGGCATGCGCGAAATCCAGATGTGGACCGATGAAACCACGCTGCGCGAAAGTTTCTCCGATGTGGATGCCATCGCGGCGAAGTGCAGGTTCGCGGATTGCGGCCACCGCAATGATGACGGTTGCGCGATCCGCGAGGCAGTCGCAAGCGGGGTGTTAGATGTGGCGCGCCACGGCCATTTCCTCAATCTGGAACTCGAAATCGCCGCATTGCGCAAACGGGCGCAAAAACGCCAGATGGCCGTGGAACGCTGGGCCAAACGCAACCGCCGCGTCAAAGCCCGCAACCTGAATGACCGCATCCAGTTGGAGCGCGACGAGCGCGGCGAGGTCTGACATCAACTGCGGGCCAGCAGATGTTGGAGGCGGAGGCGGTTGTAGCGCTGGACGAGGATGCACGGCAGATTGGCGGCGACGGCATAGGCGACGATCACGGCATCGCCCCACACTGGATTCCATAGGAAAAACACCGGGGTGCAAGCCAGCGCGCACCAGTGGCAAAGTTCTCCCCGCCAGGTCTCGCGGATGAACCGGCGCAGATAGTCGCGCTGGGTACCGGCCAGCGTGCCTTTGGCGAAGCCGCCGCCAAACCACCTCGCGGCGTCCGGCAGTCGGTGCTTCCATCGCTTGATGCCTAACATGTTTTGATAGATCCGTCCACCTTGCTCCCATGGATGCGCCCGGGGCGGATTGAACCATTCGTCGGGCAGCCGGGTGAACCCCCAGGCCAGGCCGAGTTGGAGCAGCGGCCAGCCCGCGACATTGAGCAAGACGATCCACCCCACCGGTAGTTCAAGCGGCATCGATTTCCCTGCCTTTCCAGCTGACTTTTTTGCCCGCGCGCATCGAGGAGCGGGCGAACACGACAAAGAAAAACACCAGTGGCAAAGGATAGAGCAGCGCCGCATACCAGCGGAACGCACCGACCTGGCGACCGAATCCGAATACCTGCGCAGCGCATAACAGATAGATCGCTCCCCACCACTGTGGCTCGCCCGCCAAACAAAAGCCGATTGGCGCGGCCATCAGCCCAATCATCCACGCCACACAGAGCAGCAGCGTGGTGCGCGGCGTCCGGCCCGCGCCCGAGGCGAAGCCCTTGGTCCAGCCCGCCACCAATTCACCCATCCCACCGGGATACATCCGGAATGAAAACGCCCCCTTGCCGGCCACACTGTGCACCGCCGTCCCGCTTGTTAGAAGGTGTGCCGCCAGCCGGCAATTCTCCAATACGTGGCCGCGCACCGCGGCGTGTCCGCCTGCCTGATTGTAGCTCGCCTGGTCTACCAACAGCATCTGCCCGAACAAGCCGCCCGGCACCGTGCCAATGACCATGTTCAGATTGAAGAACAACGACAGGTTTTCATACGGGTGCTGAATCGCATGCCAAGGGCCCACCGACAAGGCTCCGCCAGTGTATCCGCCGAGGATGCGCGCAAGGCCACCGGGTTCAAACCAGGTGTCGGCATCCACAAAACACAAGCATTCACGTGCGGAGGCCTGCGCCCCTTGGTGACAGGCCCATGTCTTGCCGCCCCACCCTGCGGGCAGCGGTTGTGACACGATCACCTTGGCCCCCAACTCTTGCGCCAGCGCCGCAGTGCCATCGGTTGACCCGTCATCCACCACGATAACCTCGGCGGGTTGGACTGACTGGGCGGCCAGTGATTCTAACAATTTTGGTAAATTGTGTGCTTCGTTGCGCGCGGGAATGATGATGCTCACACCCGCCGTGGCTGCTGGCAAACCACTCATGCCACCCGTTGCGCCCGACCGGAGCCGGGGCAGCAGCACGAAGCCCGCCGCCCACAGCGCCAACGTGAATGCCAGTAAAATCAGCATCGGTCCCAGGCGGCGATGTTTCCGGCCACATTCTGCCCGCACAGCACCACCATGGGCATGCCGCCGCCAGGGTTCACCGAGCCGCCGACAAAAAACAGATTCACATAGCGGGTGCTTTGTTTGGGTGCCTTGAAAGCGAGGTTCTTGAAGCGGTCGCTGACAACCCCGCAGATCGACCCTTTGTTAGATCCGTATTGCTCGCGGATGTCATAGGGCGTCCAGAAATGCTCAAACACGATGTGGCGGCGCAAATCCTGCAAGCCCATCCGTTCCAATTTATCCAACACCCGCTCCTTCAGGCCCAGATAGTCCTCCCGGGTCAGCGGATGCCTGTCATCGATGTATGGGATGTGGGGCAGGATTTTCAGGCAATCGCAACCTGGCGGCGCGACCGTGGGGTCGGTTTTGGAGGCGGCCACCAGATAGATCGTCGGATCGGGCGGCAAGCGGTGCTGGCGGAAGACGGTGTGAAAATGCGCGCGTGGGTCGTCGGAGAAAAAGAAGTTGTGGTGGGCGAGTTGCGGATACTGGCAGTCCAGGCCGAGTTCGAGCACCAACCCGGAACACGAGGCAAGACCTAATGTCAATAGTGCCAGTTTGAAAATCATGGCTTGACCTAGCCATACTCCAGCGCATCCATGCTGCAAGGACTATTATGGACTTCGCGCCCCTCATCGCCAGCCAACGGGCCTACTTTCATTCCGGCGCAACGCGGTCCCAGGAGTTTCGCCGCTCGCAACTCGGAAATCTGTTAGCCGCGCTGGAGGCCCATGAGTCGGCCTTGCTCAGTGCGCTACACGCGGATTTGCACAAATCTCCACACGAGGCCTACGCCTCGGAGCTCGGCGTTGTGCTCAGCGAAATCCGTTATGCGCTGCGCCACTTGGCGGGTTGGATGCGACCCGAACGCCGTCGCGCGCCATGGTTGGCGTGGCCCGCCTGCGGTTGGATCCAACCCGATCCCTACGGCGTGGCATTGATCATCGGGCCATGGAACTATCCGTTACAACTTCTGCTGGCACCCTTGGTCGGGGCCATTGCCGCCGGGAACTGCGCCGTGCTCAAGCCGTCCGAGTTCGCTCCCCACACAGCCGCGGTAATCGACCAGATCATCGGTACCGTTTTTCCGAGGCGCTATATTGCAATCGTCCAAGGGGAACAGGCGACCGCCGAGGCCTTGCTGGTGGAAAAATTCGATCACGTGTTTTTCACCGGCAGTAGCGACACCGGCCGCTCCGTCATGAGTGCAGCCGCCCGCCACCTCACGCCTGTCACCCTGGAACTCGGTGGTAAATCGCCCTGCATCGTGGCGTCCGACGCACCGCTTGTTGTCACCGCCCGCCGGATCGTCTGGGGCAAATTCATGAATGCCGGCCAAACTTGCGTGGCACCCGATTTCGTGCTCGTTGATCGCCGGGTGTCCGCTGCCCTGCTGGAGGCCATGCAAACCGCCCTGAGCGATTTCCACGGCACCAATCCCCAACACAGCCCGGACTATGGCCGCATTCTCAACCGTAGGCATTTTGACCGCTTGACTGGCTACCTCCGGGATGGCCGCATCGCCTGCGGCGGGAGGCTGGATGCCGCCGACCTTTACCTCGAACCCACCATTCTAACCGACGTCTCGTGGGCCGCGCCGGTGATGCAGGGGGAAATCTTCGGCCCGATCCTGCCGGTCATGGAGTTTTCAGAGCTCGACGAGGTGCTCGCACGGCTGCGCGAGCGCCCGGTACCGCTGGCACTCTATCTGTTCACACGCGACCGCGTCACCCAGCAGCGGGTGCTCGACGGGACCCGCTCTGGAGGGGTCTGCTTGAATGACACCCTCACTCACATCCTCGGCCAGAATCTGCCCTTCGGCGGCTGCGGCGAGAGCGGAATGGGGGCCTACCATGGACGGGCAAGTTTCGATGATTTCACCCACCGCCGTGCGGTGTTGCGCCGGTCATTTGCCTTTGATTCGTCGGTGCGCTACCCGCCCTCGCGGGTGACACTGCCGACATTGAAGCGCATCTTACGCTGCCTGGGTGCAGGCTGAGCTTGCCAAGGGTGGATGTTAGCTGCCATCATCCCGGCATGTCCCCAAAACGCGTGTTGATTGTGGGCGCAGGTCCCGGCGGCTTGGCAACCGCCATGTTATTGGCCAAGGAAGGGATGGATGTCACCGTCATGGAAAAACAACCGCAGGTGGGAGGACGCACCTCGGTGATCGAAGCCGACGGTTTCCGCTTCGACCTTGGGCCGACGTTTTTCCTCTACCCACAAATTCTCGAGGAGATTTTCACGACCTGTGGGCGAGACCTCCACCAGGAGGTACCGATGCGCAGGCTCGACCCGCAGTACCGGCTGGTCTTTGGCGAGGGTGGTGAACTCAATTGCACCTCCGATATCGACCGTATGGTCGCCGAGATCGCTAAACTGTCACCGACGGACGCCCCGAACTTCCGCCGCTTCTTGGATGACAACCGGGTGAAACTGGAAAAATTCTCGCCGTGTCTGCAGTCGCCGTTTGCCAGTTGGACCGATCTGCTGCACACCCGCTTGTTAGCGGTGCTGCCCTATCTGAAACCCTGGAAATCACTCCACTCCGAAATGGCCAGCTATTTCCGCGATCCGCGGCTGCAACTGGCCTTCACCTTTCAAGCCAAATACCTCGGCATGTCGCCGTTCCAGTGCCCGAGCTTGTTCTCGATTTTGTCATTCCTCGAATACGAGCACGGCATCTGGCATCCCATCGGCGGGTGCAACTCCCTCACTGCCGGAATGGCGCGCGTGGCCACCGATCTCGGTGCCAAAATCCTCGTCAACCAACCGGTTGAGGAAATCCTGTTCGACGGCCGCCGCGCCGTCGGCGTGCGCACCGCCACCGGTGATATCCGCGCCGATGCCGTGGTCGTCAACGCCGACTTCGGCCACGCCATGACCACCTTGGTTCCTAACCGATTGCGCCGCCGCTGGTCGGACGCAACCATCGCCCGTAAAAAATTCTCCTGCTCGACGTTCATGCTTTATCTTGGCATCGAAGGCAGTTGCGACCAACTCGAGCACCACAACATCTACGTCGCGCGCAATTACCGCCAGAACCTCGACGAAATCGAGAACCAGCACGTGCTCAGCCATGATCCCTCGTTCTACGTCGAGAATGCGTGCCGCACCGACCCGACCATGGCACCGGACGGCCACAGCGCCCTCTATGTGTTAGTTCCGGTCAGCCATCAACACCCTAACATCGACTGGAATCAACAACGCGCCTCCTTCCGCCAGCTTGCCCTCAACCAACTCGCCAAGCTCGGATTGACCGACGTCGCCAGCCGCATCCGCTTCGAGCGGGTGATCACGCCCGCCGATTGGGAGAGCAAAATGGGCATCTATCTCGGTGCGACCTTCAACCTGGCGCACAACCTGCGCCAGATGCTCCACCTGCGGCCCCAAAACCGCTTCGAGGAATTCGACCGGATGTATCTCGTGGGCGGCGGCACCCATCCCGGCAGCGGACTGCCCGTGATCTTCGAATCCGCACGCATCAGCAGCAGGTTGCTTCTCAACGACCTGCAGTAGTCGCTTGAAGCGCATTCTAGCACACGGGTAGGCCACCCGTCGCAGCCCGGTTTGAACGCGCCCCGACCCTAACATCCCATGTGGGCCTGATTTATTCCCGCTTCCACTGCGCGTAAATTGTCAATCCTTGCGCACCATTTTGCAAAAGGACCTGCAGATCCCATTATACTTTGACAATTTTTTCCGAATTGAGAGTCTGGCGTTCATGCAGGTCGTCGATACGCACCTTGCAAAAAACACCAAAGCCAACATCCGTCGATTATGAAACGTTGCCTCAAGGCCCTCAAAGGACAAGCACTCTGGATCACTGGAGCAGCCTCGGCTGCCGGACTGATCGTGATTTCTTGTACAACCGGTTCCCAAACCATGATCGTGCCTCCGGGGATTCCGGGAGCAACGTTCGTAGGCTCAAGTGCCTGCGCACCGTGCCATGAAAAGGTGACCCGTGATTTCCGCACGGCGGATCACGCCAAACTTCAGGCCAAGGGCGAAAACGCCAAGGACATCGGCTGCGAATCCTGCCACGGCCCCGGCAGCAAGCACGTCACCGCCGGCGGTGGTGCGGGAACCATCGTCAATTCCAAGAAATCCTCAGAAACCTGCTTCCAGTGCCACCTTGATAAGAAAGCCGAGTTCATGATGCCCTACAGCCACCCAGTGCTCTCAGGCAAGATGAGCTGCACGGATTGCCACAACCCGCACAAAGGCAGTGCCCTCAAAGGCGGCGGCACCCGGCTCCACGGCAAGAACGAAACCTGTGCCGAATGCCACAAGGCGCAGACCCAGCATTTCATCTTCGCTCACGATGCGGTAAAAGAAGGATGCTCGGCCTGCCACAACCCGCACGGATCGGTGAACCAGAAGATGCTCACCGAGCGCAATGC
>CAYWLC010000094.1:8249-11697 GCA_964458895.1 uncultured Luteolibacter sp. | reverse complement strand
CGAGTTGCGGACCGAGCGCCGACCCGCCGATGCCGATGAGCAGGATCTGTTGGAAAACGCCGCCCACAGGCGGGATGATCCCACCCCTATGGACCTTGGCGGCGAAGTCCTTGAGCTCGGCCAGCGGTCCGGTGATGGCTTGTTGGATTTCGGGGGTGGGTGCCAAAGCCGCATTGCGCAACCAGTAGTGGCCGACCCTGCGGCCTTCGTCGGGATTGGCGATGGCACCGGCCTCAAGCGCCCGCATGTCCGCGAAGGCCTTTTGAATCTTCGGCTCCATCCGGGTGATGAAATCCTCACCCATGTCCATCAGGGACAGGTCCAGTGAAAATTCCAGTTGCGGGTAACGGAGTAGTGTTTGCTGATAGGTTTTCCAGGACATAGAGGTAAAAGCTGAAATGCTGAAAAGTTGAATTACCGAAACACCGAAACACTGAAACACTAGTAGGTGAGGATCGAGTGGACGGGGTGTGGTTGGAGTTTGGCGCGGCCTTGGAGGAAGGTGAGTTCGATGAGCACGGCGATGCCGACGAGGTTGGCGCCGAGTTCATCCAGCAGCTTGACCGCGGCGGTGGCGGTGCCGCCGGTGGCCAGCAGGTCATCCACCAGCAGAATGGTCTCTCCGGGATGCACGGCGTCATCATGAATCTCCACGATCGACTCGCCATATTCGAGCGAATAGGCGGTCTGGCGCGTTTTCCACGGCAGCTTGCCCTTTTTTCTAACAGGCACGAAACCCGCGCCCAGGCGGTCCGCCACGGCGGCCGCGAAGATGAACCCGCGCGCGTCGATGCCCACGATCTTGTCGATCTTCACACCGCCGGTGGTCGCGCAAAGCAGCGAGATGGACTCGCGGAAGAGTTTCCCGTTAGAAAGGATCGGCGTGATGTCCTTGAAAACGATGCCGGCTTTCGGGAAATCAACCACATCACGAACGGCGGCACGAAGGGCGTTTACGGACTTTTGCATGGGGGATTTAAGGATGAGTGGCGAGGATGTGGGTGTTGTTGAAGGCGCGTCATGACGCGGCTGGATCAGGCCGACGCAAGAAAGTTATGTTGAAACGGCGTCCATACGCAAGGCTTTTGGTTTGGTTAGAAAGCGCTACGCCGCGAACCAAGTCCAGGCATGTCATCCTGATTGCGCATGTTGTCATGGCTTGACCTCCCCTTCTCTAACAGATACCCCGTCCCGCACCGAGTCGGGTGGGTGCAGCAGCACCTTGTCCCCCGCCACGAGGCCGGAAATGACCTCGGTGAGCCTCCCGTCGGAGTGACCGGCTTCCAGCGTGGCGAGTTGCGCCGCGCCATTGCGCAAGATGAAGGTTTTCCAGGTGTTGCCCTCGCGGAAGAGCGCGCCGGACGGGACCACCAGCACATCCTCGGCATGCCAGATGGCGACGCGCACCTCCACGCGGTAACGATCCCCCAGTGCCCTGGCGGATTGCGGCGGGTCCACCAGGTCGCACAACACAATGACGCGTTGTTCCTCAACTCCGAGCGCCGAGATCTTGGTGAACGCGGCGGGTTCAACGCGCCGGACCCGCCCCTTGAGCGGGCCGTCCCCACCCCATTGCTCGATTTCGGCGGCATCTCCGGGATGGATGCCCACCGCGTCGCGTGACAGGATTTCCGCCTCGATTTCGATGTCTCCGGGATCACCCACCTCAAGAACCGGCGTGCCGGGCGTCACCGTGGTCTCGCTCTCCTGCCTGACGTTCAACACCCGCCCGGACACCGGTGACTTAATTTCAATTAGATTGTTAGAACCGGAATCCTCCGGACGCTCCAGCACGGCGCGGGCCTGGACCAGTTCGTAATCGATCACCCGCAGCGCGAACTCCGCGGCGCGGACTTCGGCGGCCTTGACCAGGGCGTCGGCCTCCGCCGCATCGCGATCAGCCTCGGATAGCGCACCGTCTTTTCTAACATTCCTGATGCGGGTGAGGTTCTCCTCCGCGAGTTTCAGCGCGGTGCGCCGGGCAGCGAGGGCTTCGTCGGCCTGGCTGCGGGACGCCTCGTGCATGGCCACGACGGCTTGAGCCTGCGCCCGGGCGCGCGGGTCTAACAACGGAGCGTCCGCCGGTTCCACCACAGTGAGAAGGGTTGTTCCCGCCTCCACGGGATCACCGGCCTTGAGCGGCACGCGGCGCATATTGCCCGCCACCGGCACCGCCACCACGTAACGGTTGCGCACGCGGGTTTTGCCTTCTTCGGACACGCGCACGGTGAGCGGCGAGCGGGCGACCACCCCGGTTTCGATGAGGATGGGTTTGGGCCACAGTCCCCATGCGACCATAAACACAAGACCCGCTCCCACCAGCCATGGAAGCCCCATGCGGATGAGGTTTTTTCCGGACGGTGCGTGCTTGGCGTCCCATGGGGCGCTCTCGCGAGTGTCGGGTGCTTCGGTTGTGGCCATGAATTGCTTGCGCCCAGCGTGCAACAGGACGGCCAGGCATGCAAGCCACCAACCGCGCCGCCGCCCGGAATTTCCCCATGCCGAAAGCCAGTGACCGCTCAGCGCGTGAACCGCAGGCGCAAAAAACGCTTGGCGGGATCGCCTGAGGTGAGCGGATCGACCGCGCGCATCGTTTGCACGGGGCCGTCAGTCACCAGTTCGAGTGTCACGGGCAACCAGTGAAGCATGTCATCCGACGACTCCGCCGCATAACTGACATCGGGTAGATTGTTCGGACGCGTGAAGGTGAGGGTGAGGCCGTCCGGCCCGCGCACGGCTGCATGCTGCGGAATGAAGGCATGCGGGTCGGTCCCGAGCGCGTATTCCGCCAGATTGCCCAGGCCGTCACCATCCGGATCCGCGCTCTCATCGGCCGCACCGTTCAGGATTTCATCGGGAGTGAACACGCGCACGCGCCAATCGGTGATCGTTTCACCCATCACCCGCAGGGTGGCGCTTGCGGAACCCTGATAGTTCGAGTCATTGATCGTGCCCACCACCACGTAACTTCCCACGTTGACCGGCGCGGCGGCCGATCCGTCATAAGTGAAGTCGATTGTTAGACCGGCGGGTGTGGTGGTGGCGGTCGCGGGTTTCGGGGTGCCATCATACGTTTGCGCCAGCGAGCCGAGCGTCACCGTGGCTGTGGCCTTGGCGACCACCAGGGTCTCGCTGGCCGCGCCCTCGTAGTTCGTGTCGTTGATCGCACCCACCACGGCATAAGTCCCCGCGTTGACCGGCTCGGCGGGTAGGCCGTCATAAGCCAACACGACTGTTAGACCGGCGGGTGTGGTGGTGGCCGATGCCTGTTTCGCGCCACCGTCGTAGGTTTGCGCCAGCGAGCCGAGCGTCACCGTGGCTGTGGCCTTGGCGACCACCAGGGTCTCGCTGGCCGCGCCCTCGTAGTTCGTGTCGTTGATCGCACCCACCACGGCATAAGTCCCCGCGTTGACCGGCTCGGCGGGTAGGCCGTCATAAGCCAACACGA
>CAYWLC010000094.1:0-8149 GCA_964458895.1 uncultured Luteolibacter sp. | reverse complement strand
TGGTGGTGGCGGTCGCGGGTTTCGCGGCACCATCATACGTTTGCGCCAGCGAGCCAAGCGTCACCGTGGCTGCAGCCTTGGAAACCACCAGGGTGCCACTGGCCGTGCCCTCGTGGTTCGTGTCGTTGATCGTGCCCACCACTGCATAAGTCCCCGCGTTGACCGGCTCGGCGGGTAGGCCGTCATAAGCCAACACGACTGTTAGACCGGCGGGTGTGGTGGTGGCCGATGCCTGTTTCGCGCCACCGTCGTAGGTTTGCGCCAGCGAGCCGAGCGTCACCGTGGCTGTGGCCTTGGCGACCACCAGGGTCTCGCTGGCCGCGCCCTCGTAGTTCGTGTCGTTGATCGTACCCACCACGGCATAAGTCCCCGCGTTGACCGGCTCGGCGGCTAAGCCATCATAAGCCAACACGACTGTTAGACCGGCGGGTGTGGTGGTGGCCGATGCCTGTTTCGCGCCACCGTCGTAGGTTTGCGCCAGCGAGCCGAGCGTCACCGTGGCTGTGGCCTTGGCGACCACCAGGGTCTCGCTGGCCGCGCCCTCGTAGTTCGTGTCGTTGATCGTACCCACCACGGCATAAGTCCCCGCGTTGACCGGCTCGGCGGCTAAGCCGTCATAAGCCAACACGACCGTTAGACCGGCGGGTGTGGTGGTGGCGGTCGCGGGTTTCGCGGCACCATCATACGTTTGCGCCAGCGAGCCGAGCGTCACCGTGGCCACGGCCTTGGCGACCACCAGGGTGTCACCCGCCGCGCCCTCGTAGTTAGAGTCATTGATCGTTCCCACCGCCGCATAAGTTCCCGCGTTGACCGGCTCGGCGGCTAAGCCGTCATAAGTGAAATTGACTGTTAGACCGGCGGGAGTGGTGGTGGCCGATGCCTGTTTCGCGCCACCGTCGTAGGTTTGCACCAGCGAGCCGAGCGTCACCGTGGCCGCTGCCTTGGCGACCACCAGGGTGTCGCTTGCAGAACCTGTGTAGCCGGGATCGGTCACTGTCGCCGCCACCGCATAAGTTCCCGCGTTGACCGGCACGGTGGACGAGCCGTTGTAAGTCACAGCAACGGATAGATCGGCAGGAACCGTCGTGACGGCCACCGGCTTCGGAGATCCGTCATAACCCTGCGCCAGCGCACCCAGCGTCACCGTGGCCACCGGGAGCTTCACGATGGTCGGGTCCGCGGCCGTGTTGTTAGAAGTGTTTGCCTCCCCTCCGCCGCTGACGGTGGCCGTATGGGTCAGCGGGGATCCGGCATCCGCCGCCACGCTCACGGTGAGGGTGATCGGTGGATAGCTGGAACCGGGGGCAAGAATGTCACTGCGGGCGGAGGTCAGGGTGGACAGGCTGGAGGTCCAGCCGCTGCCCGAGATCGCAGTGGCTGTCAAACCTGTTGGCAACATGTCTGTCACGTAAACCGCCGCGTTGGTGGGCGTGATTCCCGAGTTGGTGACGGTGATGGTGTAGGTATCTGCGGGATCCAAGCGCGTGAAATCGCCGCTGTGGACCACACTGATTGTTAGATCAGGCAGGGAGGCCGGGCTGCTGGAATTGCGCGGGCCGGGCGCGCCAGTGGTGAAATCGGCGGAGTTGTTCCCGGTGTCGGTGGAACCGTAGCCCTTGCGGATGTCGGCGCTGCCAGTGCCCGGGGCCGGCGCAGCGCCACTGCCTTCATAGGCGTTCGCAGTGCCATAGCCTACAAAATCCAACACGTTGGCCAGGCCGGACGGGTTGGATACGGTCAGGGCCGTGAGGGTGGTCAGCAAGGCTAGTTTGCCGCGGGTGGCATTGATGTTGACACCGGTTGATGTCAGGTCGGCTGTGGGCAGCGTGCCGCCGCTGCCAGGAAAACTGGATGCGAGTTTGATGAGTCGGTATTGCCCGGGCTGGATGCTGCCAACCAACTCGACCACGCTCCATGAGGACGAGTTAGATGAGTTAAAACTGGCATATTGCAGGGAATAACCAGTCAAGTCGATGGTGACGGAACTGCGGTTGTAGAGTTCGACAAAATCATTGGCATAAGTGGCGCTGCTGGTGCCTCCCGAACCGTAAATCTGGCTGATGACAAGCGGCCCGACGTTGGCCGGATAGACGTTGAATGCCGTCGCACTCACCGCCGTGCCAAGCGCTGTGGTGACGGTGATGGGACCGCTGGTCACCGCGAACGGAGCGGTCGCGGTGATCTGGGTCGGCGAGTTGGTGGTGAAAACGGCAGCACTGCCGTTGAACAACACGCCGGTGACGTCAACGAAATTGCTCCCGGTGATGACGACGGATGATCCGACAAGACCGAATTGGGGGTTGAACGAGGTGACGGCGGGAAGCCCGTCTCCCGTTAGAACCACATAAGCGCCGGCGCTGGCAGCGGTACCGCCGGGAGTGGTGACCCATACCGTCCCGCTGGTGGCTCCGACCGGCACGATGGCCGTGATCTGGGTGTCGGAGTTGACAGTGAAGGAGGCCGCCGCGCCATTGAAGGACACCGTCGTGGCTCCTGTTAGATAAACTCCGGTGAGAGTGACGGAGGAGCCCGGCAGTCCGTAGGCCGTGGAGAATCCGGTGAGCGATGGGATTGGCACTCCCGGCGTCGGTGTGAAGTTCGACGCGCTGGCGCCCGTGCCATTGGGAGTGGTCACGCTGATCGGGCCGGTGGTCGCACCCAACGGCGAATACGCGGTGATCTGGGTGGACGAGTCCAGGGTGAAGGTGGCGGGCGTCCCGTTGAAACTGACCGCAGTGGCCGAACCGAAGTTGTATCCGGTGATGACAACCTGGGTGTTGGTCACGCCGCTGGCCGGGGTGAAGTGGGTGATGGCCGGCAACTGCTGGGTCAGGCTGGTGAGCAGCACAGACATGTTAGGCACGCCGAGGCCGGTGGCGCAGTCGTACCCGGTGGTCGCGACATACAATCCGCCACTCTGGGGTGTCGCGTTGTTGCCCGACGTGATGTCCGTGAAATTGGCGGTTCCGACAAGTGGATAGAGACTTGGATTCATCAGACCGATCGGACCCTTGCCGAGATTGGCCCGCGCTTCGTTGATCATGGCGCAGAAGCCCGCCCACATCGGCGCGCTCCAACTCGTCCCGCCATACTGATAGACCCCGCCATTGAGATAGACATAGGCCCCGGTGTTCGGATCTGCGGTGAGCGCGACATCCGGAACACAACGCATGGTGCCGGACGGAACACCCGTGCCCACCTGCCAGGACGGCCGGTTGAAAAAGATGCTGACCCCTCCCCCACTCCCGGTCCACACGCTTTCACTGGTGCGCAGGCCGGTCGAAGCGCTCACATAGAGGCTGGTCCCGCCAACACCCGTCACGCTGGGGTCGCAAGAGAAGTGCTCGACGTTCACCGAGGTGCCGGTGTTGGTGCCGGTGGGACTCGGGGTGGAGCCACCGTCACCGGAGGAAACGAAGATGCTCACACCACCGCTGGCGAGGGTGGCCAGATAATAGGCGTCGGTGTTGACCTGGCTCTGGCTGAGATAGGCTTCGCCCAAGCCCAGACTGATGGACAACTGGTGCATCTGCGGCTGGCTCGCGAGATCGTTGATCATCCTCACAAAACATTTGTCGATGTTGGAATAACTGAGAGTTCCCGACGCATACACGCGGATCTTGGCGCCGGGGGCCACGCCGCTGGTCCATTCGGCGTCCAGGGTTTCCTCACCGGACGGCGAGGCCAGCGTGAGGTTGTTGACATTGACGGTCTCAATGTTGGATGTGGATTGGGCGATGTTGTTGGCCGACCAGAATGCGGTTAGATCCGTGTTGTTAGGAATGGTGTCGATCAGGATGGCGATTTTCTGGTTGGCTCCGGTGACTCCCATGTTCTGGCCGTTGTAGGCCTTGAGGATCTCGCTGACCATGAATGGCGGTGAGCCCGGGTTTGACGCGCTCTGCGGACGGGGCCGGGCCTGTTTGACGAGCTTGTGGAACGGCTGGAGGTGGTTGATGCCAAGGACCGGTCCGGTGATGGTGTCGGGCAGGCTCGGAACGGTATCCGCGACATGATAGTCCTGCCCTTCCGACGTCACGACGGACAGGTGGACCTGAAGGCTTTGCTGGATCCGCTCGTGGCTGCCCCGGGCATACACCGCAAGCCGCGATGGGTCCGTCAGAACGATGGTGAACCCCTCTCCCACCAGCCAGTTCACCACTGCATCATAATCCTGCTGCAAGGGCAGGTGGTTTTGTTCCAGCTCCTGCCGGGGGATGATTTCGCCGCGTGCGATTCGGGCCTGCATTTGCGGGTAGTTGCGCATCCGCAGCGCGACTGAAAACTCCATGGCATCCCCGGCATGGCGCGCCAGCATGTCTCGCCGTGTGGCCGCCACGGCCTCCGGCAGCGGCGCGATGCTGTTGTCGAATTTGACGCGCGGTCCGGCCGACGTGAACCCTGTGATCCCAAGGCATACCAGCAGTGTGCGGAGGATGAAACGCATGGGTTGGAATGAATGGGGGTGCTGCAGGATGCCGTGCGATCAATCAGACAAAGGGATTACAAACCACAGGAAACGCCCTAAGTCAACTGGTCGTCTCACGCAACGTACATTTTGTCTGGGCAGGCGTTCCCCGCCTCCAATATCCAATATCCAATATTCAATATCCAATATTCAATATCCAATATTCAATATCCAATATCCCCTAGTCCCTCGCCTTCAGCACGCCCACGAGGTCCAGCCTTGCGATCATTCTTCCGACCAGGGCGAAGGATGACACGGATGCGGTTAGAACGACCAGCACGGCGATCGAATAGGTGGACGGGTTGATCACGATGGGCAGGCGCACGGTTTCGGTGCTGAATGAGGACATGATGAAGAGCGCCAGCCTGCGGCCGAACCACAGGCCGGCCGGCAGCGCCAGAATCACCAGCACGGCGAGTTCGCCCATGAGCACGCCGCGCACCTCCGCGAGCCGGAAGCCGACGACGCGCAGCGTGGCGAGTTCACGGCTGCGTTCGGACAGGGCGATGCGTGCGCTGTTATAGACCACGCCGAAGGCCACGATCACAGCGAGCACGAAGTAGAGCTTGCGGACGATGCCGATGCTCCGGCCGGTGGTTTCGCGGAAGGCGGCGAGTTGGTCGCGCTTGACCATGACGAAGGCCGCGCGCGGTGTGTCTTTCACCTCACGCATGAACGTGTCCCAGCGCGTGTGATCCACCGCCAGATAGGCGCCGTTGACCGTGTCTCCCTCCTTCAGGATTTTGCGCAGCGCCGTGATGTCCATGTAGGCCGCCACCCCGGCGTAGTCGGTGACCAATCCGCGGATGGGCAGATCCACCACCGCGCGGCGCCCTTCCAGGATCTCCACTCTAACAACATCGCCGGGGCGGGCGCCAAGCACCTCCGCGAGTTTTTCGGACATGAGCAACCCGTCCTCCGGCATCATGATCGCGCGGTCCATTCCATCTAACAAACGGTTCAGGTCGGCACCCCGCGGAATGCCGGTGATGGAGAGCTTGCGCTGGTGATGGCCGTATTTCAACCGCGCGCCCACGGCGCGGATCGGCTCGGCGCGGATCACGCCGGGCAGGTGTTCGAGATCATGAAAACCCTTGCCGGACGCTGGTTCTGTTAGAAACACCGCCACATCCTGGCGCTGCTGGCTGTTCCACTGGAAGGTGAGCAGGTAATCGATGCTGTCGCTCATGGCGCCGGGCAGCACCATCAGGCCGGTGGCCAGCGCCAGCCCGCAACAGGTGAACAACGCCTGCCACGGACGTCGCTCGATGTTGCGCAGCGCCATACGAAAGGCCGGACTGAAAAACCGCGTGAGGCCGATGCGCTCGAGCACCGACGGGTTGAAATCCGCCGGGGGTTCCGGGCGCATGGCCTCCGCGGGCGGGAGTTTGACCGCCTGCCGCACGACGGTTAGAACACCCAGCACCGAGGCTCCCATACTGACGACCAGTGCCAGGCCCAGCGCACCATAATTCATCCGGAATACCAGGGAGGGAAATCGGAAAAACAAGGTATAAAGGTCCACCAGTTGTTCACCTAACAAACGGCCCGCAATCCCGCCGATGAGTGTTCCCAGCACGCCGATCACCATCACGAACTTGAGGAAATGGACCCCCACCTGGCGTGAGGAATAACCAAGCGCCTTCAACTGCGCGATCTGTTCGCGCTGGAGCCGCACGATGCGCGACAACACGGCGTTCACCATGAAGGCCGCCACACTCAGGAATACTAACGGATAGGCGAACGACAACGAATGCAGGACCCGCAACTCGTCGTCGAGGCGCTGGGCGCTGGCCTGCTCCTTGCGGGTGTAGCCGCCGCCCGCGCCGTAGGAGACGAGCAGGCGGTCCATCTCGGCGATCACGGGCGCGGCGATGGCCCCCGGCGCGAGATCCAGACAGACGTCGTTGAACGCACCATCCAGATTGAAGGCCACGGCCAGTGCCCGGTAATTCATCCAGATCACACTGAATCGTTTGTGGTCCGGCAGCGTTTCACCCGCGCGCGCCTCGAACACAAACTCCGGCGAGAGCCCGATGCCGCAGATTTTCAGCGTTTCGCGCCGCCCGTTGATCACCGCCACCAGCGAGTCGCCCGGATGCAAGCCGTTGGCCAGCGCGAACGACTCACCTAACACCACCTCGCGCCGATCATCCGCGCGCGGAAACCGCCCGCTCCTTAGGAACACCCGGTTGAGCTTCGGTTCCCGCCCGTCCTCCGGCAGGGACACCACATGTCCCGTCGCAGGTTCTGACAAACCCGCTAGGTCGAGCGTCACCTCCACCACCACCCGCGTCTCGACCGCCGCCACCCCGGGCAGCGCGGCGATGCGCTCCGCCACCGAGTTGGGTGCCCGTTTCAGTGTGGCGAAGACGTCGGCCATCGCATATTCCTGATAGAACTCCTCGCGCGTCGATTCCAAGGTGAGGATCAGGCTGCGCGTCATGATCATCATCGCCAGCCCGCAGGCCATCACCAGGCTTACTGCCAGCACCTGGCCCTTCATCCGGCCCAGATCACGCAACAGTTTCTTGTCCAACGGGTCGATCATGTCACGTGTCCTGCAGGACCAGTTGGAAGCGGCGTTTCCCCGCGAAGCGGAATGTGCGGAACCCGCGCTCGTCGAGAGTGAGGATGTTAGATGTTGCCAGACGCTCGGCTAGCAGCACAAGCGTGGCGTCGGCAAAATCCATGGGAGTGTCGTAATAACGTACCATCAACCCGACCGCCGCGTCGATCCGGCACTGAGCGAAGGCATCATCCACCGCCACCAGGCCTTTTCGTAGAAGCCCGGCCAAGGACTCCGCTCCGCCCGGGATGGGTTGCAGGAAATGCAGAGCTTCAGTGATGACCGCACCCGTCGTCGAGAATCTTCCAACCAAGGGTGCCCACCCCCTTCGGACCTTGTCATGCGCCGGGTCACTTTTATCTAACAATGCCACGAGCGCTCCGGTATCCACGACATAAAACACCGTCTTCATTTCGTGCGCCAGTTGTTGCGTTTGATCGCCTCGCGAAATGAATCCGGCTTGGTGGCCCCGGGCGGACCCGATTCCAGGCAGCCCATGAATTCACCGGCGCGCTCACCGAAGGAAATCCGTTCGAATTCACGCACCAGAATCTCGCGTATGAAGTCGGATTCGGATTTTTTGAGCCGTTTCGCGGTCTCCTTCAAGGTGGCACGCTGCTCCTGGGGCAGCCGGATGGTGAGTGTCGAAGTGTGCATGAACGGAAAATACACGGCGCAAGACATAACGCAAGACGGATTACCGCGACAATATGACTTGGCATGGCGGGGTGGATGCTTACGCTGTCGTGTGAATCCCCATCACTCCATGATTTCCACCCGCCATCCGGTTTTCCCATGACGACGTCAATCAAAACCACCAATCTGACATTTTCCCCAGGGGCGCGATTCGGGTTGCGTGATTCGACGGCGATCTGCCGTTGGATGATTGAAGGCACAACTGACATTGAAGGGGACATTACGCTGCGGATGCGCGGGCAGGTGGCACGGTACTGGCCGTCTGGACTTGCGTATGGCATGGACGCCAATCACTGGCCCCAGGGATTTGTCATGCATGCTCCCGGATCGAACGGGGTGGCCGACTGGGTGGTCGCGCTATGCGTGGCCATCCAGCATCTGGCGGGGGACCCCGTGGGTGGAGGGCGGGTGATTCA
>CAYWLC010000093.1:11138-11745 GCA_964458895.1 uncultured Luteolibacter sp. | reverse complement strand
CTGGTATCCGGCAGCAGTGGAACACTTCCCGCAACTCGCCGGATTTCAGTTAGATGATTTCCTCGCCTACCTCTGGCGCGCCGCGTTCTCACCCATCCGCGTGGAGGCGGACGAAGCCACCTACGACCTCCACATCCTGCTGCGCTTCAACCTGGAACGACGCATGCTCAATGACAGCCTCGCCGTGAAGGATGTCCCCGCCGCATGGAACGAAAGTTTCCGCGAACTGTTCGGATTCACCCCGGAAACCGACAGCTCGGGCTGCCTCCAGGACATCCACTGGTCCATGGGCGGCCTCGGCTATTTCCCCACCTACACACTCGGCAACATCAACGCCGCGCAACTCTTCGCCGCCGCCAGAAAAGACCCCGCCGTCGCCGCCGCCACCGACCGCGCGGATTACACTTGTCTGTTAGAGTGGCTGCGGAAATCCGTCCACGCCCGCGGTGCCACCCTCGATCCCGCCGACCTCATCCGCCAGGCCACCGGCAGCCGACCGGCAACCGCGGATTACCTCGCCCACCTCAAATCCCGCTATCTCTAACAAATATGCCACAGGGACTCCTCATCGTCATCGAAGGCATCGACGGCACCGGCAAATCCACCC
>CAYWLC010000093.1:0-11128 GCA_964458895.1 uncultured Luteolibacter sp. | reverse complement strand
TGACCAATACCAGTGCCGCCTCCCGGCCTGACACCGCCTCCTAGGCGAGTGGTTGGTTTCCCAAGGCCGCGAGGTGGTCCTCAGTCGCGAACCGACCGACGGCCCGTGGGGCAGAAAACTCCGCGAGTCCGCCGCCAGCGGCCGCCTATCGCCGGAGGACGAACTCCGGTATTTCCTCAACGACCGCCGCCAACACGTCACGGAAACCATCGCGCCCGCCCTCGCCGCGGGCAAAGTCGTCATTCTCGACCGCTATTATTTCTCCACCATGGCCTATCAGGGTGCGCGCGGCTTCGATCCCGCGGTAATCCGGACACTCAACGAGGAGTTCGCCCCGGCCCCAGATCTGTTAGTCATTCTCGACCTTGATGTGGACGCCGCCCACCGGCGCATCGGCACCCGTGGCGACTCCACCAACGAATTTGAAAAACGCGAAAGCCTCGAGCGCTGCCGAGAGATCTTCCTCGCGCTCAAGGACGAACCGTTTGTCCGCGTGATCGATTCCAACGGCACCCTGGATGATGTGAGCGCGAAGGTCCGGCAGGCGGTCGCGGCAAGCGTCCGGAACGCTGGCCAAAACGATGAAATGCAAACCCGAGCTTGATCCAGACCGCACATGCTGAATATGTTTCCCAAAAAAAGATTGACCCCCCATGGCAAAAATAGTTCAAAAGAACACCATGAGACCAGTTGCTGTTGATTTATTCGCCGACGCGGGTGGGATGTCACTCGGTTTCGAGCAGGCAGGATTCGATGTTGCCGCCGCCATCGAGATCGACCCCATCCATGCCTGCATCCATCATTTCAATTTTCCAAACTGCACGGTGATTCCAAAATCCGTCAAAGAACTTTCGGGAACGTCCATCCGGAAAATTTCTGGCATCGAGGGAAAAGTTCATGTCGTGTTTGGAGGTGCTCCGTGCCAGGGTTTTTCGATGATCGGCAAACGGGTGCTTGACGACCCGAGAAACAGCTTGGTCAGGGATTTTGTTCGCATTGTAGCGGAACTCGATGCCGATTACTTTGTCTTTGAAAACGTCAAAGGTCTAACTGTTGGCACCCATCGGCGGTTTCTCGAGGAATTGATCGAAACTTTTGAAGGCCATGGATATGCCGTGCGTCTTCCTTGGTCGGTCTTGAACGCCGTCTCCTACGGAGTGCCCCAGGACCGCAAGCGTTTGTTTCTCCTCGGGGCCAAAAAGGGACTCAAGCGCCCGATCTATCCATCTCCGACCACTAGCCGTGCTGGCCTCGATTTTGAGATTACGCTTCCCTGCGGTCCATCATGCAAGGACGCTCTTGATGACCTTCCAGACGCCGACCGTTTCATAACATTGCAGAGTGACGACGAGGTATGCACCACCGCTTGGGGTACGCCATCAACCTACGCAAAGGAGCTGCGTTGTTTGGACCCATCCGCCTGGCACTCCGGTTACCCCCGCCTATGGAATCCCAACGTGCTGACTTCCAGCGCCCGCACCGATCATTCTGACATATCCAAACTTCGCTTTTCCGAAACCGCATCGGGTTGTGTTGAGCCGATTTCCCGCTTTTTCATACTACCGCCGCAAGGTGTGTCGAATACTCTCAGGGCAGGCACTGACGCCGCGCGGGGTGCCTTCACCAGCCCACGGCCAATCCACTACAAATATCATCGCTGTGTGACAGTGCGCGAAATGGCACGCCTTCATGGCTTTCCTGATTGGTTTCGCTTTCACCGTACCAAATGGCACGGTGCGCGCCAGATCGGCAACGCAGTTCCTCCACCACTTGCCCGTGCGGTCGCCTCTTCTATCATTACCGCGATGGGCATATCACCTAATCAACCCAACACGCCGCTTGCGCTTGGCGATGCCTCCCTGCTCTCCATGGAAATGTCGAACGCATCGGATTTTTGGGGTGTGGAAAGCCCCATCCAAAAACGGGATCGCAAAAGTGGTGCCACCAAGCGATCTCAATCCCAAACCGAAGCGGCCCGGCTTTCACGCTCTTGCGCATAACCTCCCATTAAGTCCAAACAGCCGAATCGCTACCATGCTCTCGTTGAAAGCCTCTTTCTCCGCAATTACCGGAAAAAATCGCTTGTCGTCCCTTTCACCCGCGAAGAACTGATAGATACGGCGAACACACTTGGGATTGCAATGGCAAAAAACCCGGGTGACGTCCTCTACTCTTTCCGCTATCGCAACCCATTGCCGAAAACCATTCTTGAGACCCAGCCCGAAGGCATGGAGTGGGTGATAGAGGGGACAGGGCGCGCAAAGTATGAGTTCCGATTGGTTCCCATCAATCGAATCGCGCCAAATCTGAACTTGATCACCATCAAGATTCCCGATGCGACACCGGAGATCATTTCCTCGAATTCCCTATCGGACGAGCAGGCGCTGCTTGCGAAAGTCCGCTACAACCGGCTTATCGATATCTTTCCGGGAATCACCGCGTATTCTCTGCAAAACCACCTCCGCACGACTGTCAAGGGACTTGGCCAGATTGAGATCGACGAGATGTATGTCGGCGTGGACCGCCATGGCTGCCAATACATCATCCCTGTGCAGGCAAAAGGCGGTAAGGACCAACTCTCCACCGTCCAAGCAAAACAAGATATCGCCTGCTGCGCGGAAAAATTTCCCGATCTGGTTTGTCGCGCCATTTCAGCACAATTTCTGGATGATTCCCGGATTGCCATTTTCGAACTTTGCCTGGATGGGGATGGCCTCGTGAAGACCGTGGAAGAACGCCACTATCGACTTGTTCCGGGAGACATGATCCTCGCGACAGACCGGGAAAACTACCGTCGTCATTCTCAATAACGCGTAACGCCTGTCCCGGATGCGGGGTTGCTCCCGACTATCCGGCCACACTCCCAAACAAGGCCGTTGCTATGCTTGGCAATTCCAGGGCTGCTCCCGCATATTCGGATTGCAAGGGACCCGGGAGATTTGCAGGATTCAGCGCTATCCGACAAAAGCGAGATCCCGGCTTGCAGGTTCCGTCGCAAGCGCGTATTCTCCCCATTGCGCAACAACCCCAGCCAAACCATGAACACGCCATTCCAGGATCCACGCACCAACGATCTCCTCTCCCGCGTCAGCGAGGATGTTTCCCTGCTCCGCCAGGACATTGGCCAGCTTGTCTCACACACCGCCCGCCACACGCTCCCCGAAGGCGTGCGCGAACTCGCCGATAGCGCCCGCACCCGCCTCGCCGCAGGCAAAATCTATTCCGCAGAACAACTCCGCGCCCTGCGCAATCAAGTGAACCAACCCGCCGTGGCATGGGCCGGTGGCGCGGTGGTCGTCGGACTCATCGCCGCGGGAATCTACCTCTTCTGCAAAAGCGATTGCTGCGGAATATGCGGCGGGGACGAGGATGAAGGCGTGGACCTGTGAACTGCCACCCAGAGCAGCTCTACCTTTAGAAACCACACATCAACAGGGTTACCGTGGATCCTGAGATAACGGATTCTAACATTTTCGCCCGAGGTGTCCATGAATGGAGCGCTGGGCAAGGTGGGGCGCTACCGCCGGGAGCGCTGGGCAAGGTGGCGCGCTACCGCCGGGAGCGCAGAGGGTGTTAGGCGCAAGGGGTGACGCCGGCAGGCCGTAACGACTGCCCCCTGGATTTCCACCACAACTCCCAGGCATGCGCTCCCGGCGGGAGCGCTCCACCGGCGTTCCCGGCTTCTTCATGGCTTGAAGCACATGGCCACCGGAATTCTCGAAGAGCCAGCATTGGTAATAACCCATTTACAGATGACGCACCATTCACCCAACTGGTGATACGCTATTTCTTCTTAACTCTCTTAAAATCTGCGTCTATCCTGTTTGTCTGCGGTTCTATTTTCTTCTAACAGATCACTCTCGGTCTAAGATGTTCCCGCGCCCACATGCGTCATCGGCGTTTCTCCCCAGCAAGAACCGGGTGGGCGAAGCCGCAAATCCATGGCAGGCTCCCCGCATGAACGATTACGAACGCATCGCGGAAACCATCCGCTTCCTTGACGCACACCGCACCGAACAACCGGACCTCGCCACTCTGTCCGCCCGGATCGGGCTCAGTCCGTCGCGTTTCCACCATCTGTTTTCCGCATGGGCGGGTGCCACACCCAAGGATTTTCTCCAGTGCCTCACGCTTTCCCACGCCCGCAAACTCCTGCACCAGGGCGAAAATGTGCTCAGTGCCGCCCTCGAGGCAGGACTCTCCGGCCCCGGACGCCTGCACGATCTCTGCATCACCCTGGACGCCGCCACCCCCGGGGAAATCAAGACCCGCGGCAATGGCCTGACCCTTCGTGCGGGCTGCGCCGACAGCCCTTTTGGCCACTGCCTCATCGCCGAATCCCCCCGCGGCATCTGCCATCTCTCATTCTTTGATGGGGATGACCCAAACCAAGCCCTCGCCGAATTGCAGGCCGAATGGCCCCTGGCTAAGATCCTTTGGGATTGCGGTCCGACCGTCCGGTATGTGGATCAAATCTTCAAATCCAATCCTTTGGAGAGTGCCGCCACCCCTTTGAAACTCTACGTTTGTGGCACATCCTTTCAGTTACGCGTATGGCGGGCCTTGTTGCGGGTGCCGCCGGGGATGCTGGTGAGTTATGGCAAGCTGGCTGCCGCTACGGACAATGCTCGAGCCGCCAGGGCGGTTGGTACGGCGGTCGGCCGCAATGCCATATCGTTTCTCATTCCCTGCCACCGGGTGATCCGCGAAACCGGGATCACCGGCCAATACCGCTGGGGAGATGTTAGGAAACGTGCGATCCTCGCATGGGAAAGTGCCAGAGTGGGATAGCAAGGCAGGAGCCATGTCATTCCACTGGAATGAGGGCGTATTCCGGCGCACACCTGAATTCCGAGGTAAGAACCACAAAAGGCACGAAACTTCACAAAAAATCAGAGAGTTGTGACATTGCATCACCTCATCCTGAAGGTGAGAGGAACAATCCTCAAATCCATTGGACTTTCGTGCCTTTTGGTGGTTTTCGTGGTTTCAATTATCCTATGAAGGATGAAACCGCACTCGTTTTGCTTTGCCTTGCGGGGGAAATGGCCTACCAAGAGTCCCTGCCGCCGCCATGAGATTATTCCGCATCCTGACCTTTAAAGAACTGAAAGGGTATTTCCTGACCCCGTTCGGGTGGGTGGTTCTGGCGTTTGTGACGATCATGCAGGGGGTTTCGCTGTCCACGGCGATGAAAGGATTCCGGGACACACCGGTGAAGGACAGTCTCGTCTATGTCACCTTCCACTCACCGCTGTTCTGGTTCTACTTTCTGTTCATTTTCCCGCTGATCACGATGCGTTTGTTCGCCGAGGAGGAACGCTCCGGCACGCTGGAAACCCTGCTGACCGCGCCCGTGCGCTCCTGGCATGTGGTGTTATCGAAATATGCCGCGGCGATGGTGTTCTACACCGTCCTGTGGATTCCGGCGCTGCTGCAGTTCGAGATGTTCTCGTGGGCCACCGACCTGCCGCCGGCCTGGAACCTTGGCTCGTTGGTCGGAACCTTTTCCATCCTCATGCTGATGGGTGCCGCCTTCACCGCCGTCGGTTGCCTGGCCTCGGCACTCACCTCCAGCCAGATCATCGCCGGCATGATCACCATCGGACTCCTGGTCATTCAGTATTTCCTCGGTTTCGTGACCATCATCTGGGGCGAGTCGTTCGCCGGCGCGCCGTTTTTCCATTACATTTCCTCGCAGCTCCACCTGCATTATTTCGCCAGCGGTTTGTTAGACACGCGGCCGGTGGTATACTTCCTCAGCATTGCCGTGTTCGTGCTGTTCCTGACCTATCAGGTTGTGGACTACCGCCGCTGGAAACGTTGATGCCCTTTTTTGCGCGCCCATGTCAGAAACCCCACCCGAGCCCGTCATCAAGCCCGCCCGCCCGCTGAACCGCTGGAGCATGGGCATGCTCTCCACGATGCAGATCGCAATGCTGGCCGTCATCGTCATTGCCGCAAACTACCTGTCCATCAATCACTATGCGCGTATCGACCTGAGCCGCAGCGCGGATTACACGCTGTCCTCCTCCTCCCTGCACTATCTTAAGAGCCCCGCCATCCGCGGTCGTGGCAAACCCATCAAATGGATCATGGCTTTCCGTCGGGTCTCACCGTTTTACGAGCGTGTCCGCGCCATGGCTGAGGAATACGCCCGTAACTCGAAAGGCAGAATCACCCTTGAGGTCGTCGATCCCATGCGCAGCCCGGAGCGCATGCAGGAAGTCACCGCGGCCTACGGACTCACCCTGGTGCGGGATCTGATCATCATGGACGCCCGCAGTGACGACAGTCCGGTGGCCACTGAGAATTCCGATAGGTTCAAGGTTCTCAACCCGCACGTCAAACTGGTGGCCGCCGAAGACATGGCGGTTTACACCACCGTGGAGGGGAAACGCAAGGTCAACGGCTTCCAGGGTGAGGACATTCTAACAGCCAGTCTGGTGGAATCCATCGAAGGCCACCCGCGCAAGATGGCATTGCTGGCGGACAAGACCCGCATCGATGACAAGAACGGACCGTCACCGCGGAAATCACTGGAAGACACGCTGCGTTTCCAAAACGTGGAGCTCGGTGAAATCCGCCTGTCCGATCTAACTGACATTCCACCCGACCTTGCCGGCATCGTGATCGCCGCGCCGAAATACGACCTGAGCGACGCCGAACTCGCCGTGTTGGAACGTTACTGGAACAAACCCCGCGCGGCCATCCTCGTGCTCATCGATGCCGGCGAGGCCCCGCCGAAACTGCGGGCCTTCCTTCGCGGCAACGGCATCACCCCGCGCAAGGACCGCGTGATCGCCCGCGAAAAGGACGCGCTGGTCACCACCGCCAGAGGCTTCTTCACCAAGGGCGTCATCTTCACCCGCGATCTGGCGGGGCAGACAACGTCGTTCGGCGGCGCAAGCTCGTCGCTGGATGTTAGAGAAGGGGCGGAGGACCTGCTCAAGCACAAGATCTTCGCCATGGGTCTCATCCGGGTGGCGGACGGCTTCTGGGGGGAAACCAAATTCGGCCAGGGCAAGGAAGCATATGATGAAAATGAGGACAACAAGGCGCCGCTCTATCTGGCCGCCTGCGCCACCCGCGGTGCGGAGTCCGATGACCGCTTCGCCGCGAACACCTCGCGCATGGTTGTCATCTCCAACACCGATTTTCTCTCCGCCATCAACCGCAGTGCCGAGAACCTCGATTTCCTCGCATCATCGGTCAACTGGTTGGTCGGCCGTGATGCCCTCGCCGGCATAGGTCCGCGCTCGCTGGGAACCTACAAGCTGCCTTTGTTAGACGCCCAGGTCTCGTTCATCAACCGGGTGAACCTGTTGTTCCTGCCCGCCTTCCTCATTCTGATAGGTGGCTTCGTCTGGTCGTCGCGACGATTCTGATTCCGCCATGCGTTCCCTCGGCTCCACCTTTGTTCTCGCACTCGTCGCCGCATTGCTCTGCGCCCTGGCGGGATGGCAGTGGCGGCAGGGGAACTTCGATACCCTCTTTGGCGCGCAGCCCACTCCGGTGGGCCAGCGCATCTATGACTCATTCACTGCGGACAAGGTGAAATTCATCCGGATTTCGGGCAACGGTTCCTCTGCCACTTTCGCTCTCAAGGAAAACGGATGGCAGTCCACGTCCCCGTGGATGGACCGCATGGACCCGCGCGCCGCCGTCGGCATCATCAACTTCACGCTGGGCCTGCGCGTCGAGGACTACGCCCAGGACGACGAGATCAATCCCGTGAAAGCCGGACTCAAGGATGGATCGATCACCATCCGCTTGGAAGATGCGGGCCACAGTCCGCTCGCCAATTTCAAACTCGGCAGGCAGACCCCCTTGAAGGCGGAAATCGAAGGCATGGAGCAACCTGCGCCAACCGTCTTCATCCAACCCAAGGAAAAAGCCCACCGCCACCACGTCTATGCCTGCACCGGCGACATCAATCCGCTCTTCAAGGACGGTTTGAAATTCCTACGCGACCACCGCCCGTTTTACTTCAACCCGGTCACCCTCAGGAAAGTTCACATCCGCTCGCAACAGGGCGATCTAACACTCGGGCGCGAGACCCCCCAGAGCCCGTGGCGCATCATCAAGCCTCTCGATCTCCCCACCGACCCCGCGGCCATCAAGAACCTGCTTCAGGGACTCTACGAATTGCGGGCCGTGAGGGTTTCCGACCGCGCGTCGATCACCCTGCCCGCCAACGACAACAGCGCGAAATCCAGCCAGATCACCCTCGTTTCCTTTTCCTCGGATATCGAAACGCTGTTAGAAATTCCCGTGCCGGAATCCCCGGATGCGCACGAGGTCAAAGCCACCGTGAGCAACCGGCCGACCACGGTTTTCGACCTGCCGCTCAAACCGGAGCCCGGCCTGATCTCATTGGCCGATCTGCCACTCTCTCTCAACGAGCTCCGCGATCCCGCGCTCACCCACCTCAACATCCAGTCCCTGCAAGCCATCGCCATCCAGCCCGCCACCGGCCCGGAGATCCTCATCTCGCGGGATCCCGCCAATCCGACATGGGCCACCGATATCGATGGCACTTCCTGCGAGGCCAATGAGGAAAACCTTATCTCACTGCTGAACGCGGTCACTCACAGCCGCGCCATCGGCTTTGTGAGCGATGCCGCCACCGACTTCACCCCGTGGGGACTCGACCGCCCCATTCTCAAACTGCGTTTCCTCGGCAGCGACAATCAAGGGCTCGAACTCCGCATCGGCATGGATGCCAAAGGACACTGTTTTGTCAATCGCCTCGGGACTCCCATCGTCATGCGTGTGAACCCGTCACTGGTCAGCTCGATCGCCATCCACCCGTACGAATGGAGGCACTCGCGCCTGTGGTCCGTGGACCGTTCGGAGCTGCTCGCCATCGAACGCAAACAAGGAGCAGACAGCCCACTCAGACTCAGATACATCGACAAGGATGAAAAATGGCTGGTCGAGCGCGATGGCAAGGACCTCAGCGACACCCTCGATCCCGCCAAGGCGACCTACATGCTTTCCATACTCGAGGGACTCCATGTTTCCCGCTGGCTATCACCGACCGATGAGGCCGCCGCCAACGCTCTAGCCAATCCGTCCCTCACCCTCACCGTCATCGAAAAAAACCACGATGAGGAGGGCAATTTCAGCGGTCTCGGCAACCGCACCGTCATCTTCGCTCCTGCCGCAGACGGACCTTATTCCGGTGCCTACTACGGCCGCATCACCACAGGAAACCACCCATTCCTCCTGAGTCGCGAGATCTATCAGAAACTAGCCTCCGGTTTGTTTGAAAAATAGCGCTTCACGGCCATCATGATCGCAGGAGGGGTGGAATATGACGAGCGGCATGGGTGGGATTGACGATTGATGATTGTTGATTTCTGATTTTTGATGTGAAATTGTTAGGCGCAGTCGCCCAATTTCAAGCTCACTTCAAAAATCAACAATCGTCAATCAGCAATCGTCAATCAGGGTGCGCATCAACGACAGCATGTAAGACGATCTGACACTAGGATCACGCCTCTTCCTCCGTTAGATCAGGGGATCCATCCGGGGCGTCCTCACCATCGGGGATGACGATGGAGACATCCTGGAGTTTTTCCTTATCCTTGAGGGTGAGGAGTTTCACGCCCTGGGCATTGCGTCCGGTTTCGCGGATTTCGCCGACGCGGATGCGGATGCTCTGGCCGGTGGAGGTCATGAGCATGAGTTCATCCTCATCGGTGACGGTGACGGCACCGACGACCGGGCTGGTCTTGTCGGTGACTTTCATGGTGATGATGCCTTTGCCGCCGCGCGACTGCCTGCGGTAATCCTCGAAGGGCGTGCGTTTGCCAAGACCGTTTTCGGAGGCGACTAACAGCGTGCTGTCCGAAGTGACGAGTGCCAGGCCGACCACAAAATCGCCATCGACCGGGCGGATGCCCATGACGCCCATGGACGAGCGTCCGAGCGGGCGGGCGTCGTCCTCATGGAAGCGCAGGCTGAGACCCTCATGGGTGACGAGGATGATTTCATCGGAGCCGGACGTGCGGCGCACGCCGATCAGTTCGTTGTTGTCCTCGAGGATGATGGCAATGATGCCAGCCTGGCGGTAGTTGCGGAAGTCGTTGAGCGCGGTCTTCTTCACCTTGCCGGTGCGGGTGGCGAAAAAGACGAATCCGGCTTCCTCACTGAAAGTGACGTCGTTGCCGGATTCGTCGGTGATGCGTTCGAGGCGCAACAAGGCGGCGATTTTTTCCTCGGGCTGGAGGTTGAGCACATTCTTGATGCTACGGCCCGTGGACGTGCGGGAACCCTCGGGGAGTTCATAGACCCGCTCGACATAGACGCGTCCGGTGTTGGTGAAGAACATCAGATAGTCATGCGCCTGCACCGAGAACAAATGCTCGACGAAATCATCCGGCTCGTCCTTGCCCGTGGCCTTGGTTTCCATGCCTTTCAAGCCCTTGCCGCCGCGCCCCTGCAGGCGGTATTCGGTGGATGGCGTGCGTTTGACATAACCACGGTGCGAAAGCGTCACGATCATCGCATCGTTGGCAATGAGGTCCTCCATGGCAACCTCGCCGGCCTCGGCCAGGATCTGGCACTTGCGCGGTGTGGCGTGCTTGTCCTTCAGAACGCGTAGCTCGTCCTTGATGATGGTCAGAACCCGCGACTCGCGGGCGAGAATATCTAACAGATCCTTGATATCCACCAGGATGCCGTCGTATTCGCCCTTCACCTTGTCGCGTTCCATGCCGGTGAGTTGATAGAGGCGGAGTTCGAGGATGGCGTTGACCTGGCGCTCACTGAAGACATAGCGGTCGCCCTGGATGGCGGCCTGCGAGCGGATGAGGATGCCGAGGCCTTCGGCGGTTGCCAGCGGGAAATTATAGGCGGCGAGGCGTTCGCGCGCCTCATCGCGGTTTTTCGAATCGCGGATGATCCGGATGAAATCATCGAGGTGGCCGAGCGCGAGCAGGAAGGCTTCCAACAGCTCGGCACGTTCCTCGGCCTTGCCTAACAACCAGCGCGTGCGGCGGATGACCACCTCGCGGCGGTGCTCGATGTAACAATCGATGGCCTCCTTGAGCGAGAGTTGTTTCGGCCGGTTCTGATGGATGGCGAGCATGTTCACGCTGAACGAGGTTTCCAGCGCGGT
>CAYWLC010000092.1:0-11886 GCA_964458895.1 uncultured Luteolibacter sp. | reverse complement strand
CCCCCGCCCGCCGACCACCCGCTGCTGGCCGCGCCGAACTGCGTGATCACCCCGCACATCGGCTCGCGCACCTATGAAAGCGTGCCGCGCCAGGCGATGAAATCCCTGAGCAACCTGATCCACGCGCTCAAGGGCGAGGGAGATTGCAACTGCGCCAACGGTGTGCTTTAGTGTCACGCCGACGGCCGCTGGCGGCCAGCAAAACCTCAACCTAACAAAACCATGGAATGGAAAGGCCGGAGAGAAAGTTCGAATGTGGAGGACGCGCGCAATGAGAGTTCCGGAAATTTCCGTGGCAGCGGCGGTGGCGGCGGGCTCGGTCTGTTGATCATGATTGGCCGGATGTTCGGTTTCAAGGGGATCCTCGCGGCCTTGGTGTTAGGCGGGGTGTTGTGGAAGATGGGCCTGGTGGATCCGGGTGCCTTGCTCAGCGGAGCCCCGGCTGGCGTGCGCCAAACCCAGGTGAGTTTGGAGGATGATAAGCGCTTCCATTTCGTCAAGGTGGTGCTCAAGGAGACGGAGGATGTCTGGACCGCTGAGTTCGCCCGGATGGGGAGAAAATACGAACTGCCTGCGATGAAGATCTATCGGGGCCAGGTGCGCACCGCCTGCGGCACCGGCAGTGCGGCGATGGGGCCGTTCTATTGTCCGGGCGACCGCATGGTCTATATCGATCTGGGGTTTTATGACGAACTGGCAAAGACCTTCAACTCGCCGGGGGACTTCGCCCAGGCGTATGTGATCGCGCATGAGGTGGGCCATCACGTGCAAAAATTGTTAGGAACCTCCGACAAGGTGGCCGCCATGCAAAGTCGGCCGGATTACAATGAATACTCGGTGCGGCTGGAGTTGCAGGCGGATTATTATGCCGGCGTGTGGGCCAACCACTCGCGGCAGGATCTGAAATTGGATGATAGCGACATCGAAGAGGCGATGCATGCGGCCAACGCCATCGGCGATGACGCCATCCAGAAGAAGATGCAGGGCCGCGTGGTGCCGCATTCCTTCACCCACGGCACCTCCGCCCAGCGGATGCGATGGTTCAACAAAGGTTTTGGTAGCGGCAGGCTTGAGGACGGGGATACCTTTTCCATGCCCTACAAGTCGCTGTGATCCGTTAGAAAAGAAGAGGTTGGAAAGCAACACCCGCTCACCCCAAAGGTGAGTGAAATCCCAGCCAAATCTATCAGTAATCAGTTAAATCAGCGCAATTTGCCTCGTTATTTGGAATAAAGTGCTCGGCTATTTGCCGTTGGCCATCTCCGCTGCGCTACGGTTCCGCTTCGCTCCGGTTGTTGTAAAAATGGTCGGTGTTACCTTTGGCATTTTCCATTTTGGGTTTACTGCGGGTAGCTATCTAACAACCGTTGCATGTTGTCGTGGGTGGCATCAGTGACGGTCACCAACAGGCCGCGCGCGCCCACCGCCTTGACGAGGGGGCCAACTTCCTCCGCTTTGCCGAAGAGCTGCACGGATTTGCGCGCGTGCAGCACCGATTCGATCAATCCGTACCAATCCGACAGGCGTTCGTGCCCGGCACCGGGCTGCCATTGAATCGCCTTCAACGCCGGTATTTCTAACAAATATGGCAGATGGTTGATGCTGCCGATGCCATCGAGGTGGAAGAAGGCGCAATCCATGGCGCCGACCAGATCGTGCAGGTAAGGGATGCAGAGGTCGCGGAAGGAGGCGGGGGAGATGCTATAACAAACATCCTCTTGCAGGGGGAAGGTGGTGCCGGGGGCCCAGATGCCGGCCCATCCGATGCCGCCAGGGTTGCCGGTGGTTTGGATCACCGAATGGATATCGGTCCAGGCGCGCAACCAGCTTTCCTTGAGGTGCTGCAAGGTGGACTTCATCAACTCCGGTTCGCTGATGACATCCATCAGGAATGGCTCCAGACCGTAGAGCGCGGCCATCAGGTCGCACAGGCCTTCCATGGCGAAGGGTGCCACCATGTGATGGCCTCGGGCGCAGGCACAGCTGGCTGCGGTGATGCGCCGGATGCGCTGATAGAGCGGGTTGTCCGGCGAGAAGGAAACCTCCGCCAGTTCCTCAATGCGGTCCAAAACCGGGTGTGCCCACACCGTTTCCTGGTCGAGCGACTCCATGCGGCAGCCCAGCACGCCGGCCATGGCGCTCGATCCCTGGTCCACATAATGGAATGGAACTGACACCCCATACCAAGTCGTCTGGCGGATTTCCGCGAGCTTGCGTCGCAGGATGAACTCCTCGTCGCTCCAGAATCGTTCGATGTCACCGGTGTCGGGCAACGCGCCATCGAGCACCGATCCCATCAGGCAGGGGGTCTTTTGATCGCCGAAATTCCACCAGTTGGTCAGGCGGTCTTGGATGGATTGTGCGGGAAATGAGTTCATGTGGGTTTGACGGGTTATGTTTTGTTAGATTAGAAATGTTCCAGCGCCAGATAGGCCTCGATTTCCCGCGCGGGATCGCGGGCCCGCATCAACGCCTCGCCGATGAGCACGGCGTTGGCACCGGCCTCGAGCACGAGCCTGGCGTCCTCCGGCGACCTGATGCCGCTTTCCGACACCAGCAGCACGTCGTCGGGCACCTCCTCGGCGAGCCGCGCGGTGCTTGTTAGATCGATGTCAAACGTCCTGAGGTTGCGGTTGTTCACGCCGATCAGATCCGCGCCGAGTTCGAGCGCGCGGTCCATTTCGCGGAGGTCGTGCACCTCGACGAGCACATCGAGCAACAGGGAATTCGCCTCGTCGTGGAGGCGGCGCAGCGTGTCATCATCGAGTGCGGCGACGATCAGCAGAATGGCATCCGCCCCGCTGACGACGGCCTCGTGAATCTGCACCTCGTGAATGGTGAAATCCTTGCGCAACAAGGGCGCGCTGGAAAATTTTGAAATGTGTGCCAGATAAGCCAGCGAGCCTTGGAAGTATTTTTCGTCAGTTAGAACCGAGAGGCAGGAGGCACCGCCATCGAGGTAACGTTGCGCCTGGCGGACCGGGTCGAAGTCCGGATCGATCAGCCCGACGGAGGGCGAGGCTTTTTTCACTTCGGCGATCACGCCGAGGCGGCCCGGGCCGCGGTCGAGGGCGGCGCGGAACCCGCCGAAATCGTTGCGTTGCAGGGCAGCGGCGCGCAGCAGTGCGGCCCGCGGCATGAGTGCTTCGACTTCGAGGCGCTTGGTGGCGAGGATTTCGGCAAGCTTGTCGGACATGGGTTGCGGGAAAAGAAAGGCAGAATTGGGCGCAATGACCACGGAAATTTTGCAAATTTGGGCTTGCCGGTCATCGGGGGCCGTGTAGAAAGTGCGCACGCGTTTCCCGACGCGGGCGTAGCTCAGTGGTAGAGCGCCACCTTGCCAAGGTGGATGTCGTGAGTTCGAATCTCATCGCCCGCTCCAAACGAAAATCATGCAGCCGCTGGTTGATGTGCGTCGGGCTGTCAAGTGGCTTGGCCACGGAGGCGGATAATTCCCCGGCGATCCTCAAATCCAATTACCGGAGGCTGCGGCGGCATGAGAATGGATTGGCGTGGTGGAATCTACTCAATTCCGAAATTGCGTAAAATTTTCCGCAAAAGGGTTTGACCTGTCGTGGGAATCGCGTAAATTCTTACGCGTGAGCCGCAAGGAAAAGCTGATCGCTAAACTCTCAAATCCTGCTTCGGATCACAATTGGACGTTGGCGGAAGTCGTGGCGTTGCTTGCGTTTCATGGCTTCGAGAAAGTCGGCGGCAAGGGTTCCCATCAGGTCTTTGTTTCCCCGGACTTCGAATCCCCGGTCGTCCTCGCTCCGCACGGCAACCAAATCAAAAGCGGCTACATTCGCTCCATTAGAAATCTGATCCAACCATGAACACGATCCACAATTACCAAATCAACGTCCGGTGGAGTCTGGAAGATGAAGCATTCGAGGCGAGCATTCCGGCATTGCATGGCTGCCTCGCTTATGGAGACAGCGCGGGCGACGCGGTCTCGGAGGTGCTTGTCGCGGGTGAACTCTGGATTGATGCGGCAACCGAACATGGGAAGTCCATCCCCCGTCCTGATGTCACCCGTGAACGGCTTGTCGCGCTGGCTCCCATCCTCAACATGTCGCGCATCGCTCGGGAGGCCGGGATTCCCGTGACGACCATTGCAAGCAAACTGCAACGTGGCACGGCTTTGACTGACTACGAACGCATATCCGTGGAGCGCGTGCTTTCCGCGCATGGATTGATTTGAGTCAGCGCGGTCAGAAAGTCATCGACACGCCCGGTTTCCACGCACCGCAGCCAGTTTCTCAAATAGGGGTTTGAAAATTTTCTCGCTCTCTTTGTCACCGAAACTCAGAATCATGGGCGCACCGCGATGACGCGGTGACATCCCATTGAACGTCCATGTTTGTCTGGTCGAAACTCTCCGCAGCGAAATGGATGGATGCCTGGGAAGAACGCTTCGCGGGAAATCCGAATCTGGTCATCGAGTATCTCAAAGGTGGCAAATCCACCCGCATCCGCTTGTTCTGCAACACCGAAAAGGAGGCCAAGGCGGTATCAGCCCAATTCGGCGGCAGCGTGCGCAAAATGGCTGGCCCCGAATGGAACAAACCCGTGCTCCCGCCGCGCCCGGTCAAGGTGCGCGATGCGCTGCTGCTCACGGCTGAAACACGCCCGCAGGAATTCGCCGCATTGCAAATCTCGAACCCCAAGCGCCAAATCATCTCGATTCCGCCGGAAATGGCCTTCGGCACAGGCGACCACGCGACGACCTCCACCTGTTTGCGCTTGTTGGTGGACGTCGCCCGCGAGCGCAAAGGCAGGGCATGGTCGGTGGCCGATCTCGGGACGGGCACGGGCGTGCTGGCCATCGCCGCCCGCAAACTCGGCGCGGGGGAAACCTTCGCCTGTGATTTTGATCCGTTTGCGGTTGCGGCCGCCTCCCGCAACGCGGTGCGCAACGGCACGCCCGAGATTCTAACCAAAGAACAGGACGTGCTGGCATGGAAACCGCGTAAGAAGGGTTATGATGTGGTCATGGCCAACCTGTTTTCCACCGTGCTCATCCAGGCATGGCCGGTGATCGCCAAATCCCTGGCCCCGGGCGGCGATCTTATCGTTTCCGGCATCCTTGCCACTCAGGCGTGGGAGGTTTTCACGGCTGCCGCCGCCAGCGGACTCGGGTTCACCCGGGTGATCAAAAAAGGCAAATGGATCACCGCGCGCGGCGGCCATTTCGATGACCTCATTGCCGCGTTGTCGTGAACGCAAAAAAGGCATGCGCTTTCGCGCATGCCTTTTTGAAGTTGTGAATGATGTTTGTGGATTAGAAGTTATAGCGTGCGCCGATTTCCCAGGCCCACGAGTCGTCCAGTTCAATAGGGGTGTCACCCATGCCGAGATCACTCAGATACAGCCAGCGGGCACCGCCGAACAGCTCGAAGCTTTCGTTGATGTTGTAGATGAGTCCCGCAGACGCCTGGGCATAGAAACCACCGTCGCGCTCGGAGTCGCCATCGGCGGAAACTTTGGTCCAGGCATATCCGAGACCACCGGTCACATAGGCACTGACAGGACCATAGATGGTGTGCTCCACCTTGAGGTTGGCGGTCACGGGGACGATGTCAACATCAACACCGAAGTTATCCCCAACCCACTCCTGATCGTCGTAGTAACTAGCCTTGATGTCCATGTTGCCATCCAGCCAACCCACTTCCAAATAAGCGGCAATATCCCAACCATTGGTGTTGGTCAGGCTGCGACCGACTTGGAAGGTATACATGTTGAAATCGAGGCTGCCCGGATCGAAAATTTCGGTTTCATCTCGGTAGGAGTCGATATTGGTTCCAACATCGCTGAGTTGTCCGAACGAGGCACCAACGAACCACTCACAGAGGGTAGGGGCTGGAGCGGGGGCTGGAGCTACGTAGGGTGTACCGGCGAATGCGGTGGCGGTAGATGCAATAAACAGTAGTGTTTTGAATTTCATGGCGGCACCAGAAAACCATGTCCGGGGTGCCTTGGCAAGAAAAAAGTTCAAAAAGATTAAGTTTTCTTGATATTTACGCTTGCGGTGATTCCGACGGATTGGAGTTGAGTTGGGTGGAGAAATTCGAGAAAACCTCTGGGGATGAGAATATTAGTCGTAGGCAAGGGTGGGCGCGAACACGCATTGGTGAGGGCATTGGCGGACTCGCCGGGCAAGCCAGAGATGTATTGTTTTCCCGGCAGTGCGGCGATTTTTGAGTATGCCCGCCCGGTTGAGGCGGATGGATTGGGGTCGCTCATTGGGTGGATGCTGGCGAACGCGATCGACCTCTGTGTGGCGGGAGAGGAGAGCTATCTGGTGAAGGAGGAGGGGTTGGCCAATCTGTGTGCAAGGAACGGCATTCCGTGCTGGGGGCCCCCCAAGGAGTCCGCCCAACTGGAGGCCAGCAAGGAGTTTTCCAAACAATTTCTCGTGAGAAACGGCATCCCCACGGCCCGGGCCACAGTGACCGGCACCCTTGAAGAAGCCGTGGCCGCCATTGCCGGCGAATACCCGACCGTGCTCAAATTCGACGGTCTTGCCGCCGGTAAGGGGGTGGCGGTGTGTCCGGATGAGGCCTCGGCGCTGGCCTTTCTCAACGAGGTGTTCACCCAACAACGCTTTGGTGCGGGACGGGTGCTTGTCGAGCAATGTCTGACCGGCCCTGAAGTATCGGTATTTGCGGCGATCGTGGACGATCAATACCTCGTCTTCACCCCGGCACGGGATTACAAGCGTGCGCAGGACGGCGACCTCGGACCTAACACCGGTGGCATGGGTGCGGTGGCAGGCCGACACCTCGTTTCGCCGGAATTGATGGCCCAAATCGAAAAGGAAATCGTGCAGCCGACCGTCGCCGGGCTGCGCCGGGAAGGGCTGCCGTATCGGGGGTTTCTGTACTTCGGTCTGATGCTAACATCTAACGGACCACAAGTGATCGAATACAACTGCCGCTTTGGCGACCCCGAGTGCCAGGCGGTGATGCCCTTGGTGCAAGGTGACCTTGCCGAGTTCTGTCTGGCGGGAGCGAAGGGGGATCTTCGCGGGGATTTGCTCACGTTCGATGACGGCTGGAGCGTTTGCGTGGTTCTGGCATCCGCCGGGTATCCGGAGTCCTCACGCAGCGGCGACGCCATCAGCGGTCTGGATCGCAGTGGAGATTTCCGCATCTATCATGCCGGCACCCGGAAGAATCCGGCTGGCCATTGGGAAACGAACGGGGGCCGCGTGCTGGCCGTGGTTTCCGGCGCAGCCACCCGGCAGGAGGCGCTTGCCAAAGCCCACGCCGCCGCCGATCTCATCCAATTCCCCGGCTTGCAACGCCGCCGTGACATAGGCATCCTCAACTTTGATTGACACCCATCATGCAAGCCCAGACCCTCACCGCCGAAGACATCGCCTCTGGAATCGAACAACTCGCGCAGGCCATTCGTCAGAAAACCCAAGGCCAGCCGCTCGCCCTTGTGGGCATCCGCAGCCGCGGTGACGAAGTGGCGGAACGCCTCCTCAACATCCTCGCCGAAGAGGACCGCCCACTCTCGTTCGGCATGCTCGATATTTCCCTCTATCGCGACGATTTCGCCCACCTGCATGAAAACCCGGCCGTCCAGGAAAGTGACATTTCGTTTCCGGTCGAAGGGGCCCACATCATTCTCGTGGACGATGTGTTGTTCACCGGGCGCACCATCCGCGCCGCGCTCGACGCCCTATCCGATTACGGCCGCCCGGCCAAGGTCGAACTCGCCGTGCTCATCGACCGTGGTCACCGTGAAATGCCCATCCAAGCGGATTATGTCGGCATCAAGCTCGACACCCGCCGCCTCGATCATGTATGGGTATCGCTGGAAGGGACGGACGGGCTGGACCAGATACAGATCGTTCAAAAGGAAAACCCATGAGCCTCCTGCCGCAGCGCAAGAAATCCGCCGAGGAAATCGCCAAACTCCGTGAGAGTCTCGGCATCAGCGGGCTTCCTGCCGATGCACCCGGCGCCCCAGAGATGGATGTTGCGTCCGAACCCACAACACCCGCGCCCGCGTCCGGGCCACGCCAGGTGCACTCGTTGAAAAAGTCCGAATGGATGCCCCCGGTGCCCGCTCCTGATCACGGGGGCGCAGGGGATGAACCCGGAGAACGCCCGCCATCGGTGCTCCCGGCCAAAACGGTCCGCTCGTTGCGCAAATCCGAACAAATCCCGGTTCTAACAGTCCAGCGCGACCTTGCCCCCGAGGACTCCACCCTGCCCGCCCACCGCCACAACGATCAGGAACTCGGCGAAATCCGCCGCCATGCGGCCCTCGAGCTGATCCAGCCTGTGGCCAACCCGAAACTCGCCAAAGCCCATCCTGCGCTTGTTATCCCGGGCTACCTCGCCTCCCTCGCCGGCGCGGTGGGTTTCTATTACTATCAGGCACCCATCGCCGTCACCGCCGCCTGCGCGGCCGTCTCCCTGCTCATCGCCGCCTTCATCTTCTTGCGCAAGCCCGTTTCCCGCCACCACGCGGCCTTCATCACCGTGGCCGCCCTGTTCGTCATCGTCTCCGGCACCCTCCACTACTTTCCCCAACTCCAGTATGCCACGTAAAGACCTGCTAGATATATCATCGCTCGACCGCGCCGAGATCGACCACCTTCTCGAACAGGCTACTCCGTTCAAGGAACTCTTCACCCGCTCGGTGAAAAAAGTCCCCGCGCTCAAGGGCAAGTCCGTGCTCATGCTCTTCTACGAGGCCAGCACCCGCACCCACTCGTCCTTCGAGGTCGCCGCCAAACGCCTGTCGGCCGATGTCACCAACTTCGACGTCGCCCGCTCGTCCGTCACCAAGGGTGAGTCTGTTAGAGAAACCGTTGAAACCCTGCAGGCGATGCGCACCGACTTCATCATCGTGCGCCACAGCCGCTCCGGCCTGCCCGGCATCATCGCCAAACTCACCCGCGCCGCCGTGGTCAACGCCGGCGATGGAGCCCATGCGCATCCCACCCAAGCGCTGTTAGACGCATTCACCATCAAGGAAAAATTTCCCGATCCCGCGGGCAGGAAAGTCCTGCTTGTCGGTGACATCCTGCACTCGCGCGTCGCCCGCTCGACCAGCACGATCCTGAAAAAGCTCGGTGTGGAGGTCGCCTTCCTCGGCCCCGGCACGCTGGTCCCCAAGGCCGGGCCGGAAAACATCCGCCGCTTCACCGACTACCGGCAGGCCATGGCCTGGTCGCCCGATTTCATCTATCTGCTGCGCGTCCAGATGGAGCGCCAGGATGTGCAGTACTTCCCCAGCCTGCGCGAATACCACCGCCTCTACGGCGTCACCGAAACCCGCCTGGCCGAAATCCGCGACCGCGGCCTCTACATCATGCACCCCGGCCCCGTGAACCGCGGCGTCGAACTCTGCGACGCCGTCATGGATTACGAACGCTCGCTCATCAACGACCAGGTGGAGAACGGAATAGCCGTTAGAATGGCCGTGCTCTACTGGCTGAAACCGGGGATGACGTCGCCCTAACATCCAATCCAACCCCGCGCCCCACTCCGCGACCTCCGCGCCTCTGCCTTTCGACCCATCCCGCTCCCATCCACACATGATCACCCGTCTTCGCGTCACCAATTTCAAACGACTCGGCAATGTCGATATCGAGCTTGGCGGGCATGTGGTCTTCATCGGACCTAACAATTCAGGCAAATCAAGCGCCTTGCAAGCCCTCACACTGTGGAATGCCGGTTGGCGCCGCTGGTCCGAGCGCTGGGAAAAGAAGGACGCCGATGGGAATTTGCTCAAATCCCCGAAGGCACGTTCCGGGGTGACTCTGAACCGTCGCGACCTGCATGCCATTCCGGTCCCCTCGACCAAGTTGTTGTGGAAAGATCTCCACACCCATGAAGCTGCCGGGGTCGGCAAGGATCGTAAAACCGCCAATATCTTTATCGGTATTGCCGTCGAGGGAGTGGCGGTGGAAGGGCCGTGGACCTGCGAGATGGAATACTACTGGGCCAACGAGGAGTCTCTCTATTGTCGACTCAAAGAGGGAAACGGTGAACGCCTGCCAGATGCCGTTCACCACCATCCGGTGGTGTTTCTGCCACCCATGTCCGGCCTCGCTGATCGGGAGTTCCGCAAGGAACAAGGTGAAATCAGCATGCTGATAGGCCAGGGTCAAACCGCCCAGGTCCTGCGAAACCTCTGCTGGCAACTCTTTTCAAAAGAAGACAAACATCCATGGAAACGCCTTGTGGATCACATCCAGCGCTTGTTCTGCGCCACATTGCAGGCTCCCCTCTATGACCCGGTAAACAGCAGCCTAACCCTAACATACAAAGAGGCCTCGGGAATCGAATTCGACATCTCTTCCGCCGGACGCGGGTGCCAGCAAGTCACCCTGCTGCTCTGCTTCCTGCTTGCGAACCCGGGAACCATCCTTCTGTTAGACGAGCCTGACGCGCATCTTGAGGTTCTCCGCCAGCGGGATGTTTACAACCTGCTTACCGATGTTGCGGCCTCACAGCATTCGCAAATCATCGCTGCCAGCCATTCGATCACCGTGATGCAGGAGGCCGGCGAACGGGATGTGCTTGTCGCTTTTCTCGGGCACCCACACCGCATCGACACCCGATCAAGACAGAATCAAGTCAAGAAGGCGCTGGAATCCATCCCGTTGTCTGATTTTTATCTGGCACAGCAGATGGGGTGGCTTCTGTATGTCGAGGGAACGACCGACCTGGCCATTCTCCGCAAACTAGCACTTCGTCTCAAGCACCCCGCGGCACAGGTTCTGGAAGGGCGGGTGCCGCTCGTCACTCTGGGCACTAACAAACCCGGCGACGCCCGCAACCACTTCGACGCAATGCGCGAGGCAATGCCCCAGGTGGCAGGCATTGCGGTTTTCGACCGCCTGCCCAATCCGGCCACCGAGTTGTCAACCTTGCGCGGACTCAACGAAATCATGTGGCGGCAACGCGAAATCGAAAACTACCTCGTAACCCGGGAAAGTCTCCTGGCCTATATCGTTTCAGATCTCAATGTGGATGATTTGATAGATCACGCGCAGATTCAATCCCGTCAGGAAATTCTCGGTGAGTGCATCAGTGAATTGGAAAAATCCCTCAAAACCGCCAGACGGCCTGACCCATGGGGGCCGGATGCGAAGGTGACCGACGAATTCCTTGACCCGCTTTTCGCAAATTACTACGAACGCTTGGGAACTCCCCAACAAATCTTCAAACGTGATTACCATGGTCTGGCGGAATCCATGCCGCTGGAACAACTCGACCCCCAAATCCGCGAGGTCCTCGATGACATCCTCGCAACTTCAAAGCTGGCCAAACCCGCTGTCTAACATAAATGAAGCCGGTTCATTCCCTTAACCCCCAATCCAACTCGGCGCCCCACTCCGCGACCTACTCCGCGCCCTCCGCGTTTCGATTTATCTAACACACCATCCCATGAACCTCCTCATCCGCAACGCCCGCATCGCCTCCGAGAACTCGCCGGACCTGACAAGCGCCGACGTGATTCTAACAAACGGAGGGATCCAACAGATCGGGCAGGGCCTGACAGCCGGGAAGGACACCCGCATCATTGACGCCCGCGGGCGCATCCTGATGCCCGGCATGTTCGATGCCCACGTGCACCTGCGTGAACCCGGCTTCGAGACCAAGGAAACCATCGCCACCGGCACCGAGGCCGCCATCAACGGCGGCATCACCGGTGTGGTCATGATGCCTAACACAAATCCCGCCATCGACTCCGCCACCGTGGTCGGCCAAGTGCTCGAGATCGCGAAACGCACGGCCCGCATCCCGGTTTTCACCTCCGGCTGCGTGACGAAAAACCGCGAGGGCAAGGAACTCTCCGGCATCGACGGCATGCGCGCGCTTGGCGTGAGGATGCTCACCGACGACGGCGACA
>CAYWLC010000091.1:0-11940 GCA_964458895.1 uncultured Luteolibacter sp. | reverse complement strand
ATGTCTATGTGCCGGGCTGCGCCGCCCGCCCGGAAGCCATCATCGACGGCGTCGTCCAGGCCCTGGGGGTGCTGGAAAAGAAGCTTGCGGCCGCAGCAAACCCGCCGCCTGCTCCGGATCTTCCGCTATAACTTATAACATCTAACGTATACCTTTTATTCCGCACCAAGCGCCCCACCATGACACAGGAAGCCGACAATGAAAAATGCGACATCAAGGCCGTCAGTGCCGATGGGTTGAGGGACAGGGTCCGCGTGCTGCGTGACCAGGGCCACCGTCTCGTGGCGATCAGCGCCACCCGTCTGCCCGACGAAATGGAATTGACCTACAGCTTCGATCTGGACGGCAAACTAACAAACCTGCGCCTTTTTCTTCCCGGTGAGGACACCCAGCTGCCGAGCATCAGCACGATCTACGGCTGCGCGATCCTTTACGAAAATGAAATCCACGACCTCTTCGGCGTGCACGTGGACGGGCTGACCGTTGATTTCAAGGGCAATCTATACAAGACCACGGTCAAACACCCGTTCGGCAGCACCAAGTCGCCGTGTGCCGCACCCGCACCCGCTCCGGCGGAAACCCCCTGAATTGTCATGGCACGCACGATCATTCCCTTTGGCCCCCAGCATCCGGTGTTGCCGGAACCGGTGCACCTCGATCTCGTGGTGGAGGACGAGAAGGTGATAGAAGCACGTCCGTCCATCGGTTTCGTCCACCGCGGCTTGGAGAAACTCGTTGAGAAGAAGGACTATGTGGAGTTCGTCTACGTTGCGGAACGCATCTGCGGCATCTGCAGTTTCATCCACGGACAAACCTATTGTCAGGCGATCGAAACCATCATGGACGTCAAGGTGCCCCCGCGCGCGCTCTATCTGCGCACGTTCTGGGGCGAACTCTCGCGCATCCACAGCCACCTGCTCTGGCTCGGGTTGATGGCCGATGCCATGGGCTTTGAAAGTCTCTTCATGCACTCGTGGCGCGTGCGCGAAAAAGTCCTCAACATCATCGAAGCCACCACCGGCGGTCGTGTCATCTTCAGCTCCTGCAAAATCGGCGGTGTGCGGCGCGATATCGAGGACGGAGCCATCAGCGGCATCCTTGGTGAAATCAATGCAATCGAGAAGGACATGCGCGATATCACCCGGGTTTTCCTGGATGACAGCTCGGTGAAAGCGCGCCTTTGTGGTGTGGGTGTGCTCACCAAAGAAGAGGCCTATGACCTCGGTTGTGTGGGCCCGATGCTGCGGGCCAGTGGCGTGTCACAGGACCTCCGCAGTCTCGGATATGCCGCGTTCATGGATATTCCGGTGGAACCGGTCACGCGCACGGAAGGGGACTCCTACGCGCGCTGCGCGGTGCGCTGTGCGGAACTCTATCAATCCGTGGGGATCATCCGCAAGGCACTGGAGAAAATCCCCGCGGGCGAGATCGCCGTGAAGGTCACCGGCAATCCCAACGGCGAAACCATCGCCCGCACGGAACAACCGCGCGGCGAGGTGCTCTATCATGTCAAGGCTAACAACACCAAGAATCTTCAGCGGTTCCGGGTGCGCACTCCCACGTTCGCCAACCTTCCGGCCATGTTGAAAATCCTGCCCGGTTGCGACCTGGCAGACGTGCCGGTCATCGTTCTAACAATCGACCCCTGCATCAGTTGCACGGAAAGGTGATGCCATGAGCTACTTCACAATGACCAAAATGGCCCTGAAGTGGGTGTTCTCCAAACCCGCGACCTCGAGCTATCCGTTCACGCCGCGCAAGGAAATCACGGGTTCGCGCGGGTGGCTGGTTTTCACCGACGAGGCCTGCGTGTATTGCAACGTGTGCGCCAAGAAGTGCCCCACGGGGGCGCTGGTGGTGAACCGGGCGGAGAAGTCCCTGGCCATCGACCGCCTGAGCTGCATCACCTGCGGTTGTTGCGTGGAGGTTTGTCCCAAGGATTCCTTGGTGCTAGACTCCGGTCATGGCAACCCGCAACTGGTAAAGGCCAGTGAAATCCACCAAAGAAAGGAAACCTAGCCGATGAATACGGATCCCTCAGCCAGCGGATTGGCAAAATACGCGTGGAAGGAAATTGATCGAGTGGATCCCCCGATTCGTCCTGCGGCCGACAGGGTGGCGGATTTCCGTGAAACCACCGAGCCCTACGATGAGGACACGGCCCGCGAACAGGCCAGGCGTTGCATCCAATGCCCGAATCCCACCTGCGTCGAAACCTGCCCGCTGGATTGTCCCATCCCGGAACTGCTCTCACACATCGCCGACGGCCAGTTCAAGGAAGCCGCGGAACTGCTCTTCGCCGCGCATCAGATTCCCGAGATCGCATCACACGTTTGCGTCGGCGGTCGTCAATGCGAACGCTCCTGCATCCTGGTGGACAAGACCTATTCGGTGCCGATCCGCGCGCTCTCGCGATTTCTGTTAGATTACGGCTGGAAACACGGACTGGCGGAACCTGCGGTGGCCCCCGCCAAGGAGCAAAGCATCGCCGTGATCGGCTCGGGCATTGGCGGACTGGTCACCGCCGACGCGCTTTCGCGCAAGGGTTACCAGGTCACGGTTTTTGATTCCCGCCAGAAGCCCGGCGGGCGCATGATGAACGGCCTGCCCGGATTCCGCGTGGACAAGGATCTCGTGGAGCGCCGCATCGGCCTGCTGAAACGCCGTGGCATCAACTTCCGCATGGGTGTCACCTTCGGGCAGGAGGTGAAACTCAGTGACCTGCGCCGTGATTTCAATGCGGTTTTTCTCGGGTTTGGCACCGCCGATCCCGTGACTCTGGATGTGCCGGGTGCGGATCTCACAGGCGTCCATCAGGCGTTTTCATTCGTCTCCGGGCATGTGGCTCCGGCCTGTGCGGCGCAAGATGCCAGGATGTTAACCGAATTGCCGGTGGCGGTGAAAGGCAAACGCGTGGTGGTGTTAGGCGGTGGCGACACCGCGATCGATGTCCTGCGCACGGCCATCCGCGATGGAGCGCTCGATGCCTTGTGCCTCTACCGGCGTGACGAGGTCTGCATGCCCGCGGATGAGGAGGAATGCGCCAAGGCACAGGAGGAAGGCGCGCGATTCATGTTTCTAACCCATCCGGTGGCCGTGCTCGGCAATGCGGCCGGGGAAGTCACCCATGTCCGCTGCATCCCGACGGAACTCACGGACCCCGACAGCACGGGACGTCCTGCGTTCAAAGCCGCCACGGCACCGGGCTTCGATGTCCCGGCGGATGTGGTGTTTGTCGCCTTCGGATTCACCTCGCCCAAACTGCCGGACAGCGACGACTTCGCCCGCCTCGCCACCAATGACCAGGGCTATCTCGAGTTGGATGAGAACCAGATGACCAGCATCCCGGGCGTCTTCGCCGGCGGCTCGATCGCCCGTGGCCCAGTCCCTCTCGTCCAGGTCGTGCGCGACGCCCGCAAGGCCACCTCCGCCATGGACGAGTTCCTGAGCGGCCATCGATGATGAATGGCCGGATCAATGGACGGGGCGTCCATTCACCTTAAGGGGATGGGAGGTCATGTCCTATCATTTCCACAATTTCTTCAACCGAAAGATGCGCCCGAGGCCAAGGCTGCCAAGCCCGGATCACCGTTGTTTCTTTTCGGCTGAAGGGTTGGGCCACATGTCAAACTATGTGAGAGAATATCCAAAATGACATATCTCATCCTGGAACTTATCAAAGACAGCTTCTGCAGACTCCGCATCAAAGTATTTCGTATATTCGTCGCGGGCTGATTGATTTCGATGGGGAAGCTCACCATGAGGTAGGCCAAGCAACTCGCATACATCGTCGAAATCCGTCTGAATACTCTCAAAACGCAGTATCAGCGACATGTTTTCGATGCCGTTTTGTAGGTCATTTTCATATGAACTATCTGCGGCAAGGAACAAACGTAACGGTTTGACATCCGACGAGCGTATGAATTGCAAAAATTTGTCTTTTCTCCACGTGACCATACCTCGATGCGGAGAAAAATAGTGTGATACCACACGTTCCCAAGGGTTTCTTACACAGCAGAATTTGAAAAGACCCTTCAACATTTCATCCCCGTATTCCCGGCGATAATCTGAAAGAGTCGAATGTTTGTGTGTTTTGTAATTTGTGGAACGCACCTCAAATCGCTCCAGTCCATCCTGGTGTGGAGCAAGACAAACAATTTTATCGTCTGAATATTGCGAAAGGATGTTTTGAATGGAATTCCCCCCTGTTTTGGGAACATGAATAAAGAGGAAATTGTACTTTGTTGATAACAAACGAAGACTTTTTTCACGACCACGTGAAGCGCATGCACCCCTACCAGCGAGGGCGGGCGTCGATCACGGGGTTGATGGTGGAATTATTGGAAATCATCAAAACTGCACGACTGGTAGGGGTTGCCAAAACGCGGCTTGTGGGCATTTGGGTGATAAACAACCGTCCTCATCGACTGGTGCGGCCAACTTGAGATAAAAATACGGCATGGCTGATGGGGGTGACGGATCCGGAGTCCATTTACGCCTCCCTTCTCTCAACTTCTTCATCATCATCAGGACCCGACGGTAGCCCTGACATTCCATGAAGCAAATAGGCCACCAAGCCCTTCCGATCCTCTTCGGAGAGTTCCTTGGCCTGTTCTGAATATCCGCAAACTGGACCATGTCGATACCCTACTTCGCTAAATCCACCGCGGCAACTCCGTTTTGGCGCATCGTTCGTGTTCGTTTTCCCCAGCCAACGACCGACATAACCGGCCCAACCGCGCAGCGGTTGGGTGTCCGAGCCCAGCAAAGCTGGGCGGTGTTGATGGAATGGTTAGGCCGGATCATGACTGGAAGTTGCCTGTACTGATGAGGATGATAATAATGATTAGCCAAGCTGCGATGACCGCAAGGTGAGAAACATAAATCCAGAATGCTATATTGTTGAGCCTGTTTCTATTGTCAACTTTGAGTCGATAATGCCATGCATAAGCAAATCCGAGCGCTTGAATTAAAAAATGGTTCTTCGTGAATTTGGGTGGTTTTTTGCTGCAACCCATGAAAAGGCCGGGAACGAAGGTGGCGCGCTCCCGCCGGGAGCGCATGCATGGGAGGTGTGATGGTGAAATCCAGGTGGCAGTCGTTGCGTCCTGCCCTGCGTCGTCCTTGCGCTGCTTGGCACTGTCTGCGCTCCCGGCGGGAGCGCGCCACCTTGCTCCGCGCTACGTTCATGGACACCCCGGGCGAAAATGTTAGGCCTTCATCTCAGGATTCACGGCTCTATTCTTCCGTCTTGGCGGTTTTGATTCCACTCAAGCTGATGAACGGACGTGACGTCCGTCCCCCTTATGTGGCGCAAGCCGCACCTCATTGACTCTGCGCCCCCCTCTGCGACCTCCGCTGCTCTACGTTTCGATTCTAACAGGCAAAAAGACCGCGTGAACGCGGAACTCCCAACGCGCCGACAAGGGGGAAACGCTGAAATGCTGAAACACCGAAACACCCGCGCTTAACAATCCTCAATGCCTCAAGCCCCGCGTCCGAGTTTGGCATTGGTTTCGGCGCGTAGGGAATCGAAGACGGCTAGGGCGGCGGTGCCGTCTTCGAGCACGCCTGCGGGCAGGCCGCGGGCGCTGGCGCGGATGTAGAGGCCGTCGCGCGGGATTTGGGTTAGAAAAACCAGTTCGGGTGCGAGGAGTTGGCGGAGGGCGGTGGCGGCCCCGGTGCTTTCCGTTAGATCTTGCTGTACCATGGTGAGGCACACACCGAGCACCTTGAGGCGCGGGTTGGTGATTTGGAGGCGGTTGAGGCCTTCGAGCAGTTTGGGGACCGAGCGGATGCCGAGGGGTTCGGCCTGCTGGGGGATGAGAACGGCATCACTGGAGGCGATCACGTCGCCGGTGATGCCGAACAAGCCGGCGGAGGTGTCGAGGATGCAGAGGTCGAAGCCGCGTGCGGCCACGGCATGGAGGAAGGAACGGACGCGGGCGAGGTAGGCCCCCATGCTGCCGCCGATTTCATAATCGCCCGCCTGGCCGCTGGCCACCAGCGAGAAGGTCTCCATGCGTGTGGGCACAATCAAGCGGTCGAGCGCGAGCGCCGGGTCCTCGAGAAAGTCGTAAAACCCGGGCAATTGCCGGGATTGTCGGGTGAGCGACAGGCCGACGGAACCCTGAGGATCGGCATCGACCAAGAGGGTGCGCACCCCTGCGCGGGCGTAGGCGTGGGCAAGATTGATGGCGACGGTGGTTTTCCCCACCCCTCCTTTTTGGCTTGAAACGGCGATGTTGATCACGCTGAGTGGTGCGAATTGCTGCCCAAGGATAGCTTCGGCTTGCCACACCGGAAGTCTTTTCTTCATGATGCGCGCGCAGGCCGATCCTCGGAGCACCAATCATTCCCCCATTCATCATGAACTCTCGTTTCTTTTCGTCGTCCTGGGTATGGGTTTCCATGATGGTTTGTGGCTTGCTTCTAACCACCAGTTCCTGCCGCAAGGCGAGGACCCCGGACGCGAAGGATCAGGCTCCTGCCGCGGTGGTCGCCAAGGAGTTGCAGGACAATGGCCTCGGGGGGCTGCCGGGGGCGGTCTATCAGACGCAGACCGCATCACCGATCCATTGGCAGCCGTGGACGAAGACCACGATGGAGCGCGCGAAGGATGCCCGCCGGCTGTTGTTTGTGGTGATTGCCATGCCACAAATGCCATGGTTTCAAAACGCGCTGGCGGCGCTCGCGCGGAGTCCGTCCATGGTGGAGGTCATTAACGGGCAATGCGTTCCCGTGTTGGTTGATGGCGACGCCTGCCGCGAGATGGCACTTCTAACCGGCGTGTTGTGTGCGGAAATCAAACGTCCGATGAATTCGCCCTTTTTCCTATGGATGACAAGCGACGGAAATCCAATGGCATGGATTCCGGTGCCCCGAATGGAGGATTCCGAAGTGTTGGATCTGTTCAATCAATCCCAGACAATGGTTTCCCAGATGTGGAATGAATCGCCGGATTATGTCATGTCTAACAGCTCAAAAGACAATGCGAACCGCCGCCAGCGGATGGTGAAACTCAAGGATTCGCGGGTCATGAGCGATCAACCTGCGGTGGATGTGATCCGCAGTCTCCGGCAGCTTTCATCCTTGTATGATGCCCATACGCGGACTTTTGACGAGGCGGGCGGATTGTTTCCCTCCAGCGCACTGGTGCTGCTGTCCACAGCCGCAGTGCATACAGGCCTGCCGCCGGATGTGCGCGCCCACAGTTTGGACACCGCCCGTGAACTGGTGAAGGATTTGCTGTCTAGCGCGATGTTTGATCCGCTAGATGGCGGGGTTTTCCTATCCCGGCGCGGAGCCTCCTGGGCCTTGCCCTCGTTTATCCGGAACTGCCCCGGGCAAGCCTGCGCCGCAAAGGCTTTGCTGGCGGCTTATCGTGCGACATCCGATCCGCAGACATTGGAAAAAGCCCTTGCGGTGATTGCGTTTGCGGAAAATTCCTACGGCACCGATGAGGGATTGTTTGCGGAGGGGGCCTCTGTGGACATTGCTTTGCAGAAGTGGATGTGGAGCGTGGAAGATATCAAGAAGGAACTCGCACCGGAGGATGCCGCTTGGTGGATCAAGGCCACCGGCATGAATGGCTTGGGCAACATCCCGTCGGAGTCCGATTCCCAACGCGAGTTCTTCCGATATAACACCATGGGCATGTCGATGACCGTCGGCCAGATCGCCGGGCAGCTCTCTCTAACAGAAGAGGGCTTCCGGCCGCGGTTCGAGGCGGCCAAGGCCAGGCTGTTAGAGCGGCGAAATGCGCGGATTGGCAGGATTCCACCCGACAACTGCTCGCATGCGGGAGCCACATTCCGGATGGTGTCCGCCTATGCGGACGCCTACGCTGCCACGGGCGAGGAAGCCTTCAAAGGGAAAGCCGTGGCCTTGCTCAAGCGGGCACGCGAAGCCTTCGGGGTAGGGCCGCTCTTGCGGGTGTTTTCCAAGGATGCTCCGGTTTCGGTCGGGGGAGCGCGGGCATTTCTCTATGCGCTGGCGATGCAGTCGTCATTGGATGTGGCGGCCATCACCTTTGATGATCAGTGGTTGGTTTGGGCTGAAGATCTTGCGACCGTCTCAACGGAAAAGTTCACAGGCAACGGCTTTCTCAAGGAATGTCCGGATGATGTGAGGCTCATGGATTTGCCCATCAGTGATCACTTGATGTTGTTTGATGATTCCACAGCCGGCTTGTTCTCCATGGTGGAAATGCGGCTTGCTGAAATCGGGCGGCCCTTGGTGGCCAGTTTCAGCGCGTTAGCCACGCCGATGCCCACGCAGGTGTTGGAACGTCCGATTCTTCACACAGATCTTCTGCTGGCCACGCTCCTGCGCCACTACCGGGTGACCGTGGTGGTGGCGGCGGATGTTTCCCCCGCGCTGAAACTCGCTGTCGAGCGGCTTCCCGTTCAGGAATTCCCGCGTCGCCTGGCCGTGCCTCGGGATGAAGTTCCGCCCGGCTCAGTGAAAATCCTGTTCAACGAGGGAGCCAGCAAAACGGTCAACACTCCTGAAGGTCTGCAAGAAGCGGGCTTGCCCTTGATTGAGAAATGACGATGCTTTCCCCGCGAGCCAGCATTTTTATCGATAGTATGATCACCATGAAAACACCCACCTGTGCCATTGCGACCGGCTTGTTTGCCATCGCCCTACCCGCCACCGCCGATACCTTTATTTTGAAAAACGGCACCAAACTCGAGGGGACCATTGTCCGTCAGGATGCCACCTCCTACGTGCTTGATGTCCATATCACCAAGTCCATCAAGGACGAACGCGTCGTCGCCAAGGCCGATGTCGATAAAATCGAGAAAGAGGAACCGGATCTGGCGGCATTTGTCGAGATATCCAAACTCGTCCCCGCACCGGACATGCTCACCGGGGAAGAATACGCTGTTAGAATCCGCAAGGTGGAGAGGTTTCTGACCGAAAACCGCGTGGCCTTCAACTCGAAGGCGCGGATCATAATGGCCACCCTCAAGGAGGAGGCCAACCAGGTGCTTGCCGGGGCGATCAAAATGGATGGCAAATTCGTTTCTCCGGAGCAATACAAGGCCAATGCGTATGAGATCGACTCCCAGGTGCAGGAGGCGAAGATCCGGATGCTGCTCAGGGACCCGCAACGCGTCAAGGCGCTGCGGGCCTATTTGGAGTTCAGCAGGGATTTTTCTAACACCAAGGCCAATGCCGCGCTGCTTCCGTTGATCATCCAGTCGATCAACGCCTATCTAACAGAAGTGGGGCCCTTGTTGTCCAGCTACGAGGCCCGGGTGAGCAAGCGGACCCGGGGATTGGAACAGATGGCATCGGGGGACCGCAATCGCACGGAAAATGCGATCCGAGAGGAGAATTCCGAACAAGAAAGTCAATTCAAACGGGAAAAAGACGGCGGTGTGGGGTGGGTGACCCTCCACCCGTATTGCAAGCCGACGCTAACTGAAACCATGGCCTTCGGGAAACAAGAACTCTCGCGCCTGTCCGCTTTGAAAAACGCTCCCATCATCGATGGTGGGATGATTTTCCGTGACACCCTCACCCTGATTCAAAACAAGGGAGCTTCGGCTGCGGTCAAGAGCGCGTTGGCCGACGCGAAAACCGCCAAGATCGCACCGCGTTACCTCGCCATCCTGGAGGATGCCGCCAAAGCCGCCGGCATCAAAGACTAACCGCTTGTGTCACACACCCACCTCATGATCGCAGACCGCAGCGCCAGCCGCACGCGCAAGACCGCCGAGACCCTGATCGAGATGTCGGTCAACGTGGATGGTTCCGGTGTTTCCACCATTGCAACCGGGGTTCCGTTTTTCGACCACATGCTGACGTTGTTTTCCAAACACGGGTTGTTTGATCTCAACGTGAAAGCCGTTGGCGATGTTGCGGTGGATTTCCATCACACCATTGAGGATACCGGCATCGTGCTCGGTGATTGCCTGCGTGAGGCATTGGGTGCGAAGGAAGGCATCCGCCGTTATGGTTGTGCGTATCTGCCGATGGATGAAACGTTGGCCCGTGTCGTAGTGGACCTTAGCAACCGGCCGCATTTGGAATTCCGCGCCCCGGCCGGCACGCCGCCCGCGCCTAACATGCCGTTCACCCTGGTCGAGGAATTCTGCCGCGCGGTGGCCTCGAATCTTCGCGCCAACATTCATGTGGAATTGCTCTACGGGCGCGACGGCCACCACATCGCGGAAGCCATCTTCAAAGGGCTTGCCCGTGCCCTGCGGGACGCCTGCGAACGTGACATCCGCGTCAAGGGAATTCCCAGCACCAAGGACGCGCTGTGAGGGTGGGAATCATCGATTATGGCGGCGGCAACCTGCGCAGTGTCGCCAATGCCTTGTTGGCGCTGGGGCAGGAGCCCTTGATCATTGGCGATCCTGCGCAAGCGGGTGATGCCACGCATCTGATTCTGCCCGGGCAGGGTGCCTTCGGCGATTGCATGGAGCGCTTGGAAAGCCGTGGTCTTGATCGATGGTTGAAGGACTGGATTGCCACCGACCGGCCGTATTTTGGTATCTGTGTGGGTTATCAGATTCTGTTTGATCACAGCGAGGAGGCGCCGGGGGTTGCCGGGTTGGGTGTGGTTCCCGGAGTGGTGCGCCGCTTCATGGGTGAAGCCGGTTTGAAAATCCCGCACATGGGATGGAATGCCGCCCACTCAAAGCGCGGTGAAACCACCGTCTGGCAGGGCCTCGGCGACGAACCGTATTTTTATTTTGTGCACTCGTATTTCCCCGAACCCGAAGACTCCGATGCGGTGGTGGCGGAGACCTGCTACGGCAATCAAACCTTTGCCGCAGCCGTGGAGCAGGGCCGTATGTTCGCCTGCCAGTTCCACCCTGAAAAAAGCCAGAACACGGGATTGCGCCTGATTCGGAATTTCCTTGGAGCGCAGGCCTGAACCTGAAATCCGCACGAAAAGAGGCCGCCGGGGCACCCACCCCGACGGCCAAGTTGAACAACTTCAACACACAGTGGGGGGAGTCCTCCATGCAAATGAGGCTGACAACTGCTGTTCACCCTTACATGAAAACGCGAACTTGCGTCCGGTCTTCCTGTATATGACATCCCCCGCTTGGGTTCCGTTCAAATCTCTGAAAAAACGTCTGGCCCGTAAGCGCGGTCCGAAGCGCCGTTCGTATGGATTTGCACCGGCGGATTTATAGCGGACATATTAGCCGCGTCTATGACCGCTACGCAGTCAGGCTGCCATATCAGTGGTATCAGTGGTTGCCAAAACAGGACGCAGTCTATCTAATCGCCACGGCGCAGGATAACAGGAATTGCCCCCCTCCTACACCGATCTCATCTCATGGCCCGCGAAAAAATCACCCTTTCCCAACTCGAATCCTTCCTCTTCAAATCCGCCGACATCCTGCGCGGAAAGATGGACGCCTCGGAGTTCAAGGAATTCATCTTCGGCATGCTCTTCCTCAAGCGCCTGTCTGATGAGTTCGAACTGAAACGCGCCTCGATCAAAAAGGACTTCGCCCACCTCAGCCACGAGTTGCTGTCGGAGCTCCTCGAAGACAAGGCCACCTATGGCGAGACCTTCTTCGTCCCGGTCCGTGCCCGCTGGCATGAATCCTGGACCGACGAGGATGGCGAGGTGGTCCCGGCCCTCAAGGATCTCAAACACGACATCGGCAGCATGCTCAACAAGTCCATCGCCGCCGTGGAGGATGAAAATGACGCGCTGGCCGGGGTGCTGAAAAACAACATCGACTTCAACGCCGTCAAAGGGAAAACCAAGATCCCCAACGAAAAGTGGAAGGACCTCCTTGACCATTTCAATCAGCCCGGCTTTGTGCTGGTGAATGACAACTTCGAGTTTCCCGATCTGCTTGGCGCTGCCTACGAATACCTGATCAAGTTCTTCGCAGATAGCGCGGGGAAAAAGGGCGGCCAGTTTTACACACCCGGCGAGGTGGTGCGGCTGCTGGT
>CAYWLC010000090.1:4056-11978 GCA_964458895.1 uncultured Luteolibacter sp. | reverse complement strand
CGACCCGTTTTTTGAGGGACTCCGGCAGGGATGCGCCGATCTTGCGGAGGAACTCAACGCCTTCGAGGGAATCGATGACACGTTTGGGGATGAGATAACGCGGCATCACGTCGGTTTCCTCAAGCCAGCGCGGCGGCCCGGGGAAGACGGTTTCGTCGGACTGATAGAGTTCCTTGCGGCCGGGCAGCAGGCGCACCGAGTGGGAGACGTTTTCGCCGTTGGATGTGACCAGTTGCAGGGCGAAACTCTTGCCATCGTAGGGGTCGTCCTCACAGACCCATTTCAGTGCGTCCTGGACCACCTTGAAGTCCTTCTCATCGAGGTTGACGACGTAGCCCTTGAGAGCGGGCTGGCGGAACACGCGGTTCATGAAGCGGCAGGATTCCTCTTGGTCGAAATCCAAGGTGGTGTCGCCGTATTTCCGGTGAAACGCGAGGAAATGTTCCCAGAGCGTCTGGCTGGAGGCGTCCATGAGCAGGGCGCCCTCATGGTGGAGATTGACGTAATGCTCGATATCGTTTTTCTCGCGGAGCTGCAGCCACGCGTGGTTCTTCTCCTCCTTGACCTCCAGGCGTGCCTCGTTGATGGTGGCGACAAGGCGGAATGAAACGGTTAGAGGCTCTTCCTGGGGCGGGCGTTCGTTAACCTGTTCGATGCGCTCGTACCAAGCTGCCACCTCGCGTTCCTGCTCCCAATCGGCCATTTTTTTCTGCACATGGCCGAGGTCGGTGATGACGCTCATGAACTCCGGGTAGGGGAGTTTTTTCTTGTAGAACGCGTAGGCGATGTAATTCCAGAACTCCAGGATGTCGCCGGGCGGAATCGGCCAGAGTTCGAGGGGTTCGTAGGTGGTGATTTCCCAGCGCGGGCTGATGCGCACCATGTCGTGGTCGTGCAACTCGCCCTCGATCACGTAGCGGCGGTAGCGTTTTTCGATTTTGGTGACGAAGTCCGCCTCCTTGTCGTCCAGTTCGCGGCCGAGTTTTTCCTCGATGATGTCGAGCACCGGGGTGTCGTCGAATTCGTTAGGCGATTCCGGGAGGTCCTCGCCACGGTGCATGCGCTCCATCATGGTCGCATATTGGCAGGTGCCGGCGATGATCTCATCTTCGGCGGTGCAGGACCCGAACCAACGGTTGCCCTGGAGGCGCAGGCTGGTGCGGAAGGTCCCGGTTTCGTCCTCGACGCGGCCTTGAATGAACAGGTGGTTGCCGAAAATCTGGGTGACGGCACCGTCTTTTTGCAGCATCTCGCCACGTTTCCGCGCTTCCTCGGGAAAGCTGTTGAGGAAGTTGAGAGTAGCTCGGTCTGGATTCATCGCGTCAGGAGTAAAAAATTCGGCCCGGAAAATGCCTTCGGGACCCAATGTCAGGAATGCAATCTGCGGGGGGCGCAAGACTAAGCCACGATTGCAACCCGAATCAATAAAAACCTTATGGCATCCATCACGGAATGCCGTGCGAATCCCATCAGGGCTCCCAAGCAGGCGCAATGCTGAACTTGTGCCTAGTCCGGGATTTGCAAAAAGCGGGGTTACAGATTGGCTACAGACTAAAGACCCTTTTTGATGCTTTTTGGCGCATATTGGCGCACTTTAAATGGTTGAGGAATCTGGCGAAAGCAACCGGATTTCAAGCTACAACCCATTGATTGCTAGGGTTTTACTGGCGGAGGGGGTGGGATTCGAACCCACGGGACCCTTGCGGGCCCTCCGGTTTTCAAGACCGGCGCAATCGACCACTCTACCACCCCTCCTGAGGGCACTGTTGGGTGCGGCGCGGGAACTTAGACGCAGCAACGCCGTGGTTTCAAGAAAAACCATCAGGGCCGGCGGGTCAGATGCGCGCACTCAATAAGAAAGAGGCATGCGCTTGGCTGGCATGGTGGCGGGAAGCGCCAGTGAAAAGAGGGTGCACATGGCGGCAAGGGCCAGCACGACCCAGCGGGTCGGATCCTGGTTGAGCAACTGGGCAAAATAATAGTAGGCGTGTTGGTCCGGTGAGCGGAAGACCATTTCCGGGATCGTCATCATCGAACACAAAATGAACGAGGGCATGCACATCAGAATCATGGCGGTGGCGCATAAGCCGCTGATTTGCGAATTGATCAGCACTTTAGGTCCGGCAATGAAGATGAGACGTAGCAGTTGAGCGATCTGCGCCGCGACGCTGGTCTTGGGCTTGCTGGTCCGAAAATACGACGGGAGACTTGCTGTGGTGTTGTGGGACATGGGACTGGGATGAACTACGGCGGAAATACACGTGATCGCGTAGGATGACAAGACTTTTTATAAATCAAGCCAATAAAAGTGTGATTATTTTTAATTTTCCCTGATTTCTAAGGATTTTCGAGCTCAATAATTAAAAATCCCAGGGTTCCGGGCTTGCACCCATGTGTCGGTGAAATAGCGAATCCGCCCTTGTGGTAAGGGGGGTGGAGCGCTTGAATTTCAGGCCGCCGCAATCATGAACTTGTTCAAGACCTTCATCCATCTTCGGGAAAAATCGCACCCGGACCATGAGAAGCCGTTTCTCGAACACCTCGAGGATCTGCGGACCATGATCATGCGGGTGGTGATCACGCTGTTGATTTCGATGATTGTGTGTTTTTTATTCAACAACCGCCTGATGGAGTTTTTCCGACGGCCGGTGGACAAGGTGTTGGTGGAGCGCACGGTGGAGTCGCTGCCGGGTGCCCAGGAGTCACCTCGCCGGCTGACTCCGCAACTGTGGAATGATGCGTTGAAAGTGGAGCACGCCATGGCGGGTCTAACACCCGGGCAGCGCGCGGCGTACATCCGCTCACTGGCAGACGGGGATTTGGTGTTCCATGCGGAATCGGTGGCATTGCTGCGCACGGCCATGAGTCTGCCGGAAGACCGCCGTGAGAGCTTCGTGGCATCGCTCAACGAAACGCCGGAACTCAAGGATCAGGTCAAAGCCCTGCTCAAGACCAAACCCAACACCGACAACCAGCACCGCGGGGATCTTAGTATGATGTCGGCATTGAAACCGACCGAGGGTTTCATGTTGTCGATGAAGCTCTCATTTGTGGCAGGCATCGTGATCTCATTTCCCCTGCTGCTGATGTACATTTTGCAGTTCGTGCTGCCCGGGCTTCACAACAACGAGAAGCGGGTGCTGTGGCCTGCCATGGCGGTGGGTTTCGGTCTGTTCCTCTGTGGTACGCTGTTCGCCTATTTCATCGTCTTGCCCCGGACCCTGCTGTTTTTCTATCAATGGAGTCGTGACATGGGGATCTCCAACGACTGGCGAATCGGCGAATATATATCATTCGCCACGCAATTCACTCTGCTCTTCGGCGTGGCCTTCGAGTTGCCGGTGGTGGTGATGGTGATGGTGAAACTCGGCCTGCTGACTTACGAGACCATGTCCAAGACGCGCACCTATGCTGTCGTGGCCATCTTCATCACGGCCGCCATCCTGACCCCGACGCCGGACATCCCAACCCAATGCATCATGGCCGCGCCGATGCTCATCCTTTATGAGATCTGCATCTGGCTCGCCTGGTTTGACCGCCGGAAACACCGCAGGGCCGAGGAACAGGAGGCCCGCGAACAAGAAGAACGCCTACTTGCACAAGCACCCGCATCCGACCCTGACAACGAGCCGCCATCGCCCGGATCTAACGGACAGGAGCCTGACGACTCAAGCGCAAACCTGCCACCGCAATCCGCAGGCTCCGATCAGGCGGATGTGATGGACAAGACGGGCGTGGCCGATGAGGGGGACGACGATGGCTGGACGCCCGGGTATCCGCAACAGGAATTCCATGATCCTCCCGAGCTAACAGATTTGCCCGCGGCAGAGGAGCATGACAAGCCGAAACACCCGGATTCCGGCGCCTGACATCCGTTGAGTGGCATACACCGATCCATGCAACCGTCCAAGATTGCCAAAGAGACCAGCGCGCGTTCACCCTTTGCGGGATGCGCGATTCTGATCGTGGCCTTGCTGGTCATGGTGTTCCTTGTGGTGTTTTCAACGGCCACCTTGTTCCGGCAATACAACGAGATCGCCGGATTCACCTCGGATAAGCCAGTGCCGCTGGCGGTTTCTCCGTTAGAAAACCACGAGACGGAACTCAACACACTGGCTGAACGGATGGAAGCATTCCGCCAGGATCTAACAAAAAACTCCGGGGGATCGCTTGCGTTGACGCCGGAGGAAATGAACCTCGCCATTGCCGCCTATGATCACTTCAAGGATCTGCGGGGCACCTTCCGCGTTCTATCCGTCGAGGGCGAGTCCCTGCGCATTGGCATTTCCTTCCAACTCAACGGCAAGCCCCGACGCACCCGCGGGGGCGAAAAAGGCTGGATCGCCTCGGATCCGCGTTACCTGAACGGCACGCTTGTCGTCCGCCCCGCATTGTTGAAACGCGAGGTTGTTCTGCGGATCGACCGCATTGAGGTTCCCGGAGCGACGGTTCCCCGCGAGTTCATCGAGCAAATGTCGCCCTATCGCATCACCGAACGTTACCTCAACGATGGAGTGCTCGGCCCCGCCATGGCGGGCCTTACCCGTGTGGGCATCAGCGATGGCAAGTGGGTTCTGAGCAGCGTGCCAGGGGAGACACCCGCCGACCTGATCACCAACGATCAAGTGGACTTTGCCAGCAGGCGCTTGTTCACCCTCTTGGGAATCGGCGCTTGCGCGTTCCTGCTTTTTGCCGGGATCATCGTGTTTTTTGGCCTCCGGACGAAAGTCGCGCGCTCTTGAAAAAAATGACGGGTTGTTGCACAATTCACCCCGTTTGATTCGTTTTGTTTATCTTATGATGAAATCGCTACCCATCCGCATTCTTCTGTTAGGTGCCGCCTTGATGGCGTGGTCATCCGCCGCCGAAACCCCGCCACCCGCGAAACCTGCGGTCGAGACCGCTGCCGTGCCCGCCGCCAAAACCGAGGCCCGGGCACCCGCCGATCCGGCATTGAATGCCAGGCAGAAGGAGCAGGAAACGCTCGCCGCGGATAACAAACTGGAGGCCGAGCGCCTGACCCACGCCACCAATGCCATGCGTGCGGAAATCACCCGCCTCAAAATGGAGCGCGACCTGATGAACGAAAAACAGGCACTCGAGATCGCCAAACGGCAGCTTGTCCTCAAGGACGAACTCGCCAAATTGGAAGCGGAAAAGGATAAACTCGCCGAGGAGGGCGAACTCTCGAAAATCCGCGCCGAAAAACTCGGCAACGACCTGAAATCCGCGCAAGCCGAGTCGGCCATCGAGATCACCCGCCTGCAGAATGAAATCACGCGTATTGAAACGACCGAAAAACGCGGCGAATACGCCGATGCCAAACCGGTCTATCTGAAAAATCCGTTGAAGGATAACGGCATGCTGATCATCTCGGACCGCCGCATTCCGCTCAATGGATTGATCACAACGTCCACCGCGGATTTTGTCACCGCCCGCATCCAATATTGGAACAACAAGGATCGCACGTTGCCCATCTTCATTGTCATTGATGGCAGCCCGGGCGGTTCCGTCATGGCGGGCTACCGCATCCTCAGGGCCATGGAATCCAGCGATGCCCCGATCCATGTGGTCGTCAAATCGTTCGCCGCGTCGATGGCCGCCGGCATTACCACGCTCGCCCACGAATCCTATGCCTATCCGAATGCGGTGATCCTCCACCACCAGATCAGCTCGCTGGTCATGGGTCAGCTCAATCTCACCCAGCAACGCGAGTTTCATCAGGAAAGCGAGCGCTGGTGGGCGCGCCTCGGCACACCCATCGCTAACAAAATGGGAGTGTCCACCGACGAGTTGATCAAAAAGATGTATGCCCATAACTCCAACGGGGACTGGAGCGAGTTCGCAGAGGACGCCCAGAAACTCAAGTGGGTGAACCACATCGTCCGGGGCATTGATGAAACCTCCTTCAACAAGGACCCCGACACCCTGCCCAATCCCACCGTGCCCTCGAGCGTGCCCGCAAGACCGAACGCTGCTCTCACCGAGGAAATCGATGCCAACGGCAAACCCTTCGTCTGGCTGCCCCGCCTCGATCCCAAGGATGTCTATTTCCTCTACAACCCGGACGGATACTATCGCATGAGATGAGGGGTAAGGTCATGGGTCAGCGGTCATTAGTCATTAGTCATTAGGAAGATGGGAAGAAAACATGTGAATTTGCTTTTTTCAATGACATCTACTATTCACTATCTGCTATCCACTATCTAACCCATGCTCGAAGACGACTTCACCTATGTCCTGCGCAAGGCTTTGGCGGGGTGCGCGCTCGCAGTCGCGGATGTCGCCCGGATCTCAGGCGTGGCGGAGCATGATGTGATGGCTTTTCTGGGCGGGGCGTTTTCCGCGGAGGTCGCCCGCAAACTCGCCGCCGTGCTCGGTTTGCAGGTGGAGGCCTTCGCCGCGCATGATGTCTATCAGCCGAAGCCGCTGGAACTCCAGGGCGTCCGGCGCATCGACCTGCCGTTCGGCGCGGAGCAGGTGAACGCGTGGCTCGTGCGCGGGGGAGACGCCTTCATCCTCTTTGACGCCGGCCATGAGACCGCAGATCTAACAAATGTTTTGGAATCCCTCTGCGGTCGTCCGCCGGATCATGCCTTCATCACCCATGCCCACCACGACCACACCGGTGCCGTGCCCCAGCTGGTGCGCGCGGGCGTGCCCGTGCGCGGCGCGGAAATCCCGGGTGCCCTGCCCATGCATCCCGGCGATTTCATTCAGTGCGGACCCCTGGCCGTGCGGGCCTGCGATCTATCAGGACATGCGGTGCCTGCGCTCGGTTTTCATGTCCATGGTCTTGCCGTGCCGGTGCTGGTGACCGGCGATGCACTCTTCGCCGGGGCCATCGGCGGCTGCCGCACGCCTGCCCTCTACCGCCGTGCGCTGCGACGCCTCAACGAGGTGCTGGCACCGCTGCCGGAGGCCACCGTCATTCTGCCCGGCCACGGTCCCGCCACCACCCTCGGCGAGGAACGCAGGGCCAATCCGTTTTTGTGAGAGGTTGTAACGGAAACCACAAATGCCTTGCAATGCCTGCATGATTCGCCTACATTGCCTGCATGAAGGACAGGCAATACACCATCCGTGGCGTTCCTGCGGCCATTGACCGTGCGTTGCGTCGTCTTGCCAAAGAGGAAGCCAAGAGCCTCAATGCGGTGACCGTGGAAGTGTTGGCGCGGGGTCTAGAACTTGAGGCCAAGGCGGACGAACACACGGATTTGGATGCGCTCATCGGGTCTTGGCAGGAAGACCCGGCGTTCGACCGTGCCGTGGCCGATTTTGAGCGGGTGGATGAGGAGGATTGGAAATGAACATCGCCCTCGACACCAATGCCTACAGTGATTTCATGCGTGGCGATCCGGCCCGTGTGTCCGTCATCCGGACTGCCCGACAGATTCACATGCCGATCATCGTGCTGGGTGAGCTGCGTGCCGGCTTTGCCGCCGGGAATCAGGAATCCACCAACGCCGCCAACCTCCGGCGGTTTCTCAACAGTCCGCGCGTTTCCATTCTATCGGCCGATGAACAAACCACCCATCATTACGCGCAGATCTATCTTCACCTCCGCAACCTTGGTGTCGCCATCCCTACCAATGACCTGTGGATCGCCGCCCTGGCAGTGCAACACAATCTCATCCTCTGCACTTCGGACACGCACTTCCAACACCTGCCACAATTACCGCTTTGCTGAAAGGCCTGTCTAACAATACAGGGGCAATTCTCAGGTTGTCAGCTTGTGCGCCACCTCGTTGTCTAACATTTGTTTGAGGTCATCGAGGCCCTGTTCGTTTTCCGCGGAGATCGGGATGACATCCACTTTCGGGAAGCGCAGGCGGAAGGCGGCGAGGTGGCCGGCGGCATCCTCGAGGTCCATCTTGTTGGCGACGACCTTCCACGGGAAGCGGGCCAGGTCGTCGTCGTAT
>CAYWLC010000090.1:0-4046 GCA_964458895.1 uncultured Luteolibacter sp. | reverse complement strand
TTCGCGGCGCAGGATTTCCAGGTCGGCGACCGGGTCGCGGCCTTCGCTGCCAGCCATGTCGAGGACGAAGAGCAGCAGGCGGCAGCGGGTGATGTGGCGGAGGAACTCATGGCCGAGGCCGCGGTTTTCATGGGCACCCTCGATCAGACCCGGGATGTCGGCCACGGTGCAGCGCCGGAAGGCGGGGAACTCGACGACGCCGACCACGGGTTGCAGGGTGGTGAATGGATAGGAGGCCACCTTGGGTTTGGCGGCGGAGAGTTTTCCTAACAGGGTTGACTTGCCCGCGTTGGGGAACCCGATCAGGCCGGCATCCGCGATGCGGCGGAGTTCCAGATAGAAAACGCCGAGTTCGCCGGGAGTGCCGAGCGTGTGTTCGACGGGGGTGCGGTTGGTGGGGGTGCGGAAATTCCAGTTGCCCTTGCCGGGGTCGCCGCCCCTGCAGAGGACGAACTCCTGGCCGACTTCTGTTAGATCGGCGATGGGGTCCAGATCGACGCCTTCTTCACCGCGTTCCATTTCTGCGGCCTCCTGCACGGTGGCGGCATTGGCCCGATAAACCACCGTGCCGGGAGGCACGCGGCCGATCACGCGTTTGCCTCCCTTGCCGGTTTTGCGGCCTCCAGCGCCGTTTTTGCCATCCTCGGCGATGAGTTTGGGGTCGAAGTGGTATTGGCGGAGGTTATCCGTGGATGGATCGACGAGCAGGACGACATCACCGCCCGCGCCGCCATCGCCTCCATCGGGGCCGCCACGGGGCACGTATTTTTCCCGACGCCATGAAACGATGCCGTTGCCGCCGTCGCCCGATTTGGCAAATATCCGGATGTGATCAATGAACATGACGGCAGCGTTGCCTTGTGAACGCATGCGGTCAACGGCAATGGTGAGACTTCGTGGGTTTTGCAGGGGAGGGGATGGCCGCCCGTTTTTGCTTTTTCGCCGGTGGGGCTTATGATTCACTCCGCCCATGAAGCGCCGCCTTGCCGCCCTGTTGTCGATTTCGATTCTGGTTTTCGCCCCGGCGCTCATGGCCGGCAGCAAGGCGGATCACAAGTACTCGCTCTCGTTTCACCTGGAAACGGATTCAAACGACAACCCGAAGATGATTTTCACCCAGGAGGACAACGGCAAGACCCGCTATTTCCGCCGCATGCCGGAAGTTACTTCCAAGGATGTGGTTTCCTTCAGCCCATTTCCTTCCGAAGCCAACGATGGTTACGGCGTGGTTTTCAGGCTCAAGGATAATGCCGCCCGGCGCCTTGTCGCGGTCACGAGTATCAATCAAGGCCGCTGGCTGATCGCCCAGATCAATGGCCGCATGGTGGATGCCGTCGTCATCGACAAGCCAATCAGCGATGGCCTGCTGGTCGTCTGGAAGGGTGTCACACTGGACGATGTCAAAATCTTTGATGCCGCCTTGCCACGCATAGGCAAGGAAGGAAAAAACGGGAAGAACAAGTAACAGCCGTCCCTTGGTCATGTTGCGCAATCTTCTTCTCGCGTTTTCCCTAACCGGTGCGGTGATGGCCGGCATCGACTTGCGCCTGCCCACCGGCAACACCCACCTGTTCACCGGCGAACCGGACCAATTCTACATGTACGTGCAGCGGACCTTCGAGGGCGAAACCACCAAACCCTGGGAAGGCGGCTCCTTTGGAATGGTTAGAAGCCCGATCCGCCTCAATGACCAGATCGTGCCCATCAAATTCCATGAAGGCATTGATATCCAGCCGGTCAATCGTGACGCCAATGGAAATCCGACAGACCCGGTATCCAGCATTGCCGATGGGTGCGTCGTCCACACCAGCCCTTTGCCCGGACGCAGCAACTATGGCAAGTATGTGGTCATCGAACATATCTGGGATAACTCCCCGGTGTACTCACTCTACGCCCACCTTGCCGATATCACTTGCAAGCCGGGTGATCCGGTGAAAGCCGGCGACGTGATCGGACGCATGGGCTTCACCGGTGTGGGCATCGACCGCGCACGTGCCCACCTCCACCTCGAACTCGCTTTCCTGATGAGCCGACATTATGACGAATGGCACAAGGGTAGCGCCGCCGCGAGCCCCAACTATCACGGCATTTACAACGGCATGAATCTAACAGGAGTCGATGTCGCGCGGTTTTTCCTCGCGCACAAGGCCAATCCCGAACTGCGCTTCAGTGAATTCATTGGCGCGCTGCCGGTGTATTTCAAGGTGGTGGTGCCGTCGAAAGGCGAGACGCCTGATTTTGTCACCCGTTATCCGTGGATTTTGCATGGCAACGCGGAGGGCGCGGTGTCGTGGGAGATCAGCTTCAGCGCCATCGGCGAACCCATCGCCTTCACGCCTGTCGACCGCAAGGTGGACGCGCCCGTCGTCACCTTGGTGCGTCCATCCACCATTCCCCAACGCTACCTGACCCGCAACCTGCTGAACGGCCAGGACAACCACGCCACCCTCACCACGAGCGGCAGACAACTCATCTCCCTGATCACCGACGACTTCCCCGTCACTAGAGAACAGGCGGCGGAGCGGAAACTTGCACCGCCGAAAGGTTGAGGGGGTCATCAGTCATTAGTCATTAGTCATTTACTGCTCATGAACGATTCCATACTCGACAAACTCACGGCGCTGGGGCTGGGGCTTCCGGCGGTGCCTGCACCGGTGGCCGCTTATGTGAACGGCGTGCGCAGCGGCAACCTGTTGTTTCTATCAGGCGGTCTGCCGATCGACGGCGATCGTAAAGTAATCGGCAAGGTTCCTTCGGAGGTTTCCATTGAGGAAGCCAGGGATGGAGCCCGCATGATCATCCTCAACCGTCTCGCCGTGATCCGTGACATGATCGGTTCGCTGGACAAGGTGCGCCGGATCGTTTCGCTCGGCGGCTTCGTGAATTCCGATCCGGATTTCCACGGTCACCCGCAGGTCATCAACGGTGCATCCGAGTTGCTCGTCGAAATCTTCGGCGAGATCGGCAAACACTCGCGCACCGCGGTGGGTGTTGCCGCCCTCCCGCTCAACGTCGCCGTGGAAATCAACCTCGTCGTCGAGGTGGAGTAGCATGCAAGTGGTGCGGGCATGCTGCCCGCCACCATTCTAACACATCATGCCCGGGCCACGTGGTTCACGCCTCGCGTCCGCAGCAGTTCTTGAATTTCTTGCCTGAGCCGCACGGGCAGGGCGCGTTGCGGCCGGTGCTCTCGATATCAAAGCTGGGTTTGCGCTTGGGCAGGTTGAGCTTGAGCGTGGTGCCCTCGGGCGAGGGGATGGAGGTGGGATCGAAATGCGCGGAACTGCCTGAAACACCGATGTTTTTCTGGCTGATGGCCTCCTCGCCGCCATGCAATTGCTGAGGCTGGCTGTGGAGTTGTTTGAGAAAGGCCTCGAGGTTGGCGGCGGAGCGGAACAGGTTTTGCAAGGCCTCCTGTTTGATCGAATCCATCAGTGTGACAAACAGGTTGTAGGCCTCGTTCTTGTATTCGACGAGCGGATCCTTCTGGCCTTGGGCGCGCAGGCCCACCCCCTCGCGCAGGGCGTCCATGTTATACAGGTGCTCCTGCCACTGCTTGTCGATTGCCACCAGAACCATGCGGCGTTCTTCCTGGTCTAACACTTCCATGGGAAGCTTGCCGGTGCGGATTTCATAGACTTCCTTCACCTTGCCCACCAGCATGGCCGATATCGATTCCACGGTTTGGTTCTCCTCAAAATCATCAGCGGTCACGCGCACCGGCAGTGTCGAGTTAACCCACTGGCGCAGTTCATCGAAGTCGGTCTTGTCATCGTCCCTGTCGGTTAGGTAGAGGGTGACCTTGGCGGGGATGGTTTCCTCGATGATTTCGGTGACGAGAACGCGCGGCACTTCGGTGGTGAGCACTTCGTTGCGGTAGCCATACACAACCTCGCGCTGCATGTTCATCACATCGTCGAAATCGAGCACGCGCTTGCGCCAGATGTAGTTGCGTTGTTCGACGCGTTTCTGTGCGGTCTCCACGGATTTGTTGAGCCACGAGTGTTCGAGCGCTTCGCCTTCCTTCATGCCGAAGCGCTCCATCA
>CAYWLC010000089.1:0-12286 GCA_964458895.1 uncultured Luteolibacter sp. | reverse complement strand
CGTGGGGGTGGAGGGGAGGCGTGCGTGCGGGGGCGGTTTTTGGATAAGGTTGTTTGAGGGTTCCGGCGGCGGGGTTGCGCGGGTTGGCGAAGGTTGGCAGGCCCTGCTCGTCGCGTTCGGCATTCATCGCCGCAAAAGCCGCGTTGGGCATGAAGATCTCACCGCGGATCTCCAGCGTTGCCGGGACTTTGAAGTTTGAAGTTTCAAGTTTCAAGGGTGGAAATCCGAGCTCCTGCGGGATGCTGCGGATGGTCTTTACGTTGCGGGTGACGTCGTCGCCGGTGCTGCCATCGCCACGGGTGGCGGCGTAGATGAGCTTGCCGTCGCGGTAGAGCAGGGAGACGGCCACGCCGTCGATCTTGGGTTCGATGGTGACGGTGATATCGTCGCGGCCGAGGTTCTTGCGCAGGCGTTGATAGAAATCGATGAGTTCCTGTTCGGGGCGGGCGGCACCGGATTTGGCCATCGCTTCGGCACCGAGCTCGAAGACGTCGTCGATGGAGAGCATCGGCACGGCGTGGCGGATCTGTTGGAAACCCTTGTCGGGCGCACCGCCCACGCGCAGGGTGGGGGACTTGGGGTCCTTGAATTCCGGGTGTTTTTTCTCAAGATCCTCGAGTTCGCGGTAAAGTTGGTCGTATTCCGCGTCGGAGATCTCGGGGGCGGCCTGGGTGTAGTAGAGTCGGTTGTGGTGTTCTAACAAAACGCGCAGTTCGCGGATTCGGTCCTCCGGATTATTCGCGGCGGCAAGGGAAAAAAGATCCGGATCATTCATGAGCTGGAGTGTCCGGGTTACCAGCGGACCAATTCGACGCGGCGGTTTTTCGCGCGGCCATCGTCGGTGGTGTTGGGGGCGGCGGGGCAGGCGAAGCCACAGCCGAAGGGGAACAGGCGTTGGCTGGCGATGCCGTGGTTTTTCTGCAACTCCTCAACGACTGCGGCGGCGCGGCGTTCTGACAAGCTTTTGTTAGAATCAAAGCCGCCGACGTTGTCGGTGTGACCGACCACTAACAACCTGAGTCCTGAGTCCGCCTTCAGGAGGTTTTCGACTTCCTTCAGGGTTTCGGCGGATTCGGGTTGCAGGGTGGCCTTGTTGAAATCGAAATAGATGCCGTAGAGGGCGACCCTGCCGGTGGCGTTGATTTGTTTTTCCATTTCATCGGCTTTCACCAGGACCATGCGGTTGTTCATCGCCTTGGTTTCGAGCACATCGACGCGGGCAAGCACGGTGCCCTCGAGAATGCCTTTTTCCGGGGCCTTCCAGGAAGCGGTCACGGCGGCGCAGAAGACCGTCACATACACATCCCCTGCGCCGTTTTCGCCGGTTTTCCTGAGGGCGGTGTAACGGTAGTCATCGGCACCGGGCATGGTGTATTGTTGGATATCATAGTCCGTTTCCGATTGATAGACCGCCTTGATGAAACGTCCGTAGCCGTTGTCCAGGGTGTTGCTGTCATCGGTGGGTTTGCCGGCGCTGCTGCCTTCGAACAGCACCTCGAAGCCCGCGGCCTTGAGGTCATTCTGATAGGAGCGGAGGCATTCGAGGGTTCCCGCATCTTTCGGTTCGCGATAGAACAGGGTGGTCCGGGCGCCTTCGGCCGTGATTTTTTTCCAGTCCGTGATTTTCTGCGCGCTGTAATCGAAAGCGATTTTCTGCTGCGCGATTTGCAGCGAGTCGAATTTTTTGGCGGAATAGTGGAGGATCACCGAGCCTTCGATGCGCTTGAGCGCCGGATGATCCTTGGAGTCCGCCACGTCCTTGGCGAATTTCGGTTGCACTTGGGCGGAAACCAGGGTGGGCAGGAGCTGGGCTAACAGCACGATCTTGGCAAATGCGGACATTTTCATCGCATCCAGACCAACAAAGGCCGGATCGCCTGTCCAGCCTGATATTCTGAAGCGGGAGACGGCTTGCATCGCGGACCAAGGTGTAATAGACTCGCCCGCATGTCTGCGGCAACCCACACGAAATTTTTTGAAACCGGCAGCCCGGACGACCCGGTGCGGCTGCGGGATGGAGGACTGTTGCCGGGCATCCGGATCGCATACGAAACATGGGGCGACTTGAATGCGGACAAATCGAATGCGATCATGCTTTTCCACGCGCTTTCCGGCTCCCATCATGCGGCGGGCTACAACCCTGCCATTGAGGGCGTGGCCCAGTTATGGCAGGAGGAAATGCACACGGGATGGTGGGAACCCATGGTGGGACCGGGCAAGCCGCTGGATTCCGCAAAATACTTCATCATCTGCGCGAATTATCTGGGCGGATGTTATGGCAGCACCGGCCCGTCGTCTCTGAATCCCGAAACCGGCAAGCCGTGGGGGTCTTCGTTCCCGACGGTCACCGCAGCGGACCAGGTGGAGGTTTTCAGGAAACTGTTAGACCATCTCGGCATCGGCGCGCTTAATGCGGTGATCGGTCCGTCCGTGGGTGGTTTGGTTGCGCTGACCTTCGCCACACGCTATCCGAATGATGTCAGGAATGTGATTGCCATCGCCTCAGGTTATAAAACCACGGTGCTCAACCGGCTGATCCTGTTTGAACAGATTCTCGCGATTGAAAACGATCCGTATTTCAATGCCGGGGATTATTATGACGCTGAGGCCCCGCTCTACGGGCTGGCGCTCGCCCGGATGATCTCGCACAAGACGTTTGTGCACCTGGATACCATCGAACACCGGGCGCGGCAGGATGTCGTGCAACCCGACGACGTGCTGGCATGGTACCGCGTGCGCGACCAGTTCCAAAGTTACATGTTGCACCAGGGGAAGAAATTCGTGCGCCGCTTCGATGCCAACACCTACCTGCGCATCATCGATCTTTGGTCGCGCTATGATGCCACACCCGAGGGCGATGCGCGGTCACCCGCGGAATTATTCGAGCGGGCGCGCCTTGCCGGCCAGCGCTGGCTGGTGTTTTCCATCGACTCGGATTTCTGTTTCTATCCGGAGGAGCAGGCGGACCTGGTGAAACACCTGGAGAGCGCCAGGGTGGACGTCATGCATATCACCGTGCATTCCGACAAGGGGCATGACTCATTCCTGTTAGAGCCGGATCTTTACACGCCGCACATCGCGTGGGTGCTTGGCAGGTGATTCATCCTTCCAGGGGTTATTTGTTATCCCAGAAAGGAAAATGCCTAAGGTAACACCGGCCATTATTACCACTGATTGCGCTGATTTTTACTGATTACACTGAAAGAATTGGCTGGAATTTCACTCACCTTTGGGGTGGGCGGGTCTTTCTTTCTAACCTCTTAATAATCAGTTCAATCAGTGTAATCAGTGGTTTCCATCTTCCTATACAGGGTTATAAGTTTGCAGATTTATCTGCGGATTTTAGGTTCATCGTTTCGGCAGGTGCCAGGGGGGATTTTTCTCCAGTTGTTCTTTGAGGGCCGGGAATAATTTCACGGCGGTATCCATGACGTAGGGGGCGATGACGATGAACTGGAGTTGGAAGGCGATGAACAGGAGACCCACATAGGCGGCCACGCCCATGGGCTTGAGCGGGCGCGCCACCACGCGGTGTCCGCCGACGTGGTCCCAAAGCGGCTTGCCGATGCGTCTGACCGTGATGTATGCCATGAGTTGGCAGATGAGGGTGAGCCAGCCGAACCCGAAACCGATGCCCATGAAGAGGACGCGCGCCGAGCGCCGGGTGGATTCAGATAGAGTTAGATCCGACCCGTCGTTGTTGACCACGCGGATGCCTAACAACCACTTGCCGGGGGTGCTGCGGAAGTGGTGGATCAACAGGGTTTCCAGGACGAACCAAGGCACGTAAAGAAGCAGCATGATCCATGCGTTGCGCATGATGGCTCCGAGGTCGCGCCCGCTCGTCCACATGGCAACCCACCAGATGGCGGCATAGAAATTGAGATCGAGCCAGCGCGCCCAGAACCGCCGGAGCGGATAGGCACTCTCCTTCGGTGGCGACACCGTGGTCACGTTCTCCGGCCGCGGGGGGGCGTAGGGCGACCCGCTGGTTTCGGCGGCTTGGCCGAATTCCCGTTCGAAGAGACTGATTTCCACCAGTGGTTTCCATGCGTCGATGCCCTCGTGCCATGCCGGAGTGTTTGCGGGCAGTTCTCCGTTTTCGATTTTTTTGCGGATATCGAAATCGTGAATGGGGCCGATCTTCTCGCCGTTTTGGATGATCCAGATATCCATGGTTAGAGATTGCGCAGGGATTTGGCGGCATCACTGCGGGCGGCGAAGAAGGCCGGAACCAAAGCTGCCAGTGAGCACAGGATGAAGGCGAGGAGCCCGATGACCGCCTGCTCCAGTGGGTTGTTGTGGGCGGGCAGCACACCGAAGCCGGTGAATGAGGCGGCGAAGGGATCGAAACCGAGTGTCCGGAAGACCCCTTGGATGGGGCCGCGGAAATGGATGACCAATCGCCCGAGGCCGACGCCGAGCACCGCGCCTAACAAACCCAGCAGCATGCCCTGATAGAGAAACACGCGGACAATCTGGCCGGGTGCGGCGCCGAGCGCCTTCATGACGCCGATTTCCCGGCGTTTCTGGATGGTGACGGTGAACATCACGGCCATCATGGAGAACGCGGAGACCAGCACGATGAATGATAGCGCGAAATACATCATCACGCGTTGTTGGTTGATGAGGGCGAAGAAGGTCTGGTATTGATCGCCCCAGGTGAGCAGCGACCAGTCGGGGCCGAGTATCCCACGGGATTGGGCGGCCACTTGTTCGGCGGCGTAGGCGTCGTCGAGCCGCAGGGCGATCCCCTGCACACCCTCGCCCAGGCCGGCCAGACTTTGTGCCAGAGGCAGGGGCACGAAGATGTCCGGAGTGACGGCCATCTGCGACGCCTGATAGACGCCAATGACCAGCGCCTCCTTGGGCAGAACGATCTTTTTCAATCCCTTGAGTGTTTCCGCGTCCATCTTTTCGGGATCGGTCGTGTTGACGTCCGCGATGGCTTTTTCAATCGTTGCCTTGTGGTCGGCACTGAAACGGTACACCCCGGCACCCGCGTCCTTCTGGCCGTTTTCCATGGCGACTAGCAGCGACTCTAACAATTCACGCTCCGGCTGGCGGATGTCCTCGCCACAAATGGCCTTGATCAACTCATAACTTACTGTTAGAGCATCGATGCCCACGGTGAATTTAGCGCCGTCGTTTTTCCATGCGGCGGCGAGTGTGGCGGTGGCGTCCTTCCATTCCTCCGAGAACGCCTCACGTATCGGCGGTTTTTCCGTGGCCTTGTAGGCGTGCATGACCTCCTCGAAGTTGCGCGTCGAGTAGAGGCGGATGGTATCGCCGACGCGGATGCCAAGTTGATCGGCGAGGATGGACGAGACCACCGCGCGGTCGTCGATGCCGAGGTCGGCGGATGAGTCCGGATGTTTCGCGCGGTCGAGCATTCTGGAGATGCCCTCGACTTGTGAAGGGTCCGAGGTGTCGATGCCGCGGAACATGACGGGACGCTGCCATGATTCAAAGTCGATGATGACATTGTCTGAAATGTAGGCGGTGGCGGCCTGGACGCGCGGCAGTTTTTTTGCGAGGTCCGCCGCTACCTGCCAATCCTCCATGCCGGTTTTGCCGGGCACGGCGACCTGCTTGCGCATGAGAATGTGCGGGGTGAACCCGAGAATTCGGCCCTTCACATCGCGCTCCAGACCGGCGTAAACAGCCATCACCACGACCAACACCAGCACGCCCAGCATCACACCCACCAGCGAGATCAAGGTGAACGAGGACAACATTGCCCGCCGCGGGTTGAGATACCGTCGGGCCAGGAGGAAGCTAAAAGAACGTCGTTTGATACCGCTTGCTAGCCTGTCGCAGGCATTTCGGCAAGAGTTACCGACCTGACAGGGGCGGAAATGCGAGGGGGCCGTCGGGGGCAGTGCCTGCCATGGGCGGATATCGACGCCCCCGCCAAATCCACCGCGACAAATGTGACGCCGATCGACGTGGAATTTGTCGCGTGCTGATCGATATCTCCGGGCCGTCCGCGGCCAATGCGGGGTTATCCTAAATGTCTGGCCGCCGGAAGGTTGGTGCCTGTCATTGCGTCACTCCGAGGCCGGGAGGCCGATCAGGTCGAGCAGGCGTTGGAGGTCGTCGTTGCCGTAGTATTCGACTTCGATTTTGCCTTTTTTGGTGGAATGCTGGATTGAAACGTGGGTGGCGAGGTATTCGCGGAGCCGGTGGGTGACGGCGCTGACGTGGATGTCCACCTCGCGGGAAATGGGGTTTTTTTTGGCATCGCCATGGGACTCGGCGGAGCCGTTGAGCAGGGATCGGGCGAATGTTTCCGCGCCGCGCACGGTGAGTTGTCGGCGGATGATTTGATCCGAGGCCAGCAATTGGGTGGCTTGGTCCTTGATCGAGAGGATTGCCTTGGCATGGCCGACGGTGAGGCGCCCTTGGGCGACGAGCGATTGCACGTCGGCGTGGAGATCTAACAACCTCATGGCATTGGCGACGCTGGCGCGGGATTTACCGACGCGGGTGGCGATGTCCTCTTGTTTCAAGGCGAACTCCTTGGCGAGGCGGACATAGCCGGTGGCTTCTTCGAGCGGGTTGAGGTCCTCACGTTGGAGGTTCTCGATGAGGGCCATTTCAAGCACTTCGCGGTCGGAGGCCTCGCGCTCGATGACCGGAACGGTGGCCAGTCCGAGTTTGACGGCGGCGCGCCAGCGTCGTTCGCCGGCGATGAGTTCGAGTTTGCCATTAACGGCGCGTGCGATGAGCGGCTGGATGATGCCGTGCTGGCGGATGGACTCCATGAGTTCATCGAGCGGAGTCTCGACGAAGTGGGTGCGGGGCTGTAGCGGGCTTGCAACCACGATGTCGGTTGGAACATTGCGCACGCGTTTCGAGTCGTCGGGCGACAGGGGAACCGCGGGCGTGCTTTTCCTGATGAGAGCGCCGAGTCCTTTTCCGAGTGCCTGTTTGGTCATGGGGGAGCGAGCATTACGCAAAGCCACGGGAAATACCAAGCGGATTTCCCGGAGAGTTTTCCAAGGGTCCCCACACCAGGGAAAAAGCCAGCCACCATGCCACGAAAGGCGGTTCATCAGGTGGGAGGAACACTGCCGTGAGCGCCATGCTCATGCGGTTTTCTCATCGGCCTTGGGTTTGCGGATTTTGGGCGGGGTGGTGGGAGTGGTGGGGATGATGCGCTCGAGCGTTTCGGCTGGCACCCAGCCGCGCGTTTTGGTGGTGAAGGCGATATAGACCCAACGGCCGGACTCTTCAATCACCTCGCAGAGCGAACCGGGCGGGGCATCGATCACTTCGGATGAGGTGCGTGAGGCATCGGCATGCACCGCGGTTTTATCCTGCACGATGACGGCCTGACGCCTGGGCGCGATGAACTCAGCATCGTTAGGGAAATACTCCCAGCCGAGGCCGCCAAAGGTGATGAGCATCGGGCCGATGATCAGGGCGCTGATGGCGGCGACGCGGATGCGGGCACCGTAATGAGTGGCGGGAAAAACCAAAACCGCGAGGCCGCAGAGCCAGACACCTGCCCACAGGGTGTTTTTCCAGTTGGCTAGAGGGATGCGGGCCAGGGCATATTGATAATCCGGGCGGCGGATGGTGATGGAACCGAATTTACGTTCGATGAAGCGAAGGTTCTGGCGGGATTCCTGATGGCTGGGATCGCGGAGGAGGGCGCGGCGATAATACAGCGCGGCATGGCCGGGCGAACCCGCGCGATAACAGGCGTTGCCGATGTTGTATAACAGATCCGGCGAGAGATCCTCATAAGGGGCGGACTTCAGCCAGAGCGTGATGGCATCACCATATTTCGCGGAATCATAGGCGGCGCGCGCCGGATCGGGCACGGCGTCGTCCGCCCGGGCACGGGCCGGGGCTAACAGAATGACGAACGTGATGAGTGTTAGGGATTTGCGCAACAAGTTGAGGATGGCTTGCCGGCGTTTGGGTTCCAGCACCGGAGTGGCGGGTTTGTCCGCGCGGAAACACACGGCATCGCGTTCGGCGAGCACCGCCTTGATTTCCGGCGGTGGATCCGTGCCCAGCCAGCATTCGATGTAACGCCCGGCGGCCATGAGGAATCCCGCGTCGTCGGCTGTTTTGGTGCGTTCGACATCACGCAGCGCGGCGGCTTTGGCGACCCTGGCAGGATCTTTCCGCAAGCGGTGGCCGTAGCGCAGCCACATGGCCTTGAGGACGAGCGCCAGTGCCAGCAATGTGCCTAACAGATGGCATGTCCATCCGGGGATGCGTGCCGTGGCGGAGGTGGATGGGCGGGGTGCCTGCAACAAACCGAGGATATCGGTCATGCGTTCCACGGGAACCGCCAGTGCCTTGGGGGGCATGGGGGATGGAGCGGCGCTTGCGATGGCGGGTTTCATTTGCAGACGGATCGGCTCGGTGACGATCGTCTTGTAGGAATGATCCTTGGGATCGAAGTAAACCAAACGGAATGAGGGCAAGGCGGCTTTGATTTCCAAGGGTCTGAGGAATTGGTGGAACACGGTGGTTCCCGAGAGTTCATAGCGCTCGTCGCCGCGCTGGTCGCTGGTGGCCTCATACACTTTCCAACCGTCGGCTTCGATGGGCTTTGGCGGGCGCAGGGTGTCGAGATTGCCGGAGCCGCTGACCACGATGTCCACCGGAATGGGATCACCCTCCTGCAATTCAGTTAGAGTTGCATCGGCGCTGATGCGGAAATTTCCCACTGCGTTTTCAAATCCCTCGGGAGCGCCGTCGGGGAGGGGCTTGGATATGAGTTCGAGTTTCGAGACGGATAGATTCACCTCCTGGGAAACCCGGCGCATGATGCCATCCATTACCACCTGGGTGGTGATCAGGCGGACCGTGGCCGGTCCGATGTTGACGTTGCCTACCCGTGTGGGGGTGAGGGTGCTGGGATAGGCCGCAGACATGTATGGCATTCCTAACAGATTGATATTTCCGCGCATGGCGGAGTTTTGGAAGCGCCATGCCGTGACTCCGTCGCGCTGGACATCCGGATTGCCCCAGTCCTCGACGAAGAGGTCGCGAGGCACGAAGATTTTGATTTCGACGGGGATGGTTTCACCGTTGAAAGGGGTTGGATTCAGGGTACGGAAGGCGCTGGCATATCTGAAGCGGATATCGCCGACTTCCGCCTCCGACCACTTGAGATCGTCCGGGTTGAAAACCGTGAATTCGAGGGGTTCGGTCTGGGTTTTGACGCCACCGACCATGACCTGGAACGAGGGGAGCAGATGGCTTCCGAGTTCGTAAGTGGAGATGATGTAGGCGAAAACATATTCCACCTTGCGTCCGGGGATCTGGCGGATGGTGCCGCGGTCGGCCGCCTGGATTTCCAAGCCTTTGACCGCCGGGATGTGCGGTGATTCGGGCGGTTGGTTGCCGGTTACGGCGATTTCCAACAAGGCTTGTTCCCCGCGTGCGAGAAAGCGGGATGAGAGGCGGCTGACGGTCGCCGCAGAGGCGTTGGCACAGACGAGCAGCCATGCGGTCAGCAGGGCGACGATGGATCGGGAGTGATGGGTTCCGCTCATAATCGATTACCAGTCTTTCTCGGGTTTGCGGAATTCACGGCGTCCGGGTGATAGCGGGCCTTTCTCAAGGTCCGCGTTTTCCATGAGGATGTCCCTGGCCTGTTCTTCCGGTGTTTTGTTAGAATCTTTTTCCGGACGTTTTCCGGATTCCTTGCCGTCCTTTTTCTTTTCGGATTTGTCCTCGGGGTTCTGATCTTTGTCATCGGTTCCGTCCTTGGGATTTTTCGCATCCTTGTCACTTTTTTCGCCGGGCGGTTTGCTGGACTTGTCATCGGACTTGTCCTTCGGTTGCTTCTCTGGATCATTGTCACCTTGTTCGTCCGGCCTGGGGGTTGCGTCGGGCTTAGGGGTGGGCATCGATTGCTCGGTTTTTTCCCTCTCCTCACGAAGCAATTCCTCGAGGCGCTTCAAATAGGCCAGCGTCCCTCTTTTGTTAGATATGGCTGTCCTGTTGTGCGGGTCGATGGCAAGGGCGGAATCGTTGTGCCTGACGGCGTCGGTCCAATTGGTGATGACGGATGTGATTGATTTGGCGACCGGGGATTCGGCGGCGTCATTGTCTTGGGGCTTCAGTGATTCCGCGAGGCGTTTGCGCACCGATTGGTCGAACTGCGAGAAGTCCTTGAGTTGTGAGGAATCCTCCGGATAGGCGGATCCCGTCAAGTCCTGCCACCCCAGTTGGAATAGCGAGGAACCCATGCCGAGGTGGGCCGCCTCCAGGACCTTGGGGTTCTCGGAGAGCAAGGCCTGGCTGTAGGCGGAACGCGCGTTATTGAAATCCGCGTTGCGATAGGCCGCAGTGGCCTCGCCGAGGCGGTAGCGCGTCCTGCGGTCCTTGAGCCGTGAGTGCTCCGCGAGTTTCTGGTAGGCGTCGCGCGCGGCCGGGTATTGTTTTTGGTCGAGCGCCTGTTTGGCGGCGGAGACCTCGTCGGCCCGCGCTGTGATGGGTGTTAGAGAGAGCGTTGCAAACGCCATTGCGGCCCTGACACCCCGCCAGCGGGTGCCTGCGACGATTGAGATCATGAGAAACAGGATAGCAGGGAGAAGCAACCATTGATAGAACTCGATCGAAACGACGCGTTCACGACCGTTCAGTTCGAAGGCGTCGAGATCCTTGATGGCGGTTTTGACCATGGCGGGAATGTCCGCGCCTGACCCCGCGACGGCGTAACGGCCTTTGGTTTCAGTGGCGAGCTTGCGCATCACGTCGGCGTGGAGGCGGCTGACGACGGGTTTGGCATCCCTGTCGACCATGCGGTTGCCTTTGAAATCCGAGTTCGGGACGTAGTCGCCGTCTTCGGTGCCCACGCCGATGGCCAGAATGAAAACTCCTGACTGGCGGGCCTCATAGATCATTTCGTTGAGCTTGCCCGCGTTTTCCTCACCGTCGCTGAGGATCACGAGGGCGTTGTTTTTCTGGCCGGTTTTCTTGAGGATGTCGGTGGCGCGCTGGACCGCGGCGGCCATATTAGATCCGCCGAGTGGGACCCATGATTCGTCGATCTGCTCGACGGTTTCGCGGACCGCGGCGCGATCGATTGTTAGAGGTGCGTAGGGATAGGCATCCCCGGCGAATCCTAACAGGCCAATGCGTTCGTTAGGCATGGCATCCAGCAGTTCGTAGATGACCAATTTTGCCTGGGCGAGGCGGTCGGGTTTGACGTCGCGCACGCGCATGCTGCGGGAGAGGTCGAGGGCGATGAGGACATTGCGCCCGAGGGATTTTTCAGTGCGGGTACCGGCGTCACCGCAGGGTCTGGCAAGGGCGATGATGACGGCGGCGCAAGCGGCCATGAGGAACAGGAAGGAGAACCAGCGGGGTAGGGGGCTGCGGGATTTCAGCAGGCTGGGACGGAGGCGAGGGGCGGCGAACAAGGCCCACTGTTTGCGTCGGAGATGGGAGACTAGCACGGCACCCGCCCCCAGCAGCGGGAGCAGGACTAACAGAACAAACCATGCGGGTTGGGCGAATTTCAATGGATCAGGGCGATGGCGGCGGGTTGAACGCGAGCAGGGTGAGCGATGCCAGGGATGCAAACAAGGTGAGGCCAAGCAACCAGGGAAACAACTCGATATCATCGATCACGAAGTAACTTTTTGCATCTGTTTTTTCGAGCTGGTCGATGGTGGAGAACGAGCTTTTAAGGGATTCCAGGTTCTGGGCCCAGTAGTGTTCCGCACCGGTGATGGCGGCGATTTCCTTCAGGGTGGGGAGGTCGAATTCCTGATAGGGGAAGCGCATGATATCGCGGTCCACGCGGCCTTCCGTGGTGCCGATGGCGATGGTATAGATTTTGATGCCGAGGGTTTTGGCTTGTCGGGCGGCCTCGATGGGTGAGATTTTGCCGGAGTTGCTGGCACCATCGGTGATGAGGACGATGATCTTGCTTTTGGCATCACGGGCGACGAGGCGCGATGCGGCGGCGGCCAGTGCGGAGCCGATGGCCGTGCCCTGTTCCTTGATTGTGCCGCGTTCTTCGCGGTCGTTGAGGCGAAGATCGTTAAGGGCGGATCTGAGCCACTGGTGGTCGAGAGTGACCGGACTGGCGACCCGTGGTCGGCCGGCAAAGGCGATCAGGCCCATGCGGTCATCGGGGCGGCGGTTGATAAAATCATCGACCACCATTTTGGCGACATCGATGCGTCTGACGCGTTCCCCCTGATCGAGGAAGTCATTGATGTTCATCGAGAGCGAGAGGTCGAGGGCGATCATGATGTCGATGCCGCTGGCCGTGCGGTTTTGGTATTCCATGCGCCAGACC